>NZ_CP100416.1:5422089-5469615 GCF_026017845.1 Amycolatopsis mediterranei
GGGCAAGCTGGCGCGCCCGCCGCGCCACGACGCCGGCGGCCGGCGCGCAGCACCGCCCCAACCCGGCCCCGGCGGGGGTGGCCGGCCACCCCGCGCCCCACCGCGGCGGCACCGGCACGGCCCGGTTCGTGCTCAAGAAGCTCCTCGAAGCACTGATCAGCGTCGTGCTGGTGATCGTGCTGTTCTTCTTCCTCTTCCGGCTGCTGCCCGGCGACCCGGCCGCCACCATGACCCGCGACCACCCCACCAGCCCGCAGCAGATCGCCGAACTGCGCGAAAAGATGGGCGTCGACAAGCCCGTCCTCGTCCAGTTCCGCAATTACTTCCGGGACCTGCTGCACGGCAACCTCGGCGAATCCCGGCTGCTCAACAACGGCCGCCCGGTCGCGGACATGATCGGCGAACGGCTCTGGCCGACCATCCTGCTCGTCGGCAGCGCCACCCTGCTCGCCGTCCTCCTCGGGCTGTGGCTGGGCATCCGCGCCGCCTGGCGCCGCGACAGCTTCTTCGACCGCAGCCAGACCGGGCTCGCGCTGACCCTGTGGTCGGTCCCGCAGTTCTGGCTCGGCCTGATGCTGCTCGTGGTGACGGGCGGCCTGTTCCCCAGCCGCGGCATGCACTCCCCGGACGCCGCCCCCGACTTCCTCTCCCAGACCCTCGACGTCCTGCACCACCTGGTGCTGCCGTGCGTGACGCTGCTGGCGGTGTTCTACGCCCAGTACATGCTGATCATGCGGTCGTCGCTGCTGGGGGAGATGGACGCCGACTACCTCACCACCGCCCGCGCCAAGGGCCTGCGCGACGACCTCGTCCGCCGCCGCCACGCCGTCCCCAACGCCCTGCTGCCGACCACCACGCTGGTGTTCATGCAGTTCGGCCAGGTCGTCGCCGGTGCGGTCACCGTCGAGGCCGTGTTCAGCTGGCCCGGGCTCGGGCAGCTCACCTACGACGCGCTGCACGGCCCCGACCTGCCGGTGCTGCAGGGCGTGTTCACCGTGCTGGCGAGCGCGGTGGTGCTGATGAACCTGCTCGCGGAACTGCTCTACCGCGTGCTCGACCCGAGGGTGCGTACCTCATGACCACCGCCGAGACGCCCCGGCAGATCGCCTGGAGCCGCCGCCGCGCGGCGCTGAGGAAGACCTGGCGCGAGTTCTCCGGCCAGCGGGCCGCGCTCGCCGGGCTCGTCCTGCTCGGCGCCACCGTGCTCGTCGCCCTGCTCCTGCCGCTGGTCAGCGACGAGAGCGGCCTCGACGTCACCAAGGCCACCGGGGCACCGCTGTCCCCGCCGAACGCCGACTTCTGGCTCGGCACCGACAACTTCGGCCGCTCGGTGCTGCTGCTGACCGTCTGGGGCAGCCGGATCTCCCTGCTCGTCGGGTTCTCCGCCGCCCTGCTCTCGGTCGTGATCGGCACCCTCATCGGCATCACCGCCGCCCACTTCGGCGGCTGGGTGTCGGCGACGCTGCTGCGGTTCACCGACTTCTTCCTGGTCCTGCCCTCGCTGATCCTCGCGATCGCGCTCTCGGCGGTGCTGCCCAGGGGCGTCGGCACGATCATCGTCGCCATCGGCCTCACCGCCTGGCCCAGCACCGCCCGGCTCGTCCGGGCCCAGACGCTGACCATCGAGAGCCGCCCCTACATCGAGCGCGCCCACGCTCTCGGCGGCGGCCACCGGCACATCATCGGCCGGCACGTCCTGCCCGGCGTGATGCCGCTGGTGCTGGCCAACACCACCCTCGTCGTCGGCAACGCCGTCATCGCCGACGCGACGCTGTCGTTCCTCGGCGTCGGCGACCCCAACTCCATCACCTGGGGCCTGGTGCTGGAAAACGCGCTCAACAACGGCGCCATCAGCCGCGGCGCCTGGTGGAACGTGCTCCCGCCGGGTATCGCCATCGTCCTCGTCGTCCTCTTCTTCACCCTGGTCGGCCGGGGCCTGGAGACCGTGTTCAACCCGAGGTTGAAGAAGTGACCACCCCGCTGCTGCAGCTCACCGACCTGACCGTCACCTACGCGGTGGGGGACTCCGCCGTCCCCGCCGTCCGCGGCGTCGGCCTCACCCTCGACCCCGGCGGCACCCTCGGCGTCGCCGGCGAGTCCGGCTCGGGCAAGTCCACCGTCGCGATGAGCGTGCTGCGCCTCCTGCCGCGCACCGCCAAGATCACCGGCGAGATCCTCCTCGACGGCGAAGACGTCACCACCATGAAGTGGGGACGGCTGCGCGCGGTCCGCTGGGCCGAGGCGTCGGTGGTGTTCCAGGGCGCCATGCACGCGCTCAACCCCGTCCGCAGGATCGGCGAGCAGATCGCCGAACCGCTGCGGCTGCACCCGCCCGCGGGCAAGGCGCTCACCGACACCGAGGTCGAGGCCCGCGTCGCCGAACTGCTCACCCAGGTCGACCTGCCCCCGAGCCGGGCCGGGGCCTACCCCCACGAGCTGTCCGGCGGGCAGAAGCAGCGCGTCATGATCGCCATGGCGCTGGCCTGCTCACCCCGGCTGATCATCGCCGATGAGCCGACCACCGCCCTCGACGTCATCGTCCAGGCCCAGGTCCTCGCCCTGCTCACCAAGCTGGTCGCCGAGCAGCACATCGGGCTGATCATGATCAGCCACGACCTGTCCGTGCTCGCCGCCACCTGCCAACGCATCGCCGTCATGTACGACGGGCAGATCGTCGAAGAAGGCCCTAGCGCCGAGGTGATGGGCTCGCCCCGCCACGACCACACCCGCGCCCTGGCCGCGGCGTTCCCGACCGTCGGCGACCCGGTGTCCCGCTTCGCCCCGGCCACCAGCACCCCGCTGCCACCCGAACCGGCGGACCGCGCCCCCACCGGCGAGCCGCTGCTGGCCGCCGAAAACCTGCGCGTGTCCTTCCGCGACCGCACCGGTAAGCGCATCGACGCCGTCGCCGGCGTCGACCTCACGGTGTCCCGCGACGAGATCGTCGCCCTGGTCGGCCAGTCCGGCTCCGGCAAGACCACGCTCGCCCGCACCCTGCTGGGCCTGCAGAAACCCGACTCCGGCGTGGTCCGCTACGCCGGGAAGCCCGTCCCGGCAGGCGGGGCCGGGCTCAAGGCCTACCGCCGTCGGGTCCAGCTCGTCCTGCAGGACCCGACGAGTGCGCTCAACCCGGCCCACACCGTCTACGAGGCCGTCGCCGAGGGCCCCCGGATCCACCAGCTCCCCGACGAGCGGGCCGTCGTCCACCGGGCCTTGGAAGCCGCCGAGCTGCGGCCCGCCGGGAAGTACGCCGACCGGCTCCCGCACCAGCTCTCCGGCGGCCAGCGCCAGCGCGTCGTCATCGCCGGGGCACTGGCGCTCGAACCGTCGGTGGTGGTGGCCGACGAACCGGTCGCCTCCCTCGACGCGTCCGTCCGCGGCGAGATCCTCGGACTGCTGCTGCGGCTGCGCCGCGAACTCGGCCTCGCCGCCCTGGTGATCACCCACGACCTCGGCCTGGCCTGGAACATCGCCGACCGCGTCGCCGTGATGTACCGCGGCGAGCTCGTCGAAACCGGCACCGTCGAACAGGTCCTGCTCGATCCACAGCACGAGTACACGAAGTCCCTGCTGGCCGCCCTGCCCGGCGGCACCCTCCAGCACCGCGACGCAGTGACTCCGGGGCTTCGCCCCGAGCCGGGGGCTCCGCCACCCGGAGCCCCCGAAAGGACCTTGACTGATACTGCGGGAACTCCGCACGAGCGCGGTGTGTAATCTCCGAACGGAAATGGCGACCACCACCGACCCCGCACAGACGCCCTCGACCGGCCTGGCCGAGCGGCTCCGCGTGCCCTCGCGATTCCCCTACCGCACGATCGCGATGGGCACCGTCGGCAGCACCCTGCTGATGATCGCCGCCCTCGGCGCCGGCGGCATCCTGATCTCCGACCCCGTGCTCGGCCACGGCCCGCTCTCGTGGGTCCGCTACGGCCACGGGCGCATGCTCGCCAACGCCGTCCTCTACACCGGCTTCGGCATGGTCGTCTGGGCGTGGGTCCGCCTCGGCCGCTACGTCCTCGCCGGCCGCATCGGCAGCCGCCCGATCCTGGTCGCCGCCGGCTGCTGGATGGCGCCGCTGCTGGTGTCGCCGCCGCTGTTCACCCGCGACGTCTTCTCCTACCTCGGCCAGGGCGCCCAGCTGCTCTACGGGCGCGACCCGTACGCCAACGGCCCCGCCGAGCTCGACGTGCTGCCGAACGTCGTGCAGAACGTCCACCCGCTCTGGCAGACCACCCCGGCCCCGTACGGCCCGCTGTTCCTGCTGATCTCCAAGGGCGTGGTCGCCACCACCGGCGACAACATGATCCTCGGCGTCATCCTCATGCGCGTCGTGCTGCTGGCCGGCCTGGCCGGGACGCTCTGGGCACTGCCGCGGCTGGTCAAGCACCTCGGCGGCAAGCTCCCGGTCGCGCTGTGGCTCGCGGTGGCCAGCCCGATGATGGTCATCCACCTCTTCGGCGGCCCGCACAACGACCTGATGATGCTCGCGTTCCTCACCATCGGCGTCCTCGCCGCCCTCGAGCGCAAGCACGCCCTCGCGGTCGTCCTGGTCACGATCGGCATGCTGATCAAACCCACCGCGGCGATCGCGCTGCCGTTCATCGTCTGGATGTGGGCCAACCACCTCACGGGCGAGTCGAAGGTCCGCAACTTCCTGCGCGCCGGCGCGGCCTCGGTGGGCCTGTTCCTACCGGTGTTCGTGGCGGGCACGTGGATCTCGCTGGGTTCGCTCAACCTCGGCTGGTGGTCCGGGCTCAAGGCCCCGCAGCTCATCGCGAACTGGCTCAACATCCCCACCGGCATCGGCGAGGTGTTCTACAACCTGGTCCACCTGATCGTGGACGTCCAGGTCTCGCCGTTCGTGACGGTCGCCCGCGCGGCGGGCATGCTCCTGCTGATCGGCATCGGCATCCGGCAGTGGTGGCTCGCCCGCGACGGCGGCACGGAGGCGGTCTACCGGGCCGGGATCTCGCTCCTGGCCGTGGCGATCCTCATGCCGCCGACCCTGCCGTGGTACCTGACCTGGGGTTTCGTGCTGCTGTCGGCGTTCAAGTGGCAGCCCCGGCACTTGGCGCTGGTGGTGGCGGTGTCGGTGTTCGTGACGCTGGTGTACTACCCGACGGGCGAGCAGGCCCTCTACGACTGGTGGTTCATCGCCCTGGTCGTGGTGGCCAGCCTCTACTCGGCGGCGTCCCTGCTGCGCCCGGACCCGCTGGGCATCATCGACGCCTGGCGCCGCCCGGAGAAGTTCCTCCGCGACTAGAGCTCCCGATAGTAGACCGTCAGCGGCAGCGCGGTTCGGTCGCGACGCCGCCCCGACGGTGCCCGGCGCCGACGGCGAGGTGGCTGATCGTGGCGTTCCGCGTCGACGCTCCAGGCGACGTACGCACCGATGTCGCCGCCGAAGTCTCCGACCGCGACGTGACGAAAGTTCGCCGGATCGTGCAACCGCGGGACCTCGCCGCGGTAGTCCTCTTAGCTCCCGGCCCAGCCGCTCCACGTGTGCACGTCCGTCACGACCACCGCGTGCTCCGGCGGCCGCTGCGCGTACTGCTCGTACTTGGCCACCAGCCACGCCACCGGCTCGGCGCCCGGCGGCTCCACCCGCGCCACCCCGTCCGCCCGCGCCCACCACAGCCGCGACCAGTCCTCGGCGTAACCGTCGGCGAGAAAGCACACCGCGGGGTTCGACTCGATGTTGCGCAGCCGCCGCAACGCCGTCGTCGACTTCGGCTTGTGGTCCACCGCGAACACCACCACGTCGCCTCGCACCGCGAACGTCACCGGCACCAGGTGCGGCACCCCGTCGGCCGACACCGTCGCCAGCCGCGCCACCCGTGCCGCGGTGAACCGGTCCCGCGCCTCTTCCGGCGTCATGACAACGCGGGGGAGTCGAACGTCAGCGTCCCCAGGTCCGCGTCCAACGTCACCGGCACCCCCAGCGGCAACGTCGGCGACGACGCCACGTGCCCGAACCCGAACTCCTCCACCAGCGGCACCCCCAACGGCCCCAGCCGGTCCAGCACCAGCGCCCGCACGTCCGCCGGAGCCCCGCACGCCGCCCACGAACCCAGCACGATCCCGCGCACCCCGGAGAACCAGCCGCTGCGCAGCAGCTGCGTCAGCATCCGGTCCAGCCGGTACACGCCCTCCGTCACGTCCTCCAGCAGCACGATCGCGTCCCGCGCCGACCCGTGCTCCCGTGTCCCGATCCCCGCCGCCAGCAGCGACAGGTTCCCACCCGTCAACACCCCCGACGCCCGGCCCGGCACCAGCGCCGAACCGCCGCGCACCACCGTGGTCCGCTCCGGTTCGAACAGCGACCGCCGCAGGTGCTCGACCGCGAAGTCGTCGAACAGCACGCTCGCCGGCATCGGGGAGAACAAAGTGGACAGTCCGAGGTGGACGTCCACCGCCCGGTGCAACGCCGTGATGTCCGACGACCCGGCCAGCACCTTCGGGCCCGCCGCCCGCAGCGCCGCCCAGTCCACCAGGTCCAGCATCCGCTGCACGCCGTACCCGCCGCGCGCCGCCAGCACGCACCGCACCCCGGGATCCAGCCACGCCTCGGTGAACTCCGCTGCCCGCGCCGCGTCCGAACCGGACAGGTACGGCGGCGAGCCCGGCTCGGCCCGCACGCACGGCCCGACCCGCACCTCGACGCCCCAGCCGCGCAGCACCGGCAGCGCCTTCTCCAGCAGGTCCGCCGGCACCGGTCCGGCCGGCGCCACCAGAGCCAGCGTGTCGCCGGCCCGCAGCCGCGGCGGCCTCACCGCGACAGCTCCAGCCGCGCCACGCCCGGCGTCTCGAAGCCGAACACCTGACCGTAGAACGACAACTCCGCCTCCAGGGCTGCCACGATCGTCGCCGCCTGCCGGAACCCGTGCTGCTCCCCGGCGAAGCGCTGGTAGGCGTACGGGATCCCGCGCCCGGCCAGCCGGGCCACGAACCGGTCGGCCTGCTCCGGCGGGCAGATCCGGTCCTCCAGCCCCTGCTGGAACAGCACCGCCCCGGCCAGCCGCCCGACGTTCGCCAGCGGGGACCGTTCGACGTACCGCTGCCGCTCGTCCGGCAGCGGCCCGACGAGCCCGTCCAGGTAGCGCGACTCGAAGTCGTGCGTGTCGGCGACCCACCCGGCCAGGTCCAGCACCGGGTACATCACCGTCCCCGCCCGGTAGGTCTTCGTCGTCGTCAGCGCCGCGGCCGCGGTGAACCCGCCCGCGCTGCCGCCCCGGATCCCCACCCGCTCACCGTCGGCCAGCCCGGCCGCCACCAGCGCCTCGGCCACCGCGACGCAGTCGGCGACGTCCACCACCCCCCACTGCTCCCGCAGCCGCTCGCGGTAGGCGCGGCCGTACCCCGTCGACCCGCCGTAGTTCACCGCCGCCACGCCGATGCCGCGGCTGGTGAAGTACGCGATCTCGAGGTCGAGCACGGGGAAGCGCTGCCCGGTCGGGCCGCCGTGGACGTCCACCAGCAGCGGCGGCAGTTCCCCGTCGGGTGCGGCACACTCCGGGTTCCGCGGCGGGTACAGCACCACCGGCACGGTCTCGCCGTCGGCCGTGCTGAACACCCGCTCCTGCGGCACCGGCAGGAACGCCGAGGACAGCTCCGGCTGCGGCGTCAGGTCCGTCACCGTGCCGTCGAGGGAAACCCGCACGACCGCAGCCTCACGCGACGGACCGCCCGCGACGCCCACGACCGTGTCGCCGGACACCGCGAGTCCCGTCGAAGACCACGCCGTCAGCTCGTCGGCCACCGGCGCCACGGTGCCGTCCGCTTCGTCGAGCACCGCCAGCCGGCCCGAGGACAGCACGGCGTGCCGCCCGCCGCCCAGCGGCGCGAACCACCGCGACCCCGTCTTCCACAGCGGCCCGCCCAGCTCCCGCTCCACCGGCGCGAGGTTCACCACCGACCCGTCCAGGCCGATCCGGTGCAGGTTCCACCAGCCACCGGGGTCCATGAGCGCCAGCAGCGTCGCCGGCGTCTCCCACTCGACCTGGCACACCGAGACGTCCGCGCCGCCGGCCAGCACCCGGTGCGGCCCGAACGTGCCGTCCGCGGCCACCTCGGACACGCACAGCTCGGTGCCGTCCCACGGCATCAGCGGGTGGTCCCAGCCGAACCAGGCCGCGTGCCGCCCGTCCGGCGACAGCTTCGGCACGGTCAGGAACCGGTGGCTCGCGGCCAGGACCCGCTCGCCGCCACCGTCCACGGCGATCGCGACGAGGTCCCGCTCGACGTCGGCGGGACGCGGCCCGGTGCCGCGCTCGCGGACCGCCCACACCTCGCCCGGCCGCCCGGCCCGCAGATCGCCGTAGCGGACGCCCTGCGGCTGCGCGGGGGACGGCGTGAGCGCCACCACGCCGATTTCGCTCTGCGCGTACACGCGCTGATCGGCCCAGTGCGTGAACACCACGGACCCCCCGGCGGCCGCCCACGGCCGCCCGCCGTACTCGTGCAGCCGGTTGCGGACGTTCCACGGAGCCGGCAGCACGTCCTCGGTGCCACCCGGCACCGCCCGGACCAGCGCGACCCGGCCCTGCTCAGCCGGTCGCGCCTCGGCCCACCACACCTCGTTCCCGACGACGTCGAGCCACTGCGGGCCGCCACCGGCGGCGGCCACTTCGGCGGCGGTGATGGGCGACGACCAGGTTCCGTACGGGGAGATCCGAGACACCCCCCGAGGCTAGCGGCCCGCGAACGGTGGGGCGGCGGATGCCGATCATGCGCCGGTGGCCTAGGGTCGTCAGTGCTATGTCTCGCGTAATCCACGTCTTCCGCCAGCCGGATCGGTTCGTCGCCGGCACCGTCGGCGAGCCCGGCGATCGCACGTTCTACCTCCAGGCGTCGGAGGACGTGCGCACCATCAGCGTCACCATCGAAAAACAGCAGGTCGTCGTCCTCGCGGAACGCCTGAGCTCGCTGCTGGAGGAGGTGGCCAGCCGGTTCGGGGCCGACGTGCCCGACGACGCCCCCGAGGACCTCGTCGACCTCGACCCGCTCACGGTGCCGGTCGAGGAGGAGTTCCGCGTCGGCACCATGGGCCTGGGCTGGGACGCCGACAGCAGCGCGGTCGTCATCGAGCTGCTCGCCATCACCGAGGGCGAGGTCGACGAAACGGTCGTGCTCGACGACACCGAGGAGGGCCCGGACGCCGTCCGCGTCTTCCTCAGCCCGGCCGCCGCGCGCGCCTTCGCCGAACGGGCCGACCGCGTCGTCAACGCCGGCCGCAAGCCGTGCCCGCTGTGCGCGGAGCCGCTCGACCCCACCGGGCACATCTGCCCCCGGCAGAACGGCTACCGGCGCGAAACCGACGCGGGCGAAGAAGACTGACCATGGCGACTGCCCCCGCCGACCCCGCGTCCCGCGAACTCGTCACCCACGGCCGCATCGACGTCGAAGGCCGGCTGGTCGACGCCTCCAACGTCACGCTCTTCTGCGCCATCGAGCTCGACGGCGTCACCGGCCGGGTCGTCTACAAGCCGGTGTCGGGGGAGCGGCCGCTGTGGGACTTCCCCGACGGCACCCTGGCCGGGCGCGAGGTCGCCACCGCGATCATCGCCGACGCCGCCGGCATCGGCGCGATCCCGCCGACCGTGCTGCGCGACGGCCCGTTCGGCCCCGGCATGGTCCAGCTGTGGGTCGAAACCACCGAAGACGACCTGGTGGAAGTCCTGCCGCCCGACGACGTCCCCGACGGCTGGCGCCCGGTGCTGCACGCCCACGACCGGCTCGGCGAACCCGCGGTGCTCGCCCACGCGAACCACCCCGGGCTGCGCGACCTCGCCGTGCTCGACATCGTGGTGAACAACACCGACCGCAAGGGCGGGCACCTCCTGCCCGGCGTCGACGGCCACGTCTACGGCGTCGACCACGGCATCTGCCTGCACACCGACCCCAAGCTGCGGACCGTCCTGTGGGGCTGGATCGGCGAGCCGCTGCCGCCGGACACCGTCGAGAAACTGCGCAAGCTGCGCTCGGAGCTCGACGGCGGCCTCGGCACGACCCTCGCCGAACACATCACCAAGTTCGAGATCCGGGCTTTGGCCGAGCGCACCGACGTGCTGCTCGCCGAGGGCATCTTCCCCGAACCGGGTGACGACTGGCGCGCCATCCCGTGGCCCCTCTTCTGATCGACGCCCCGGCCCGCGCCCGGCTCGTCGACCGCTTCGGCGCGGAACTGGCCGAGCCGTGGTGCGACGCCCTCCCGGACCTCGTCGCCCGCCTGACCGCCCGGTGGGGGCTGACCGTCCGCGAAGCCCGGCCCGGCAACACCGGCCGCACCCTGCTGTGCACCGGCCCCGGCGGCGACCTGCGGGTCCTCAAGCTGACCCCGGACCCCGAAGTCGCCCGGCTGGAGTTCACCGGGCTGCGCGCCTGGGCCGGCTGCTCCCGCGTCGTCCAAGTCCTGGACGCCGACCTCGCCGCGAACGCGATCCTGCTCGAAGGCCTCGTCCCGGGCACCGAGCTGGCCGGTCACGACATCCCGTGGGCGCAGCTCGGCGAGCTGCTCGACCAGCTGCACTCTGTTGTTCGAAGCGGGGTTGACCCACGCGGGGCCGAGCCCCGTGGCGAGTTCCGGCGGCTGGCCGAGGGCATCGAGTTCATCTTCGACCTCTCCGAACGCCGTCGTCGCGAGTCCGCGGCCGCCGGGCTGATGCCCGCCGGCGTGCTGGCCAAGGGCCGTGCGCGCGCCCTGGAACTGGCCACCAGCGGGCCGGTCACGCTCATCCACGGCGACCTGCACCCGGCCAACGTCCTCGACGCCGGACCGGAGCGCGGCATCGTGGCCATCGACCCGCGTCCCGGCCTCGGCGACCCGTCCCTCGACGCCGTCGACTTCGTCTTCGTCCCGATGGCCGCCGGCGGCACCCTCGACGACGGCATCGCCGCGCTCGCCCCGCACGTGACCGGTTTCGACGCCGAACGCGTCCGCGCCTGGTGCGTGGCGATGGCCCCGCTGGTCGCCCTGGCCCCGCTGCGCCGCGGCGAGCGCACGCCGTTCACCGACGCGGTCCTGGAACTGGCCCGCTGACGGCGTGGCATGACCCGCCCGGGCACCTGGCGGCACTAGGTTCCCTGGTCGTGCGCTCCCACTCCTATGACGACGTGCTCGCCGGCCGGCGCCGCAAGAAGGTGCCGGAGGTTCCCGCCGAGCGCGGTCTCGTGGTCGAAGACCCGGCCAGCGGCTACTGCGGCGCGGTGGTGAAGATCGAATACGGAAACGTCGTGCTCGAGGACGCCAAGGGCCGCCACCGCGTCTTCCCGCTCGTCCCCGCCGGGTTCCTCCTCGAAGGCAAACCGGTCACGCTGGTGCAGGTCAAGACGGTGAATACACCGGTCAAGCAGGTCTCGGCGTCCGGGTCGGTGAAGGTGCAGGGCCTGCAGGCCCGCGTCGCCCGCGACTCGCGCATCTGGGTCGAAGGCAAGCACGACGCCGAGCTCGTCGAACGTGTCTGGGGCCACGACCTGCGCGTCGAAGGCGTCGTCGTCGAACCCCTGGACGGCGTCGACGTGCTCGCCGACCGCATCGCCGAATTCGGCACCGGCCCCGGCCGCCGCCTCGGCGTCCTGGTCGACCACCTCGTGCCCGGCAGCAAGGAGTCGCGGCTGGTCGAGGCCGTCCACGACGAGAACGTGCTGGTCACCGGCCACCCCTACATCGACGTCTGGGAAGCCGTGCGGCCCGAGGCCGTCGGGATCCGGGCCTGGCCGAAGATCCCGCGCGGCATCGAGTGGAAGCAGGGGATCTGCGACGCCCTCGGCTGGGGGCAACCTTTCGAAGGCTGGCAGCGTGTCCTGAGCGGGGTGAGCAGTTTCCGCGACCTCGAGACCCCGCTCATCGGGGCCGTGGAACGGCTCATCGATTTCGTCACCGAGCCGACAGAAGAGGGCTGAATGTCCGAATTGCCCAAGGTCACGCGTGGGTTACGGCCCATCACTGCGCCGGTGCGAACCGGCGCGATCTGAGAGCATGAAGCCATGTCCTGGGCTCTGGTCTGGTTGATCGTCGGCATCGCCCTGGTGATCGCCGAAGTCGTCTCCGGCGACTTCGTGCTGGTCATGCTGGGGGTCGCCGCGCTGTTCGGCGCCGGTGCCGAGGTCCTCACGGGGAATCCGGTCATCGACGTCGCCGTGTTCGCCGTCGCCTCCGTCGGCATGCTCCTGCTGGTCCGGCCCGCCCTCAAGCGGCGCCTGCTGTCCGGGCCGGCCCACCACACCGGCATCGACGCGCTGATCGGCGCCCGCGCCGTCGTCGTGTCCACAGTGGACGCCGAAGCGGGGCGGGTGAAGCTGGCCGGCGACGTCTGGTCGGCCCGCAGCCTGGGGGAGCACCTCCCGCCGATCGCCCCCGGCACCCCGGTCACGGTCGTCGAGATCTCCGGCGCCACCGCCGTCGTGTCGGCCGAGCCGTGAGCCTGGGACTCGTCATCGTCGGCGAAGGCCACGCCGCGGTGATCGAACGCGGCGGGCGGTTCCGCACCGTGCTCGGCCCCGGCCGCCACTTCGTGGTCCCGTTCGCCGACTCCGTCCGCGCCCGCTTCGACCTCGGCGACCAGATCCTCTCCGCCCCGCCGCGCCCGGTCGAGGCCGGCGACGGGCCGGAGGTCCTCATCGGATTCGAGGTCGTCTTCGCGGTGACCGACCCACGCCTGGCCACCTACGAAATCGCCAACCCGGCGATCGCGATCGAGCAGCTCGCCCGCACCGCGCTGCGGCAGGAAGCCGGCCTGACCACGGCCGAGCGCGCCGTCACCGCGCCCGGGGACCTGCACCGTACAGTGTGGACGGTCCTGCACGACACCACCGGCCGCTGGGGCATCACCACGAAGGAGCTCGAGCTCGAGGTGAGCCCGCCCGCACCCACAACGCCGTCAACCGCGCAAGAATGGTACTAGGTAAGGGGAAAGTCTCTTGACCGGATTCGCGATCGGCTTGGTCGTCGCCTTGGTCTTGCTCGTGATCATCACGATAGCCAAGGCGGTCATGGTGGTGCCGCAGGCGCAGTCGGCCGTGATCGAGCGGCTCGGCCGGTTCCGCACGGTCGCCTCGCCCGGCCTCAACATCCTCGTGCCGTTCCTGGACAAGGTGCGCGCCCGGATCGACCTGCGCGAGCAGGTCGTCTCGTTCCCGCCGCAGCCGGTCATCACCGAGGACAACCTGACGGTGTCGATCGACACGGTCGTGTACTTCCAGGTCACCGACTCGCGCGCCGCGGTGTACGAAATCTCCAACTACATCGTCGGTGTCGAGCAGCTGACCACCACCACGCTGCGCAACGTGGTCGGTGGCATGAGCCTCGAGCAGACCCTGACCTCCCGTGACTCGATCAACACCCAGCTGCGCGGCGTGCTGGACGAAGCCACCGGCCGGTGGGGCATCCGCGTCAGCCGCGTCGAGCTGAAGGCGATCGACCCGCCGCCCTCCATCCAGGACTCGATGGAGAAGCAGATGCGCGCGGACCGCGAAAAGCGCGCCATGATCCTCACCGCGGAAGGGCAGCGGGAGTCCGCCATCAAGACCGCGGAAGGCCAGAAGCAGAGCCAGATCCTCTCCGCCGAAGGTGCCCGCCAGGCGACCATCCTCGCCGCCGAGGCCGAGCGGCAGTCCCGCATCCTGCGCGCCCAGGGTGAGCGGGCCGCGCGGTACCTGCAGGCGCAGGGCCAGGCGAAGGCGATCGAGAAGGTGTTCGCCGCGATCAAGGCCGGCCGCCCGACCCCCGAGGTGCTGGCCTACCAGTACCTGCAGACGCTGCCGCAGATGGCGCAGGGCGACGCGAACAAGGTCTGGATGATCCCCAGCGACTACGGCAAGGCCCTCGAAGGCTTCGCCCGCGCGCTCGGCGCCCCTGGCGACGACGGTGTGTTCCGGTACGAGCCGCCGAAGGAAGACGACGTCCCGGCCAAGCCCGACCTCGAGGACGAAGAGGTCTCCAGCTGGTTCGAAACCAAGAGCGACCCGAAGGTCGCCGAGGCCGTCGCGGCCGCGGAAGCGGTGGCGCGCAAGGAGGTCCCGGCCATCGGGGCGCCCTCCTCGCCACCCGCCCGGCCCTCGATCCCGCGCCCGGCCCAGCAGCAGCAACTGGAGGCCGACGAGGACCGCGGCACGGAGGTCGCGCCCGCGCCGCAGCAGCCGTCGACACCCAAGGGGGGCCAGCCCGCCCTGCCGCAGCCCCAGGCCCCGGCCGGCCCGCCGCCGGGCGGCCAGTACCAGGGCCCGCCGCCGCAGGCCCCGCCGCCGGGCCAGTTCGGCGGCGGCCCGCAGCAGAACCCGGGCACCGGGCCGTTCCCCCAGCAACCCCCGTTCGGCGGCCCCCAGGGCGGCCCGCGCCGCTGACCGATGGCTCGTGAAGGCCACGTTGAGGAACTCGACCTTCCTCTACGTGGCCTTCACGTCATCCTGGGCATGGAGCCCCGCGTGAAGGGTGGGTCGCCGAACTGGCCGAACTGGTCCGGTAAACGGGTCAAATTGATGACAAACCGCGCCAGTAAAAATCTTGCATACCGTCGCACGCATCGTACTCCATGGTCTGAATGGCGCAATTTCCCGCAAATTTCCCTTGATGGGGAAACGGATGGGCCTGCTCCGGCGACCTTCGACCTTGGATGCCCGGGGAATCCGGTGCGCAGGCGCTCATTTCTCGCCGGCGCGGGGCTGACCGGTTCGATCAATCGTGCTGATCGGAAAGGAACGTCATGCGCAAACTGCGGGCCGGGTTGTCGCTCGCCACCGCCGGGTTCCTGAGCCTGATGATCTCGGGGGTGGTCGTCCCGTCCGCGCAAGCGGATCCGGGTGCCGAGGCGGGCGCTGAGCGCTATCTCGACTCCGTCCGGCACGACCCGGCCCGGTTGCGGTCCTTCATGCTGGACCTGCCCAAGGGCGGCGACCTGCACAGTCACCTGTCCGGGGCGGCGTCCACGGAGCTGCTGATCTCCCTGGCCGTCCGGGACGGGCTGTGCATCCACACCACCACGTTCGTCGCAGCGGCCGGGCCGTGTGGTGCCGGGCAGCGTCCCGCCGCGGACACCTCGTCGGATCCTGCTTTCCGCCGTGCCGTGCTGATGGCGTGGTCGATGGAGGGCTTCCAGCCGGGGCAGGGAGAATCCGGGCACGACCACTTCTTCGCCACCTTCGGCAAGTTCGGTGCGGTCACCGGTGCGCACCGGCTCGACATGCTCGCCGACGTGCTGGACCGGGCCGGACGGCAGAACGAGCAGTACCTGGAAACGATGCTGACCCGGCAGGGCGGGCCGCTGTTCGACCTGTCACAGCACATCACCTTCACCGACGACTTCGCCGCGATGCGGGCGCAGGTGCTGGCCGGTGGCACCATGGCGGGCATCACGGCCGCCGCGACCACGGAGATGGACACCGACGCCACGCGGCTGCGGTCACTGCTCGGCTGCGCCACCCCGGCCGCGTCGCCGGGGTGCGGTGTGACCCCGCGGTACATCCAGCAGGTCAACCGGAACAACCCACCCAACGTGGTGTTCACGTACATGGTGTCGGCCTTCGAGCTCGCTGCGGCCGACCACCGCACGGTGGCGGTGAACCTGGTCTCGCCGGAGGAAGGCGAGGTCTCCCTCCGCGACTACCGGCTGCACATGCGGATGCTGGACTACCTGCGTGGCGTCTACCGCACCGGGCACATCACCCTGCACGCCGGCGAACTCGTTCCCGGCCTGGTCAAGCCGGAGGAGCTGACCTACCACATCCGGGAAGCCGTGCTCACCGGCCGGGCGGAGCGGATCGGGCACGGCGCGGACGTGCTCGGCGAGGACGACTGGCCGCAGCTGCTGCGCACGATGGCCGACCGGCACGTGATGGTGGAGATCAACCTCAGCAGCAACGAGCAGATCCTCGGGCTCTCCGGCCGGGACCACCCGTTCCCGAGCTACCGCGCGTTCCGGGTACCGGTCACCCTCTCCACCGACGACGAGGGCGTCTCCCGCATCGACCTCACCCACGAGTACCAGCGCGCCGCCACCGGCTACCGCCTGCGCTACCGCGACCTGAAAACCCTGGCCCGCACCAGCCTCGACCACGCCTTCCTCGACGGCGCGTCACTGTGGCGCAGCCCGGACACCTTCGTGCCGGCCACACCGTGCGCCCGTGACCGGTTGGGCGCACCCCACCCCGGCCCGGCCTGCCGGACGTTCCTCGCCGGCAGTCCGAAAGCGAGCGTGCAATGGCAGCAGGAAGCCGAGTTCACCGCGTTCGAGCACCGCTACCGCTGAGTCCGGCACGACGTCGGGAAAGGAAGTCCGTATGTCTTCATGGCGGCGTTGCATCCCGGTTCTGTTCCTGCTCCTGGCTTCCGCAGGCTTCGCACCACCCGCCCGCGCGGCGGAGGCGGCCCACCACGTGGTGTCCATCGCGCAGGCACGCACCCTGCCGCCGGGCACGGTGGTCACCGTCGACGGTGTGGCGACAACCCCCTCGGGTGCGTTCGAGTCCAGCTTCTTCGACAAGGGTTTCGGACTGCAGGAGCGCAGCGCCGGTATCTACGTCAGCGTCGCGGTGGACCTGGGTATCGCTCCCCGCACCCGGGTCCGGGTGACCGGCACGCTGCGCGACAGCTCCGGGTTGCTCATCCTCGTGGTCGACGACCCGGCCGCCGTCGTGCACGGCAACGGACCCGCCGTCCGGCCGCGGCCGCTCGCCACCGGTGCCGTCGGCGAGAACTCCGAGGGACAGCTGGTGCGCGTGGTCGCCAAAATCACCCAGGCGCCGGCGCCGGATCTGCCGTACGGGTTCAAGTTCTCCGTCGACGACGGCTCGGGCGAACTCACCATCTTCGTCAACACCCAGACCGGCATCGACCTCACCGGACTCGCCGCCGGCGAAACCGTCGGCGTGACCGGTTTCAGCAGCCAATTCGACACCCACTACGAAATCGACCCACGATTCGCGGCCGACATCACCAGCTGCCATCGATGATCCGCAACGGAAGGGACGACATGAAAACCGGCTACTCCGATCGCACCGATCAAGAATTCCTGACCAGCATGGTGGACAGCATCAACCAGCACCGGGCGAAGCACGGAGTCCCGCCCGTGGTCCTCGACCAGCAGCTCGTCGACTACGCCAAGTCCCGGGCCGAGCACGTCGCGGACAAGGGAGCTCTCGTCCACGACGGGACCGGAGGGTACGGAGAGAACCTCTACTCGTCGAGTTCGTCCGAACCGGTCCAGGGACCGGCCACGGCGGCGAGCGACGCCTGGTACGCCGAAATCAAGTACTACAACTACGAGACGTTCGCCAGCAACGACCCGAAGAAAGCGATCGGACACTTCACCCAGCTCGTCTGGAAGGACAGCACCAAGATCGGTGCGGGTCGCGTGTGCGGCAGCGCGGACAACACCTGGCACGACACCTACATCGCCGTGAACTTCTCCTCGGCCGGAAACATGTCAGGCGCGTACAAGGACAACGTCCTCCCGCCGGCCCAGTGACCGGATGACCGAGCGGCCCGCCGCCGGAACCGACGGCGGGCCGTCACCGGCCGTTGAAGGCGCGTTCCCGGGTCCGGCCGTCGAGGCTGTCGCCGAAGAGGCGGGCGTCGTGGTCGGGTACGTGCTCCGCGGACTTCGGAACGGGAGTCGCCGGCGCCTGCTCCGTGCGCACGCGGGGCAACGCGTACGGATGTGCCCGGCGGACCCACCGCACGAGCTGTTCGCGGACCAGGCAGCGCAGGTCGAACAACGTCGGCGCGTCGGCCGCGCTCACCAGCGCACGAACCCGGATCAGGGTGTTCACCGCGTCGGTCACCTGCAGCACGCTGACCCGGCCGTCCCAGAGGTCGGTGTCACCCAGGATCCGGCGCAGTTCCTCGCGCATCTCCTCCACCGGCACCGACCAGTCCAGATCCAGCTCCACCGTGCCCAGAAGCGCCGCTTCCCGGCGGGTCCAGTTCTCGAACGGCTGGGACATGAAGTAGGAGGTGGGCATCACCAGCCGGCGGTCGTCCCACAGGTGGATCACCAGGTAGGTCAGCGTGATGTCCTCGATGCGGCCCCACTCGTTCTCCACGATCACCACGTCGTCGAGACGGATCGCATCACTGAACGCGATCTGCATCCCGGCGAACACGTTGCCGAGCAGGGACTGCGCGGCCAGCGCCGCCACCGCGCCGATGACCCCGGCCGAGGCGAGCAGGCTGGTGCCCGCAGCCCGCGCCATCGGGAAGGTCATCAGCATCGCGCCGAGCGCGATCAGCGCGACTCCGGCGACGGTGATCCGACGGACCAAGGTGACCTGCGTCTGCAGCCGCCGGGCGTGCCGGTTGTCCGGGACGTCGACCCGCAGCCTCGAAAGCGCGGCCTGCTCGACCGACGTCAGGATCCCGGCAACGAGCCATCCACCGACCCCGATCAACGCCAGCCCGAGCCCGTGGCTCACCGGCCCCTGCCACGGCCCGTCCGGGAGGCCGAAGGCGCCGGCGCTGCGCACCGCGACCACCGCGGCGAACCACAGGAACGGCCGGTGCGCGTGCACCGTCAGCTCGGCCAAGACCGCGGACCGCCGCCCCAGCCGCCGCACCACCCGGCGGAAGAGGTGCTCGGCGACGAGGAATAGCCCGAACGCCGCCGCCGCGACAACGACCGCAGACACCAACCGGCCCCATCCGTCGGACACTCGCCTTCCTCCTTTCGGGCATCTCGTCAGGCGTACCCACCGCGGCCACATCCCGACACGGTGGCTGTTCTCACAGCGCAGGAGCCCGCGCCGGTCGGGCCTCGGCGTGGGCGCAGGCTGGGTGGGCGCGGCTCAGGTGCCGGATGAGCAGGTCGATCTTCCGGCGGTTCAGGTGCGCTGGTAGATGCTCACGTCGTCGATGTCGGCCTTCGAGCGGTCCTTCAGGAAGATCACGCACAACACCGTGACCACCGCGGACAGGACGATGTAGCCGGAGATCGCGTACGGCGTCCCGGTCGTGTGCAGCAGCCACGTCGCCAGCAGCGGCGCCGGCCCGCCCGCGAACACCGACGCCAGCTGGTAGCCGAGCCCCGCGCCGCCGTAGCGCAGGTGCGTCGGGAAGCTTTCGCCGATCAACGCCGCCTGCGGGCCGTATTGGAGTGCGTGCGGGACGAAGGACACCACGACCGCGACGAACACCAGCGCGTGGTTGCCGTGCGCCAGGATGGTGAAGTACGGGAACGCGATCACCCCGGTCAGCACCGCCCCGCACAGGTAGACCCGTTTGCGGCCGAAGGTGTCCGACAGCGACGAGAACAGCGGGATCAGCGCCAGCTCGCACGCCGCGCCGACGAGAACCGCGTTGAGCACGAAGGTCTTGCTGAACTCGTGCCGCGACACGACGTAGATCAGCACGTAGCTGGTGAACAGGTAGAACGGCATCTGCTCGCTGAACCGGACGCCGGCCGAGAGCAGGATTTCCCGCCAGTGGTGCCGGATCGCGTCGAGCACCGGCGTCCGCGCGGTCTGCCGGTTCTCGAGCAGCTTCGCGAACATCGGCGTCTCGAGGATCTTCAGCCGGATCACCAGGCCGACGGCGACGAGCACCAGGCTGAGCAGGAACGGGATCCGCCAGCCCCAGGAGTCGAACGCTTCGGGGGAGAGGGTCGCCGACAGCAGCGTCATCCCGCCGGTGCCCAGCACCAGCCCGACCGGGACGCCGATCTGCGCGAAACTGCCGAGCAGCCCGCGTTTGCGCTGGTCACCCCACTCCATGGCGAGCAGCACCGAGCCACTCCACTCACCGCCGATGGCGATGCCCTGCACCAGCCGCAGCAGCACCAGGATCAGCGGGGCGGCGACCCCGATCGCCGACGTCCCGGGCAGCATCCCGACGACGCCGGAGGAGATGCCCATCAGCAGCAGCGTGACGATCAGCGTCGCCTTCCGCCCGATCCGGTCGCCCCAGTGCCCGAAGATCGCGGCGCCGACCGGCCGCGCGGCGAACCCGACCGCGTAGGTGGCGAACGACTGCATGGCGCCGGCGTAAGCACTCGACGCGGGGAAGAACAGGTGCGGGAAGACCAACGCCGCCGCGGTGTTGTAGAGGAAGAAGTCGTACCACTCGATGGTCGTGCCGACCGCGCTCGCCAGCGCCGCCCGCCGTACCTGCACCTTGCTGCCCGTTGCCACCTTGTGAGTGACGCTGTTGTCGCCCAGAACCATCTCGCAACACCTCCGGTGACCGATGTCACACAACAGTGTGACGCGCGTCGACGGTTTCGGCGATCGATGACGCGTTTCTCGTCCGGTCGGTGCCGGAGCGCCGGAAAATCGAGCGCGCACGGTCGCGAAACGCCTGCCTGCACGGCCGCGAGTTGCGCCGGCGGCGGCGACACTCCTCTCCGGCGTGTCCGCCACCAAACTTGCCAACTAGGCAACTTTGCAGAATCTGCAAAGTTCGGTACCTTGGGGTCATGGACACCGACCGCGCCGGCCTTCGTGATCGCAAGAAGCAGCAAACGCGGATCGCGCTGAGCTGGGCGGCCATCCGGCTGACCGTCGAACGCGGGTACGACAACGTCCGGATCGAAGACATCGCCGCCGAAGCCGGGGTGTCCACCCGGACCTTCAGCAACTACTTCGGCAGCAAGGGCGAAGCCATCGTCGCCCGCCACCACGACCGGGCGCGCGCCATCGCCACCGCCCTGGGCGAACGGCCCGCCGATGAGCCGATCTGGGACGCCATCACCCAGGCCGCGCTCGACGGGTTCGCGCTCGGCGAACCGATCCCCGACGGGCAGGGCGCCACGCCGGCGTGGGTCGAAGGGCTGCGGCTGATGGTCGCCGAGCCCACCCTGCAAGGCGAGTTCCAGAAAGCCGGTGCGGCGGCCGAAACCGAGTTCGCGCTCGCCGTCGCCGAACGCACCGGCACCGACCCCGCCCGGGACGTCTACCCGCGGCTCGTCGCGGGCGTCGTCGTGGCTGCGCTCAACGTTGTCACCCAGCAGTGGCTCATCGCCGAACCGCAGCCGTCGCTGGAAGAGGTCCTGCGGGA
The DNA here is from genome assembly GCF_026017845.1 of Amycolatopsis mediterranei. Lineage (NCBI taxonomy): Bacteria > Bacillati > Actinomycetota > Actinomycetes > Pseudonocardiales > Pseudonocardiaceae > Amycolatopsis > Amycolatopsis mediterranei. The sequence goes on from NZ_CP100416.1 coordinate 5,443,070, forward strand.
CGTCTTCGGCCGGCTGGCCGCCGGCCTGCCCGAACCCCGCTAACGCCACACCCATCCGAAGACCGCCCGCGCACCGGGCTGCTTCGCCGTGCCCGGAAACAGGGCCCGAAAACAGTGCCGAAAACAAAAGGAGTTCCGCCATGGAAGACGTCGTCATCGCCGGAGCCGGCCCCAACGGCCTCATGCTCGCCTGCGAACTCGCCCTCGCCGGCATCCGCCCGCTGGTCCTGGAGCGGCTACCCGAACCCACCACCGAAAACCGCGCCAACGGCCTCGTCGGGCAGGTCGTGCGTCTCCTCGACCGCCGCGGGCTGCACGAGCGGCTGGCCGGTCCGATGGGGCCGCCCTCGCCGGCGTTCGTCTTCGGCGCGCTGCGCCTCGACCTCACCCTCGCCGACCGCAACCCGCTGAACATCCTCGGCGTGCCGCAGCGCCGCGTCGAAGCGGTGCTCGACGAGCGCGCCGCCGAACTCGGCGTCGAGGTCCGGCGCGGGCACGAGCTCACCGGCATGACCCAGGACGCCGACGCGGTCACCGCCGAGGTCACCGGACCCGAGGGCGGCTACCGGCTCACGACGCGGTACCTCGTCGGCGCGGACGGCGGCCGCAGCGCCACACGCAAGCTCGCCGGCATCGGCTTCCCCGGCGTCACCGAAGACCGCACCGTGTCCCGCACCGCCAACGCCACCGTGCCGGCGGAATTCGTCGACGCGGCATCCGGCGGCTTGCGCGTGCCGGGCCACGACGTCATCCCGCCGTTCTTCCACTACCGCACCGAAACCGGCCTGTTCGTCTACGCGCCGTTCCCGACCGGCACGCTCGTCACCACGATCGAGTGGACCGACGAGGAGGAAACCGGCGACGAGCCCCCGATGACCCTCGACGAGCAGCACGCGAGCATCGAGCGGGTACTCGGCTTCGCTCTGCCCATCGGGCCGCCGGAAGGCGACGGGCCCCACCTGCTGCGGCGGTTGCGCGGGCGCAACACCCGGCTGGCCGAGAAGTTCCGCGAAGGGCGGGTCCTGCTGGTCGGCGACGCCGCCCACGTCCACTCCGCCATCGGCGGACCCGGGCTCAACCTCGGCCTGCAGGACGCTGTCGGGCTCGGCTGGAAGCTCGCCGCCACCCTGCACGGCTGGGCGCCCGAAGGCCTGCTGGACACCTACGAGAGCGAACGCCGCCCGGTCGCCGAGCGCGTGGTCATGCACACCCAGGCGCAGTCCGCGCTGATCACGCCGGGCGGCGACGTCACCGCGCTGCGCGAGCTGTTCGGCGAGCTGCTGCGGCTCCCGTCCACGGTGCAGCACATCGCGGACCTGATGACCGGCGCGGACATCCGGTACACCCCGGCCACCGACCACCCGCTGGACGGCCGCTGGGCCCCCGACCTCCTCCTGGCCGACGGCACCCGGCTCGCCGAGCTGACCCGGACGGCCCGGCCGCTGCTGCTGGACTTCACCGGCTCGCTCGGCGACGAGCTGCGCGGCTGGACCGACCGGGTCGATCTCGTTCCCGGCGACGCCCCGGGCGACACGACCGCGCTGCTCGTCCGGCCTGACGGCTACGTCGCCTGGGCGTCCGGCTCGGCCGAGCCGGACGACACGGAACGCAAGGCCCTCCGCACCGCCCTCGAACGGTGGTTCGGCCACCCGCTTGACGCGTAGGAGATCTCCTACGTATTGTCGGCGGCATGACGATCACCCACGTGCAGTTCCTGACACTGCCGGTTGCCGACCACGCCCGCGCGCGGGATTTCTACGTGGGCAAGCTCGGCTTCGAAGCGCTCGTCGACCGCCGCACACCCGAGGGCGGCCGGTTCGTGATGGTCGCCCCGAAGGGGGCCAAGACCGGCGTGGTCCTGACCGACCGGCAGGTCACCGGGATCGAACCGGGTCCGCGGCACTTCCAGCTGCAGACCACCGACGTCGACGCCGATGTCGCCGCGCTGCGGGCGGCCGGGGTCGAGGTCGCCGAGCCGCAGGCGCAGCCGTGGGGCCGGGCGACGTCGTTCACCGACCTCGACGGCCACCGGATCGGCCTGCTCGAGCCGTCGGACTTCGGCGCCGTGCCGCGCTGATGCCGGTCAACGACGACGTCTTCGCCGCGCTGGCCAGCCCGGCGCGGCGCGAGGTGCTGCGGCTGCTGCTCGACGGTCCGATGCCCGCCGGCTCGATCGCCGAACGGTTCGAGATGGCCCGGCCCAGCCTTTCGGAACACCTTCGGGTGCTGCGGGAGGCGGGCCTGGTCACCGAGCAGCGTCAGGGCCGCCACCGCGTCTACCGCCTCGACGCGGCCCCGCTGGAAGAGGTCGCGGACTGGCTGACCCCGTACGAGCGCTTCTGGCGCACCAAGCTGGCCAACCTGCGTGACCTGCTGGACGAAGAGGAAGACCTGTGACCGACGACGACCCGACGGCGATCCACGTCGACCAGTTCCTCGCCCACCCGGCGCGCAAGGTGTGGCGCGCGCTGACCGAGCCGGACCTCCTGGAACGCTGGCTGAACATGCCCAACGACATCAAGCCCGTGGTGGGGCACCGCTTCCAGCTGCTGGCCGAGCCGGTGCCCGCGGCCGGGTTCGCCGGTGGCCCGGTGGTGTGCGAGGTCCTGGAAGTCGAGCCCGAGCGCAAGCTCAGCATCCGCTGGGGTCCGCAGTGGACGGTCACCTGGCGGCTCGAACCGGAGGGCACCGGCACCCGGCTGTTCCTCAGCCACGAAGGGTTCGACCCGGACGACGAGTTCCAGCGCGTCTCCCGCCGGATCATGGGCGGCGGCTGGCGCTCGCACGTCCCGCGGGCGCTGGCCCGGTTGCTGGACACGCTGCCGGATCCGGCCCCGTTCTCAATCCGGCCAAAAGCAGGCCGACCCCCGCGCGGCACGTAACCGTTGCCACAAAGCCATTCGGCCGTGACTGTGGTCGGATTGAGAACGCATCGGCACAGTACGATCGGACGGTGACCCCCGCCGCTGACCCCGCCGAGTCGAAACCGCTGCGCGCCGACGCCCGGCGCAACCGGGCCCGCGTGCTGGAGGCGGCGGAGAGCGTGTTCGCGGCGAAGGGCACCGGAGCGCCGACCGAGGAGGTCGCCCGCGTCGCCGGCGTCGGCATCGGCACGGTGTTCCGGCACTTCCCGACGAAGGAAGCGCTGCTCGAAGCGGTGCTCTTCGCCCGGCTGAGCCGGTTCGTCGACGAGGCCGAGACGGCGGTGGCCGCGGAGTCCGCCGAGCCGGGCCGCGCGTTCTTCACGTTCCTCACCAGCTGGGTCGAGATGTCGAGCGCGAAGAACGCCTACTTCCAGGCGCTCACCGCGGCCGGGGTCACGGTCCCGGTGGCGAAGTCCGACATCGGCGCGCGGCTGCTGACGGCGCTGGGCGTGCTGCTTTCGCGCGCGCAGCAGGCGGGCGCGGTCCGGGACGACCTCGTCGTCGGCGAGCTCATCCCGGTGATCATCGGGGTCGCACGGGCCGCCGAGTACGCCGGTCCGGACGCGACCCTGCGCGACCGGACCGTGGAGATCCTCTTCGACGGTCTCCGCCCGTCAGCGGGGGACCGGCGCTGAGCCCACCGGCGCGAGCACCGGGCGCTTCGCGGTGAGCGTGTCGCCGGAGGACTCGCCCCGCAGCCGGCGTCGCACCCACGGCAGCGCGTGCTCCTGGGCCCACTTGAGGTTCTGGCTGCGGCGCGCGGCCGGGCTCAGCACCTCGCGCGGCCCCAGCTCGGCCGCGGCCAGCGGGTGTTCGACGCCGAGGGCGGCCAGCACGGCGATGGCGACCTCGGTGTGGCCGTAGGCGTTGAGGTGCAGGCGGTCGGGCGCCCACAGCCGCCGGTCGCGCAGCTGCCGCATGGCCCACATGTCCACCAGCAGCGCGTCGTGGCGGGCGGCGATGGCACGGACGAACTCGTTGTAGATGGCGACCCGGCCGCGCATCTTGCGGAACAGCGCGTCCTCGACGCCGTCGACGCCGGTGAACAGCACCAGGCGAGCGCCGGTGGCCCGGATCTTCGCGACGGCCGCTTCGTAGCCGGTCATCAGCGCGTCGATGTCGACCTTGGGGCGCATCAGGTCGTTGCCGCCGGCGTAGAGGGTGACGAGGTCGGGGTCCATGGCCAGCGCGGGCTCGAGCTGCTCGCCGAGGATCTGCGGCATCAGCTTGCCGCGGATGGCGAGGTTGGCGTAGCGGAACTCCGGCTCGCGCGCGGCGAGCTGCTCGGCGACGCGGTCGGCCCAGCCGCGCACCCCGTTCGGAGCGGCGGGGTCGTCGTCACCGACGCCTTCGGTGAACGAGTCCCCCAGGGTCACTAAGCGCTTGCTCATGTGTCCAGTGTAGGCAAGCCGCGGAAGAAAATTCCGGAGGCCTGTCGGATCGAGGCAGTGGTGTTCGTAGCAGCGGTAAAAGGCCACCGCTTCCTCGAGGAGACACCATGACCGCCACTTACACCTTCGACATCTTCTCCACGCTCGACGGCTACGCCAACCACAGCGGCGACTGGGGCGGCTACTGGGGCAAGCAGGGCCCGGAATTCCTGGCCCACCGCGCCGCTGCCTACCGCGACCCGCTGCGCATGGTGCTGGGCGCCAAGACCTACGCGTCGAACGCGCCCTTCCTGGCCCCGGGCTTCGATCGCGCCCGGTTCGACGAGTGGATCACGCGCATGTTCGCCTCCCCGGTGACGGTGCTCTCCAGCCGGCTGACCGAGCCCCTCGACTGGCCTGGCACGACGATCGAGGCCGGCGATCCGGCCGAGGTGGTCAGGCACCTCAAGGCCGGATCGGAGGTGCCCCTGCGCTCCCACGGGAGCCTGACGCTCAACCGGGCGGTGCTGAACGCCGGCTTGGTCGACGCCGTCGAGGTCACGGTGTTCCCGGTGCTCTCCGGCAAGACCGGGGTGACCCGGATCTTCGACGGTGTGGACGACTTCGACCTCGAGCTGCTCGAGGCCCGCACCTTCGACGGCCACACGCAGGTGCTGACCTACCGGCCGACCCGGCACGGCTGACCGTCGCCGGGGAGTTCCGCCCGTCGCGGAATCCGTGGGCCGTGGCGCCCGCGGCCCGGTACACGGGAAGGGTGACCGGCTACGACGCGATCGCCGACTGGTACGAAACCACGCTCGTCCCCAGCTGGCGGGCGGACCCGCTGCTCCTGGGGCTGTCGGAGGACCCGCGCGCGGCGGCGATCCACCCCCTGACCTAGGCGCTGACCTGCCGGGCCCGGTGCTCGGCGACGTGCACCCGAGTCGCACACCGCGTCGAGCAGAACCGGCGACGGCCGTTGCGCGAAGTATCGACGTACGCCGTTTCGCAGCCTTCGCGGCTGCAGATGCCCAGGCGGTCCGAGGCCTCGCACACCAGGTGGGCCAGGCCGCCCGTGGTGTACGCGCGGACCCGGCCGACCGGACCGGCGTCTTCCGCCGAGTAGTGCAGGTGGGGTGGTTTGCCGTCGTGGGTGGTGATGTACGGGCGGCACGCCGCTTCGGCCAGCAGCTCGTTGACCAGCTCCGGGCGGTCGCCTTCGCGGGCGGCGAACACCGGCCGCAACCGGACGGCCCACGCGCCGATCAGGGCCGCTTCGCCGTCGGTCAGGGCCTCGATGGCCATGCCGTTGCGGACCATTCCGGCGAGGAGCTCGCTCGCGGAGCCGGCGTTGACCAGGTCGGCGGCCACCAGCGCCGCCGGACCGCCGTAAGGGTTGAAGTGCACTGAGTCATTACAGCACGATCGGGGCATGGACCGGAACCGTTGCCCCCGCTGCGGCTGGCCGCTCGCCGAACTCCCGGCGGCCGCGTCCCAGCCCGTCACCCGTCGCCTCGACTACGTGCGCTGCGTCTGCGGCAGCTGGCTCGCCCGTTGGGACGGCGAAGTCGTCGGCGCCACCCGATCGGCGCCGTGACTCAGAGGTCGAGGGCGCCCGCGGCGTTGTCGTTCCACTGGTCGACGCGGCGGATGTACTCGTACAGCGCCCGGCTGCCGCGCACCCAGCGGCCCTGGTCGGCGATCGCGAGGTCGTCGGCCCCGGCGCGGCGGGCCTCGGTGGCGAACCCGGACCGCAGGGAGTGCCCGGTCACCGGGTACGGCAGGCCGGCCCGGACCCCGGCCCGGGTGAGGATCTGGTTGACGCCGGTCGTGGTCAATGCGGGCTCGCCGACGTTGCCGTGCCGGTCCACGCGGCGGAACGCCGGACCTTCGGTGATCCCCGCGCCCGACCGCCACGCGTGCCACGCCCGCACCGGGTCGGTGTCCGGGCTCTCGCGCCGCGGGACGACCATGTCGCCGGTGCTCTTGCCGTGCCGGACCGTCACTGCCAAGCCCCGGTCGTCGACTGGCTGCACGTCGGTGACCAGCAGGTTCGCCAGATCGGAGCACCGCGCGGCGATCGGGAAGCCGATCAGCAGCATCGCCCGGTCGCGGGCGCCGGCCAGGGTGTCCGGGCAGGCTCGCGACATCGCCCGCAGATCGGCGAGGGTGACCATGGTGGCCTTGCCGCGGCCACGCTCGACGCCTTCCCGGGCCAGGCGCTGCCGGTAGCCCTTCAACGCCCGCCACGCCGCGCGGCTCGCTTCCGGATCGACGACGACCTTGTGGTGGCGCAGCCCGGCCAGCGCCCCGGTGAGCCGCCGTTCGATCGTCGACGGCGCCGCGGGGGCGGCCCGTTCGGGCACCTCGGGCACGGCCCGTTCGCCCGGCCGCAGCGTGCGGCCCCGTTCGAGCCACACGACGAACCCGGTCAGCGCCCCGATCGACGCCGACAGCGGCGGGATCCCGGCTTCGGCGGTGTAGTCCCGCCACACCTGCCAGTCCTGGGCGTAGGCCTTGAGCGTGTTCGGCGGCCGCTGCTCGTCGACGTGCCGGGCGGCCGCGGCGTCCAGCAGCGCCAGCCGGTCCTGCGGGCCGAGCGCGGCGTCGATCACCGGTTCCAGGTCGGGCACGCGCCGAGGTTACGGGATGTCGATCTCCGCGGGCAGGAACCGGGCCAGGGCGTTGGCCACCGCGTCGGGACGTTCCAGCGTCTGGATGTGCGGGGCACCGGCGACGACCTCGAACTTCGCGCCCCCGGGGCCGATCCGGCCGGCGATGGCGGCCATCCCCTCGACCGGGATCGACGCGTCCGCCTCGCCGGCGAGCGCCAGCGCCGGTGCGGGGAAGCCGCGGAGCCGGTCGTAGACGTCCAAACCGCCGTACCCGCGCCAGATCGACGCCCACGTCGGCGGATCGACCGACGCCAGGCACTCGCGGGCGTACCGCACGCCGCCGGCGGCCAGGGCGTCGGGGGTGAACACCCGCCGGCCTTCGGCGAGGCGGTCGAGCACCGGGTCCCACATCCGGCGGTCCAGGCCGAGGGAGTGGACGAGCACCACGGCGGGGCCGCGGGTGCCGCGGGCGGTCACCGTCGTCTCGTGGTCGGAGGCGGCGATCTTCATGTCTTGATCTTCCCAGCGCCGTCCAGGGAAAATCCCGGCCGGAACACGGTCGATCCGCCCCCGGCGCGTTCGTATGAGCGGTGACGGCACGACTTCGAGGAGGACGACGTGAAGCAGTACCTGCTCAGCATCTACCAGCCCGACGGTCCGACGCCGCCGCCGGAGGTGCTCGAGGGCATCGTCGAGAAGCTCGACACCCTCAACGCCGACCTCAAGACCGCCGGCGCCTGGGTGTTCGCCGGCGGGCTGCACCCGCCCACGACCGCGACCGTCCTGCGGGCCGTCGACGGCGGCACCCTCGTCACCGACGGCCCCTACGCCGAAGGCAAGGAGCACCTCGGCGGGTTCACGATCATCACCGCGCCCGACCTCGACGCCGCCCTCGCCTGGGGTGGCCGGCTCGCCGACGCCGTCGCCCCGCTGCCGGTCGAGGTGCGGCCGTTCCGCGCGTGAGCATCGAGGAGGTCTTCGCCGCCGAGTACGGCCGGGCGGTGTCGGTCCTCGTGCGGGTCTTCGGCGACATCGACGTCGCCGAGGAGGCCGTGCAGGACGCGTTCGCCGAGGCGGTCCGGCGGTGGCCGTCGGCCGGGCTCCCGCCGAGCCCGGCGGGCTGGATCATCACCACCGCCCGCAACCGGGCCATCGACCGCCTGCGCCGCGAGGCCGCGCGGGCGGACAAACACGCCCAGGCGGCGCTCATGCACGCCGAAATCGAGCCGGTAGAGGAGGGCGCCGTGCCCGACGAACGGCTCCGCCTGATCTTCACCTGCTGCCACCCGGCGCTGGCCCGGCCGGCGCAGGTCGCGCTGACGCTGCGGCTGCTCGGCGGCCTGACCACCACGGAGATCGCGGCCGCGTTCCTGGTCGCCGAACCGGCGATGGCCCAGCGGATCGTCCGCGCGAAGAACAAGATCCGCGACGCCGGGATCCCGTACCGCGTCCCGCGCGACGCCGACCTGCCCGCGCGGCTGGCCGCGGTCCTCGGCGTGCTGTACCTGATCTTCAACGAGGGATACACCGCCAGCGCGGGGGAGGACCTGGTCCGCGACGACCTGTGCCGCGAGGCGATCCGGCTCACCCGCGTCCTGGCCGGGCTGATGCCCGACGAACCCGAGGTGCAGGGGCTGCTGGCGTTGATGCTGCTCATCCAGTCGCGACGCGCCGCGCGCACCACCGCCGACGGTGCGCTGGTGCTGCTGGCCGATCAGGACCGGGCCCGGTGGGACCGGGACCTGATCGCCGAAGGCCAGGACCTCGTCCGGCGGTGCCTGCGCCGCAACCAGCCGGGCCCGTACCAGATCCAGGCGGCGATCCAGGCCGTCCACAGCGACGCGCCCACCGACTGGTCGCAGGTCAAGGCGCTCTACGACCAGCTGCTGGCCGTGACACCGACGCCGGTGGTGGCGCTGAACCGGGCGGTCGCCGTCGCCGAGGTCGACGGACCGGCCGCCGCACTGGCGCTGGTCGAGGACCTCGGTCTGGACCGGTTTCCGCTGTTCCACGCGATCCGCGCGGACCTGCTGGCTCGGCTGGGCCGGCGCGGGGATGCGGCCGCGGCGTACACGACGGCGATCGAGCTCACCGGCAACAGCGCGGAGCGTGACCTGCTGCGCGCCAAGCGCGCTCAGGCCGTGGCCGGTGAGAGGACGTAGGAGAACCGGCGAACGCGGGGCACCCAGGTCTGGAAGACGCTGACGTCGGGCAACGTGATCGACGGCGCGAGGTCGGTGCCGGGGGGGTGCACAGTTCCAGACTCGCCCATCCACCCTTCGCCGTCACTCCCGGGGTTCGCCGGCTGTTCTGGGTTGGGATATGTGACCTTATCCCAACTCAAGCACAGGTTCTCTAGTCTTTTAATTTTAAACAGCTGCTTCTAGTTCTGATTAGAAGCTTTGCTAGAGTCTCGATCATGACGGAAGACGCAGGTCAGGTGCGCGTGTGCGAGTACCGGAGGTGTGGGGCCGCCTTGCCGCCCGCGGTGGGGCGGGGCAGCCGGGCGCGGTTCTGCCAGGACGGCAAGACCTGGGGGCGGCGCAACCTCAGCTGCCGCGACGCCGAGGCGGTGCTGTCGGACGCCGAGTCGCTGCGGGAGAGCGACACCGAGCTGGACGACACGGCCGTCACGGCGCTGGCCGGCCAGGTCGACCGGGTGCTCGAACCGGCCCGCGGGCTCGTCGAGACCCTCACGACGCTGCGCCACCAGCTCGAGGCGACGACCGCGGCCGCGCTGGCCGAACGGGACGCGGCGTTGGCCGAGGCCGACGAACACCGTCTGCACCGTGGCCGCGCGGACGCCGAAGCCGCCCAGGCCCGGGGCGCCGCCGAAGCGGCCGTCGCCGCGGCCGCTTCGGCGGAGAAGGACAAGGCAGCCGCGTTGCGGGAGCGCGATGAAGAGGGCGCCGCTCGGCGCGCCGCGGTCCAGGAGCAGCAGCGGGCCGAAGGGCAGCTGGCCGCGGTGCGGGACGAACTCGCCCGCGTCGCCGATCGCGCCGATGCCTCCGCGGCTCTGGCCGGCGAACGGGCTGGGGTGATCGCGACGCTGACCGCCGAACTGGCCGCCGCCCGAACCGCCCTGGACGAGGAGCGTGGCCGCGGTCAGGCCGCCGCGGCGCGGGCGGAGGCGGCCGAAACCCGCGCCGACGCGGTTCAGCAGCGGTTCGACGCGGCACGCGAAGACCACGCCCAGGCCATTGCGGCGCGGGAGGCCGCGCTCAACGCCGCCCTCGAGGCCCGAACCGAGGCGGTCGCGGCGCACGAGGCCGCCCTTGACCGTGCCCGTGCCGATGCCGAGGTCCTGCGTGCCGGGTTCGACCAGCGGCTCACCGAACTGCAGGCGGCGCACGAGCAGACCGTCCGGTCGATGCACGAAACCACGACGAACCTCGGCGCCGAACTGCGTGCCGCGTCCAGCCGAGCCGACACGGCCGAACGGGAGCTGACCGGCGTGCTCACGGCGCTGCGCGAGACGCCCGAGCTCCCCGCAACACTTAAGCAATTACTTGACCGATCGCGCCCAGAGAGTTAACTTAAGTACATGCTTAACCGTGAGGAGACGCTCGACCTGGTGTTCCGCGCTCTGGGTGACCGGACGCGGCGGGCCCTGGTGGAGCGGCTCGTGCGTGGCCCGGCGTCGGTCAGTGAGCTGGCCGAGCCGCTGACCATGTCGCTCGCCGCCGTCGTCCAGCACCTGCAGGTGCTGGAGACGGCCGGAATCGTGCGATCGGAGAAGGTCGGCCGCGTCCGCACCTGCCGGATCGAACCGGAGGTGCTGCGCGTCGGCGAGCACTGGCTGGGCCGGCAGCGCACCACGTGGGAGAGCAGGCTCGACCGGCTCGGCGACTTCCTCGCCGGTCCGGACACCGCGGAAGGGAGCACGCCATGACCGTCTTGCACTCCACGTTCACCCTCGAGCGCACCTACCCGGTGCCGCCGGAGCGGGTGTTCGCCGCCTGGTCGGATCCGGCGGCGAAGCAACGCTGGTTCGTTTCCGCCGGTGCGCACGAGCTGGACTTCCGCGTCGGTGGCCGGGAAACCGTCGAAGGCCGCACCCCGGCCGGGGGCGCTCTGAACTTCACGGCGACCTACCACGACATCGTGCCCGGTGAGCGCATCGTCTTCGCCGGCACGCTCACCGGCGACGGCAAGCTCGCGACCGTGTCGACCACGACCATCGAACTGATCCCCGAAGGTGAGGGCACGCGGCTGGTGCTCACCGAGCAGGACACCTTCCTCGACGGCGCCGAGAAGCCGGAGTGGCGCGAGCAGGGCACCGGCGACTGGCTCGACCGGCTCGGCAAGGAACTGCAGCCGTAACGGGATCACCCCGCCGCGAGCGGCACCTCGGTGGCCGGGACCACGGCCGCGAGCTGCCCGGCTTGGACCGCCCAGACCTGCCCGGTGCCGGGGCCGGCAAGCACGGCTTCGACCGCGGCGGCCACCGCATCGGGGTCGGCCAGACGCAGGCCCCGGTCCCGTAGCGCCCGCCGGTGCGGGGCGAGCGCGGGGGTGTCGACCAGCCCCGGGCAGTGCGTTGATCCGGATCCCGGCGGCGGCCGGCGCCGGGGCGGCCGAGCGGGCCAGGCCGACCAGCGCGTGCTTGCTGGTCGCGTAGAACAGGTCCGGCGGCGAAACGACGGGTGGTCGTCCCAGTTGCGTTGCCAGGTGCGCTGTTTGTCCTCGTCGAAGACGGTCCTCGCCGCCTCGTACAGGAACGGGCGCCGGGCCCACACCGTGACCAGGAGGAACCCGCCGAGTGCCGCCGTCAGCACCACGCCGCGCAGCAACAGCGCGCGGGGCTGCCGCTGATGAAGGACCCGGCCGCGGTCACCGCCATGGCTCCGGGCACGAACCAGCGCACGCCGCCGATCCGCTCTCCCGCTGCCAGGTCGCGCAGTCCGGTCACGACCGGGATGGCCGCGCCGGCGAGGAGGGCGAGCAGCTGGTCCACGTCCGCGGCGCGCAGCCCGTAGAACAGGGCCAGCGGCGCGAGCACCTCGATCAGGACGCCGTTGAACCCCTTCACCGGGCCACCGCCAGGGTGAACGTCGTGACGACTTCGGCGGTGTAGGCGTCGAAGTCGAAGTCGGCTTCGTCGCGCAGCCGGCGGGCGGCTCCGTCGACGGCTCCCCGGATCAGCACCGCCATCGACCGGAGGTCGAAGTCGCGGAATTCGCCGCTCGCCTGGCCCTGGGCGAGGAGTTTCTCCAGGCTCTGCACGCTGAGTTCCTGTGCGCTGACGGAGGTGTACGACCGTCCGGTCGCGGTGCGCAGGTGTGGCCCGATCTCGGTCAGTGCTGCCATGTCGTTGGGGTGTTCGCGCAGGAACTGCAGGTTGGCCTCGAGGTAGGCCCGCACCTTGCCGGTCGCGGTGACTTCGGCTTCCACCCGCTCGTTGATGAACGCCGCGCCGGCGGTGAAGACGTGCATGAGGATCTCGTGGATCAGTTCGTCCTTGTCGGCGAAGTGGTAGGAGATCATGCGCGGGCCGCTCAGCCCGGCCTTCTCGGTGATCCGTGCGAAGGACGCTTTCGCGTACCCCACCTCCGCGATCGTGTCGATCGCCGCCCGCATGATCTGCGCGCGCCGTGCCTCGTTGGTGAACGTCCGCCCCATGACCCCTCCATACTTTTATCTGACCAGATAAAAGTTACCACGGCCATTACGTTCGGGTCCGGTAGTTCTGCGGACTGACGCCGAACTCGCGCTTGAAGGCCGTGCTCAGGGCGAAGGCGCTGCCGTAGCCGACCTGGCGGGCGATCGAGGCGATCGTCGTTTCCGGGTGCTGGCGCAGCAGGTCGGCGGCCAGGGCGAGCCGCCAGCCGGTGAGGTACGCCATCGGTGTCTCGCCGACCGTGGCGGCGAACCGCCGGGCCAGGGCGGCGCGGGACACGCCGACGTCGGCGGCGAGCTTGGCGACCGTCCACGGCTCGGCCGGCTGGTGCTGCAGCAGCCGCAGCGCCTGGCCGACGACCGGGTCGTCGTGGGCCCGGTACCAGGCCGGTGCGCTGGTGTCCGGCCGGTCGAACCAGGCCCGCAGCGCGGCGATGAGCAGCAGGTCGAGCAGCCGGTCGAGGACGGCTTCCTGGCCGGGCACGTCGCGGCCGATCTCGGCGGCGAGCAGCCCGGCGACCGGGTTCGGCCAGTCGACCGCGCGCAGGACGAGCACCGTCGGCAGCGCGGCCAGCAGCCGGTTGCTCAGCTCGCCCTCCATGCCGTAGGTGCCGGTGAGCAGCACCACCGGGCCGTCGGTGCCGTGCCCCCAGGTGCGGACGCCGAGGTCGGCGAGCTCGGTCAGGTGACCGCCGTCGGGGGCGCGGCACTCCTGGCCCGGCAGGATGAGCGCCTGCGGCGGTGTCGAGGGGTGGTCGGCGACCAGGTACGGCTCCGGGCCGCGGACGATCGCGACGTCGCCTTCGCCCAGCAGAACGCCGTCGGCGGTGTCGGGCACGATCCACGCTTCGCCGCGCACCACCGCCACCACGGTCAGCGGCGCCCGGTCTTCGATGCGCAGTGACCACGGCGGGGTCAGCACCGATCGCAGCAGGAACGCGCCGTGGGCGCGGGGGCCGTCGAGGAGTGCGGCGAGCGGATCCATGGGCCGATCGTAGACGCTGGAACATGCGATCGAGGTTTTCAACTATGGAGAGTCTCACCGGCGGCCGGTTGACTGAATCCCATGACAACGAACTTCCTGGTGGTGGGCGGCACCGGCAAGACCGGGCGCCGGGTGGCGGACCGGCTGCGGGAGCGTGGCTTGCCGGTGCGGAGCACGTCGCGGCGCGGAGTGCCGCCGTTCGACTGGGGTGACCGAGGCACGTGGGCGCCGGTGCTCGACGGCGTCGGCGCGGTCTACCTGACCTACTACCCCGATCTCGTGGTGCCGGGCGCCGCCGGCGACATCCGGGCCTTCACCGACCTGGCGGTGGCGGCCGGGGTGCGGCACCTGGTGCTGCTGTCCGGCCGCGGCGAAGAGGAAGCCGAGGCCTGCGAAGCGATCGTCCGGGCGGCCGGGACCGGCTGGACGATCCTGCGGTGCAGCTGGTTCGCGCAGAACTTCAGCGAGCACTTCCTGCTGGACGCGGTGCGGTCCGGGGAGATCGTGCTGCCGGCGGGGACGGTGACCGAGCCGTTCGTCGACGTCCGCGACATCGCCGACGTCGCGGTGAAGGTGCTGACCGAGCCCGGGCACACCGGTGAGCTGTACGAGCTGACCGGGCCGCGGCTGCTGAGTTTCGCCGACGCCGCCACGGAGATCGCCGCCACCTCCGGACGGAATGTCCGCTATGTTCCGGTTTCGGCCGGGGAGTTCGCCGCCGCGGCGGCGGCCCAGGGCGTGCCGGAGGTGGAGATCGGCGCGCTGACCGAGCTGTTCGCGCGGGTGCTGGACGGCCGCAACTCGTCGGTGACGTCCGACGTCGAGCGGGTGCTGGGCCGTCCGGCGACGCAGTTCGCCGATTTCGCGCGGGACGCCGCGGCGGCCGGGGTCTGGGCGCGGTGAAGGGGACGGGGAAACCGATGTCGACGGTGGTACTGGTGGCCGCGCTGGTCGCGGCGGGATTGCTCGCGGGGTTGTTCTACGCCTACGCCTGTTCGGTCATGCCGGGTCTGGCCCGGGCTGACGACAAGACGTTCGTCGAAGGCATGCGCGGGATCAACATCGCGATCGTGAACCCGGTGTTCCTGCTGACGTTCCTGGGCGCGCCGCTGCTGGCGGGGGTGGCGGTGTTCCTGAACCCGGGGCCGCGGCCGTGGGTGATCGCGGGGTTCGTGCTGCTGGCCGCGATGGTGGTGATCACCGGGGCGGTCAACATCCCGCTGAACAACGCGCTCGACCGTGGCGGCGACGACTACGCGGCGGCGCGGGCGGCGTTCGAGACGACGTGGGTCCGCTGGAACGTGCTGCGCGCGCTGGTGAGCACGGCGGGCTTCGGCTGCCTGGTCGCGGCCGTGCTCACCCGGCGCGGTTAGCCCTCGAGGCGGAAGAGCAGGTCGGTGACCCACTGCGCGGGGTCGGGGACCTCGCGCGGGTTGCTGCGCAGCACTTCCAGGCGGCAGCCCCATTCCTCGCCGTCCGGCCCCGCGGTGCGGTCCCAGGTGAGGCCTTCGGCGTCGCCCCAGGCCAGGACGGCTTCGGTCGCGGCGGCGAGGCCGCCGGGCGGGCCGACGTAGGTGTCCAGGACGTACCGGCCCGCCGGGAGCTCGCCGAGGAAGGCGGGCTCGGCCGGGGTGTGGTCGCCGTCGATCGGGACGCCGGCTTCGACGGTGAACCGCGGGCCGGGGTGCAGGACGCGGTAGCGGAAGAACGGGGCTCCGGCCGGGGCGAGGCCGTGGGTGGTGAGGGTGCCGATGAGGGGTGGCAGCCGGTCGGCGATCCGCGGGAAGTCCGGGATGCCGACGGTGGCGCGTTCGGCGACGTAGCGCTGGGCGGCCCGCTCGACGACGGTCGGCATCAGGCGAAGTCCTCCGGTCCGAGCATCGGGCGGACTTCGATGCTGCCGTAGGTGGCGGCGGGGTGGCGGGCCGCGAGTTCGAGGGCTTCGTCGAGGTCGGCGCAGTCGAGGATGACGAAGCCGCCGATCTGTTCCTTGGCCTCGGTGAACGGCCCGTCGGTGAGCAGCACTTCGCCGCCGCGGACACGGATCGTGGTCGCTTCCGACGGCGGGCGCAGGCCGCCACCGCCGCGGACCTTGCCACGGCGTTCCATGTCCTCGCTCCAGCCGCCGCAGCCGTCGTTCGCGTGTTCTTCGGCGGTTTCGTCGCCGCAGATCATCAGCAGGTACTGCATGTCAGCATCCTTTCAGGACTTCGCGCAGGCGCGCGGCGAAGGCTTCCGCGTCGGTGTCGAACCCGCCGTGGCCGCCGGGGAACACCTCGGTGGCGGCGCCGAGAGCCGCGGCCAGCCCGAGGGCGGCGTGGTGGGCCGGCAGCCCGGCGGACTGCTCGCCGACGGCGACGACCAGCCGCGCCGGCGTCGCCCGCAGTGCGTCGAGGTCGGGCTCGTAGGCGCCGGTCGCGGGCATGAGGTGGCCGAAGAAGTAGGCGAAGTTGCCTTCCGCGCGCGGGTCGAGCGGCGGGGCAGGGTCGACGCCGACGACCTTCATGAACGCGGCGAAGGCGGCCGCGAGGCCTTGGTCGCGGAACAGTGCCGGAATGCCGGGGCCGTCGAGCGCGCCGGCGGGCAGGTACCGGGTGACCGGCGGTTCGTGCAGCACGGCCGTGCGGACGTCGGCGGGGTGGTGGCGCAGGAGTTCGAGCAGGGTGATCGCGCCGCCGCTGCTGGCCAGGACGTCGGCGGGGCCGGCCTCGGTGAGCAGCCGGTGCACGTCTTCGGCGTGGTCGCGGACGGGGTCGGGTCCGGGGGCGCCGTCGAGGAGGCTGCGGGACAGGCCGCGCGGGTCGTAGGTGACGACGGTGTGGTCTTCGGCCAGCAGTGGCCGCAGGTGCGTGAACACCGCGGCGTCGGCGGGTCCGCCGGGGACCAGCAGCAGCACCGGCCCGTGGCCGTGGACGTCGTAGGTGAGGGTGGCGCCGGGGACGGCGAGGGTGGTCATGGGTGTTCCTCCGGGGGTCGGGCTTCACCAGCCCGACGAACGGCGTCGCCCGGGACCGACACCGTTTCGGAGATTCTTCGCGTGAGGTAGCTGCGTTCGGCGTCGGTGCCGGCGAGGTCGCGGGCCTGCTCGTACCAGTGCCGGGCTTCGGCGTGACGGCCGAGGCGGCGGAGGAAGTCGGCGCGGGCGGCGGCCAGCAGGTGGTAGTCCGGCAGCGCCAAGGCGTCGAGGAGGGCGAGCCCGGCCGCCGGGCCGTGGGCCATGCCGACCGCGATGGCGCGGTTGAGTTCGACGACGGCGCTGGGGACGTGCTTGCGCAGCTGGTCGTAGAGGCCGGCGATCTGGGGCCAGTCGGTGTCGGCGGCGCGGGCGGCGATGGCGTGGCAGGCGGCGATGGCGGCCTGGATCTGGTACGGCCCGGGACGGCGGCGTCGCAGCGCGGTTTCCAGGACGGCGGTGCCTTCGGTGATCGCGGCGGTGTCCCAGCGGGTGCGGTCCTGTTCCTCGAGCGGGACGAGGACACCCTCGGCGTCGACGCGGGTGGCGCGGCGGGCGTGCTGGAGCAGCATCAGGGCGAGCAGGCCGAGAGCTTCGGGTTCGTCAGGCATCAGCTGCGCGAGGACGCGGGCGAGTCGGAGCGCTTCGGCGGCGAGGTCCGGGCGGAGCAGGTCGGGGCCGGCGCTGGCGGAGTAGCCCTCGCTGAACGTCAGGTAGAGCACGCCGAGCACGGCGTTGGTGCGTTCGGGCAGCAGGTGCGCGGGCGGGACGCGGTAGGGGATGCGGGCGTGGCGGATCTTGCGCTTCACCCGCACGAGCCGCTGGGACATGGTCGCTTCCGGGACGAGGAAGGCGCGGGCGATCTCGGCGGTGGACAGCCCGGCGAGGGTGCGCAGGGCGAGCGCGACCTGGGCTTCGGTGGCCAGCGCGGGGTGGCAGCAGGTGAAGATGAGCCGCAGCCGGTCGTCGGTGACGCCGCTGTCGTCGGGTTCGGGGACCGGGTCCGGGCTGGGGACGGGCATGCGGGCGGCCTCCCGGAGCTTGGCGGCGCCGAGGGCGTCGCGGCGGAGCCGGTCGGTGGCGCGGTGGCGGGCGGCGGTGGTCAGCCAGGCACCGGGCCGGTCAGGGATGCCGTCGCGGGGCCAGGTGCGCAGGGCGAGGGCGAAGGCTTCCTGGGCGCACTCCTCGGCGAGGTCCCAGTCGCCGGTGATCCGGATGAGCGTGGCCACGACCTGGCCCCACTCCTCGCGGAACGCCTCGGCGACCACGGTCTCGACGTCCACCACCCGCTCCTTTCCGCCGGTTTCACCCTGACGACGAACGGGACGGCCCGGGACCGACAGCCGCCGCGTGACACGCGCCGTACCCGTCGGCGCGCACGACGATCCGGCCGGCTTCGACGCGGACGGCCGTCTCGGTGGCGTCGCTGACGGCGGTGACACCGGCGGCGGCCGCGAGTTCGCCGGTGGCGTCGCAGACCAGCCGCAGCCGGGGCCGGGCCGGGGGTGCGATCGCCTGGTCGAGGCACCCGCGCAGGTCGGCGACGGCGAGCCGGGCCAGCGGCGCGAGTTCGCCGGGGTCGCTGGTGACGAGCACGGCGGTGACGTCGGCGCCGGCGCGGACGGCCTCTTCGAAGGCGGCGGCGCGGTGCAGGCCGAGGACGGTGACGACGCCGTCGCCGGGCCGGAACGGCTCGCCGGTCAGCAGATCGGTCGCCGTCGGCGGGTCCCACGGCTGGCCGGCGGGCCGGGCCTGGGTGGTGATCGGCGGCTCGGTCGGCCAGTCGTCGCTCAGGTCCAGCTCGAGCAGGGCGGCGCAGGCGGTGACCAGGTGGAACGGCTCGCCGAAACCGGGCGCGGCGGCGGCGAGCTGGCTCGCGCCGTGGAGCGTGGTGAGCGCGGCTTCGGCGACCCGCACGAGACGCCGTCCCGGCCGGACGCGTTCGAGGGCGAGCCCGAGCAGGATCGCGTCGACGCTCATGAGCTGGGCGAAGGGCCGCCGGGTGTGCTCGTCGGCGAGGACTTCCGGCAGCAGGTCGCGGGCGAGGCGGGCGTCTTCGCTGTCGGTGTCGGTAGCCAGCGGGAGCCGGGCGATCCAGGCGCCGGCGAACGCGGCCAGGACGTCGGCCGCGGCCGGATGCCGCGGCGGGACGGCGGGCCGGGGCGAGCGTTCGGCGAGGTCGGCCAGGACCGCGAAGTACAAGGCGCGTTTGCCGGGGAAGTTGGAGTAGACCGCGCCGCGGGTCAGTTCGGCGCGTTCGGCGATGACGTCGATCTTCGCCTCGCGGAAACCGCGGCGGGCGAACTCGTCGCGGGCGGCGGTGAGCACCTTGGCGCGGTTGCGCTCCTGGGTCTCCGCCCTGCTGAGCCTGGCCATCGTCCTCCTTGCCGTGGGATCGCGAGTCAAGATACCGTGACCACTGAGATGATAAGAACATCTGATTTGAACATCTGGAGTGGTGGATGACCCCCGAGATCGATCTGACCGACCCGAAGGTGCTGACCGACCCCTTCACCGCCTACGACCGGGCGCGGGAAGTGAGCGCGGTGGCCAAGCTGGTCATCCCCGGTTTCGGCCCGTTCTGGGCCTTGACCCGCTACGCCGAAGCGCGCGCGATGCTGGCCGACTCGCGGTTCGAGGTGAATTCCGGCAGCTTCATGCGGCCCCCGGGCATCCCCGAGCACTGCCTGGCGTACCTGGAGACGATGTCGGAGAAGGACGGGCCGGAGCACCTGCGGCTGCGGCGGCTGGTGGTGCCGGCGTTCACCCCGAAGCGGGCCGCGCAGCTGCGGCCACGGCTGGCGGCGATCACCGACCGGCTGCTCGACGAACTGCCCGGCCATGCCGAAGACGGCGTCGTCGACCTGGTGCCGCACTTCGCCCGACCGCTGCCGATCGACGTCATCTGCGAGCTGGTCGGCATTCCCGGGGCCGATCGGCCCCGCTGGCGCGGCTACGGTGCCGCGGTCGCGAGCGGGATGGGGCCGGACTTCGCCGAGGCGATCCCGGCGATCATCGAGGGCGCGAAGGAAGCCGTGGCGCGCAGCCGGGCCGAACCGGGCGACGACCTCATCGGCGACCTGGTGCGGGTCCAGGCCGAGGATGGTGACCGGCTCACCGACACCGAGCTGGTCACCCTGGTCTGGCACCTGGTCCTCGGCGGGCAGACGCCGGTGAACCTCATCGCCAACGCCGTCGAAGCGCTGTTGCGGCACCCGGACCAGCTGGCGCACCTGCGTGCCGACCCCGCGTTGTGGCCGGGGGCGGTGGAGGAGCTGATGCGCTGGTGCAGCCCGCAGCTGCTGACCACGCCGCGGTTCGCGCGTGAGGACGTCGAGATCGACGGCGAGCTGATCCGCAAAGGCGAGCGGGTGACGGCGGCGATGGTGGCCGCCGACCGCGACCCGCGGGCGTTCGCCGAGCCGGACCGCTTCGACATCACCCGTTCGGGGCCGGTACAGCTGGGCTTCTCGCACGGCCCGCACTTCTGCCTCGGTGCCTCGATCTCGCGGGTGCAGACGGAGGTGGCGTTGTCGTCGCTGTTCGCGCGCTTCCCGGACCTGGCTCTCACCGAGGACGTCCCGCGCGCGCCCGACGGCGGGACCTGGCGTCCGGCACGGCTACTGCTGGCGCTGTAACACGAGCACTTCGATGCCGTCGAGGACCCGGGCGAGGCCGAAGCGGAAGGTGTAGGCCGGGTTCTCGGCGGCGTTGTGGGCCTCGCCGGCGGCCTGGCCGACGCGGGAAGAGATCGGGTAGTGCGCCGCGTCGGCGGCCGGGATGCCGGCCAGCACCGGCCCGGCGCGCTCCCACCACTGGGCGTCGGTCATGCCGGTGGCGCGGACCAGGCGGGCGTTGTCGAGCGAGCTGCGCGCGGTGCTGCGGAGCAGGCCGGTGACGAGACTGACCACGGCGTCCATCTCGACGTCGCCGAGGCCGATGCCCTCGATCGCGCGCAGCTCGTGCTCGTACTTGGCGAAGCTGTGCGGGCCCAGCGCCGAGCGGCTGGTGGTCACCTGCAGCAGCCAGGGGTGGCGGTGGAACAGCGCCCACTGCTCTTCGGCGATCGCGGTCAGCGCCGCTCGCCAGCCGAGGCCTTCCTCCGGGGCGGCCAGCTCGCCGTGGGCGTGGTCGATCATCAGGTCCAGCAGCTCGGCCCGGCCCGGCACGTAGGTGTAGAGCGACATGGGGGAGACGCCGAGCTGCTCGGCGACCCGGCGGATGGTGACGGCCTCGATGCCGTCGGCGTCGGCGAGCGCGATCGCCGCGCGGACGACGTCGGCCGTGGCCAGTTTGGGTTTCGGGCCGCGGCGCGGGGGTGCCGAGACGCCCCAGAGCAGCTCGATCGCCCGCCGCGGGTCGCCGTCACCGTTGTCCTGCTCGTGCACGCCGGCCATTCTGCCCACCTGATTTCCGTACAACGTACAGAGTTGTGCTAATCTCTTCTTCGTACACTGTACAGAGTTAGGGGGACAGGATGACTGCGCACATTCACGCCGAGGGACTACGCAAGCGCTACGGCGATGCGTACGCCCTCGACGGGTTCGATCTCTCCGTCCCGGCCGGCACCCTGTGCGGCCTGCTGGGACCCAACGGCGCAGGGAAGACCACCGCGGTCCGCGTGCTTTCGACGCTGCTGCGCCACGACGGCGGCGTCGCCCGGGTGGCCGGGTTCGACGTCGCCACCGAGCCGGCGAAGGTGCGCGCGTCGATCGGGCTGGTCGGCCAGCAGGCCGCCGTCGACGAAATCCTGTCCGGCCGGCAGAACCTGATCCTCTTCGGCCGGCTGCACCACCTGGGCCGCCGGGAGGCCGCCCAGCGCGCCGACGACCTGCTCGAGCGGTTCGGTCTCGCCGATACCGGGCCGAAGCCGGTGTCGGCCTACTCGGGCGGGATGCGGCGGCGGCTCGACCTGGCCGCGTCGCTGCCGGCGGCCCCGCGGGTGCTCTTCCTCGACGAGCCGACGACCGGGCTGGACCCGCGCAGCCGCGCCGAGGTCTGGCGAGCGGTGCGCTCGCTGGTCGCGGACGGCACGACGGTGCTGCTCACCACGCAGTACCTGGAGGAGGCCGACCGGCTGGCCGACCGGATTGCCCTCGTCGAGCACGGCCGGGTGATCGCCGAAGGGGCCCCGGCCGAGCTGAAGGGCTCGCTCGGGGCGACCCGGATCGAGCTGGTCCTCACCGACCCGGACGCGCTCGGCGCGGCGGCTGCGCTGCTCGCCCGCGTCACCGGGGCCGAGCCGGTCACCGAAGAGCTGCGGGTGAGCGCGGCGGCCGAGCCGTCGATGCTGACCGACGTCGTGCGTGAGCTGGCGGCGACCGAGCTGTCGTTCGCCGACGTGGCGCTGCGGCAGCCGACGCTCGACGAAGTGTTCCTGGAGCTGACGGGGGTGACGCGATGAGGTGGGCGGTCGAAGACGGCTGGACGATGGCCCAGCGCTATCTGGCGCAGCTGGCGCGGCGCCCGGCGCGTCTCGCCGGGGTGGTGGCGTTCCCGATCCTGATGGTGCTGATCTTCGCCTACCTGCTCGGCGGCGGGATGAGCGTGCCCGGCGGGGGCTCCTACCGGGAGTTCCTGCTGCCGGGCATGTTCGCGATGACCATGGTCTTCGGGCTGTCGGGGACGATGAGCGCGGTGCTGGACGACACCGGCAAGGGCGTCACCGACCGGTTCCGGTCACTGCCGATGGCGCCGTCGGCGGTGTTCACCGGGAGGGTGGCCGCGGATCTGGTGAACGCCGTCCTCGCGCTGGCCGTGCTGGTCGGCTGCGGGCTCGCCGTCGGCTGGCGTCCGCACGGCAGCCTTGGCGAGACCCTCGCGGCGCTGGGTTTGCTGCTCCTGCTGCGGACGGCGCTGGTGTGGGCCGGGATCTACCTGGGCCTGCTGACCGCCGATCCGTCGATGGTGCCGCTGGCGCAGACCCTCGAATTCCCGTTCGGGTTCCTCTCCGGCGCCTTCGTGGCGACCTCGACGATGCCGGCGTGGCTGGGAACCGTGGCGGAGTGGAACCCGTTGTCCTCCACGGTGACCGCGGCGCGGGTGCTGTTCGGCAACCCGGGCGCGGCGGGGACGTCCTGGGTGAGTGCGCACGCGGTGCCGATGGCCGTGGGGTGGCCGCTGGTGCTGCTGGCGGTGTTCGTGCCGTTGTCGGTGCGCCGGTACGGGAGGCTGGGGAACTGAACGTCCACTTCGAACCGGGCGAACCACCGCGGACCGGCCGCCTGGTGGTCGACGGCCGCGAACTGTCCATTGCGGACGGCCTGCCGGAGCTGCTGGCCGGCACCGATGCCTTCTGGGCGACCGCGGCGAAGGCGGCGCTGCGGCTGGTGGCCGCGGGACGGCTGCTGCCCGGCGTCACCGCCGCCGGACACGACGCCTGGCGCGTCGGGCCGCTGGAACCGGCGGAAGCCGCGTGGCTGCGGGACCTCGCGGCCGCGATGCCCCCGGACGAGCGTGCGCCGGGACCGCTGCTGCGGGCCTTCCTCGACGCCGTCGCCGACACGCTGCCCCGCACGCCCGCTGCGGCCAAAGCCGCCGGGACGCGGTTGTTCGCCGCCGTCGCACCGCAGCGCGCGGATTCCCTGCGGGACTGGGCCGACGAGCTGGCCGCGGGCCTGGATTCGGGGATCCGCGTGTCGCTGCGGGTGACCGCGCCCGGCGGGTTCGGCACCAGGCGGTTCCACGCCGTGGTCCAGGTGCACAGCCTGGCCGATCCCGGGCAGGTCGCCGACGCGGCGCAGCTGTGGGAGACCGGGCGCTTCGGGCCGAGGGCCCGCATCGACGTCCTGCTGGCGCTGCGGCGCGGCGCGCAGGTGTGGCCGGCGCTGAGCCCGCTACTGACCTCGGCGGTGCCGGCCGAAGTGGCGCTGGGCGAAGACGACGTGACCGAGCTGGTCGCGGCCGCGGCGCCGCGGCTGGCGGCGGCCGGGATCGACGTGCACTGGCCGGCCGAGCTGGCGGGGTCGCTGACCGCGCGGGCGGTCGTCCGCGCCGGGGACACCCCGGGCGACCTGCCGTCGTTCTTCGGCGGCGGGCGCGCCCTGGCGTTCGACTGGCAGCTCGCGCTGGGCGGTGAGGTGCTGACCGAGGCGGAACTGGACGCGCTCGCCGAGGCGCGCCGCCCCGTGGTGCGGCTGCGCGATCGCTGGGTGCTGGTCGATCCGGCGCTGGCGGCGAAGGCGCGGGACCGGGCGCTCAAGCCGCTGACCCCGGTCGACGCGCTCGGGGCGGTGCTGTCGGGGACCACCGAGGTCGACGGCGAGGTGGTCGAGGTCGTCACCGAGGGCTGGCTGGCGCGGCTGCGGGAACGGCTGTCCGAGCCGCCACAACCGCAGGGCCCGCCGGCCGGGCTCGCCGCGACGCTGCGGGACTACCAGCTGCGGGGACTGCAGTGGCTGGCCACGGTGACCGGCCTCGGGCTCGGCGGGTGCCTCGCCGACGACATGGGCCTGGGCAAGACGGTCACGCTGATCGCGCTGCACCTGCACCGGGCGGCGGGGGCGACCTTGGTGGTGTGCCCGGCTTCGCTGCTGGGCAACTGGGAACGCGAGATCCGCCGGTTCGCCCCCGGGGGGCCGGTGCGGCGCTTCCACGGCAACGCCCGCTCACTCGAAGACCTCGAGGGGTTCGTCCTGACCACCTACGGCACGCTGCGCACCGATCCCGCGCCGCTGGCCGGGGTGCGGTGGGGGCTGCTGGTGGCCGACGAGGCCCAGCACGTCAAGAACCACCGTTCGGGCACGGCGAAGGCGCTGCGGCTGGTGCCGGCGGCGGCGCGGGTGGCGCTGACCGGCACGCCGGTGGAGAACACGCTCTCGGAGCTGTGGGCGATCCTCGACTGGACGGCGCCCGGCCTGCTGGGGTCGCTGAGCGAGTTCCGGACGCGGTGGGCGAAGCCGATCGAAGCCGGGGACCCCGTGGCGGCCGAACGGCTTTCGCGGTTGCTACGGCCGTTCCTGCTGCGGCGCCGCAAGTCCGATCCGGGGATCGCGCCCGAGCTGCCGGCGAAGACCGAGACGGACCGGCCGGTGGCGCTCAGCGCGGACCAGGTGGCGCTGTACGAGGCGGTCGTGCGGGAGATGATGGCCGAGATCGCCGCGAGCGACGGGATGGCCCGGCGCGGCCGGATCGTCAAGCTGC
This sequence comes from Amycolatopsis mediterranei, assembly GCF_026017845.1. Taxonomy (NCBI): domain Bacteria; kingdom Bacillati; phylum Actinomycetota; class Actinomycetes; order Pseudonocardiales; family Pseudonocardiaceae; genus Amycolatopsis; species Amycolatopsis mediterranei. Next base: position 5,467,678 of record NZ_CP100416.1, read on the forward strand.
TGACCGCGCTCAAACAGATCTGCAACCACCCGGCGCAGTACCTCAAGGCCCGGTCTCTGGACGAGGGCGGCGGCCGTTCGGGCAAGGTGGAGCTGCTCGACGAGCTGCTCGACACGATCCTCGCCGAAGACGGTGCGGTGCTGGTGTTCACCCAGTACGTCGCCATGGCGCGGCTGCTGGAAAAGCACCTGGCCGGCCGCGGGATCGCGACGCAGCTGCTGCACGGCGGCACGCCGGTGCCCCGGCGCGAGGAACTGGTGGCCCGGTTCCAGGCCGGTGCGGTGCCGGTGTTCCTGCTGTCGCTGAAGGCGGCCGGGACGGGGCTGAACCTCACGCGCGCCGACCACGTCGTGCACTTCGACCGTTGGTGGAACCCGGCGGTGGAGGACCAGGCGACCGACCGGGCGTACCGGATCGGGCAGACCCGGCCGGTCCAGGTGCACCGGCTGGTGGCCGAAGGCACGGTCGAGGACCGGATCGCGGCGATGCTGCGGGAGAAGCGGGCACTGGCCGAGGCGGTGCTCGCCGGCGGCGAGGCCGCGTTGACGGAACTGTCGGACACCGAGCTGGCCGAGCTCGTCGAACTGAGGAGCCGCGGATGACCGACGACCGGGTGCGCGGGTTTCCCGCGTTCGGGGCGGGCGGGCACCTCGCCCGCTCGTGGTGGGGACGGGCGTGGGTGCGCGCGATGGAGGACACCGCGCTGGACCTGCGTCAGCTGAAGAAGGGCCGCAAGTACGCCGCGGCCGGCCTGGTCGGCCCGATCACGGTCAGCCCGGGCCGCCTCGCGGCGGTGGTCGACGACGCCGACGGCGGCCCGTACCGCACGCAGCTGCGGCTGGCGGAACTGTCCGAACCGGACTGGACGCGCTTCCTCGACCGCGTCGCCTCCCGCGCGGGGCACCTGGCGGCCCTGCTGGACCGCGACCTGCCACCGGACCTGGTCGAGGCGGCCGGCGTCGACCTGCTGCCGGGGATCGGCGACCTCGACCCGGAGTGCGACTGCCCGGGCTGGGAGCTGCCGTGCCGGCACGCGGCGGCGTTGTCGTTCCAGGCGTCGTGGCTGCTCGACGCGGACCCGTTCCTGCTGTTGCTGATGCGGGGCAAGGGCGAGCGGGAGATCCGTGAGGAGCTGGAGAGCCGCACCGCGCCGGTTCCGGTCGTGGCGCCGGCGGCGGACCGGGTCCCGGGGGAGCTGCCCGACCTGGCCGGGTTCCGGCCGTCGGGAGCGCCGTCGATCCCGGCGGCGCCCGGGGTGCCGGCCGAGGCGTTCACGCTGCTGGTGGCCAATGCGGCCGCGCGGGCCCGGGCGTTGGCGGCGGGGCGGCCGTGGCCGGGGCGGCGGCACGACGCGGTCCGGTTGGCCGCGGAGTTCCCTCCGGCGGCGCAGCGGCTGGGGCAGGGAGCGGGCTTCGCGCGGGCGGTCGCGGCGTGGCGGTACGGCGGGCAGGACGGGCTGGAGGTGCTGGAAACGCCGTGGAGCCCGCCGAAAGCGGCTTTGGCGGCCGCGCGGGCGGCGCTCGCGGACGTGGCGGGGGAGCCGGTGTTCGAACGCAACCACTGCACGGTCGGTGCGGTGCAGCTGAGACTGGATCGCCGGGGCCGGTGGCACCCGTACCGGCTCGAAGATCAGACGTGGTGGCCCGCGGGGGCGCCGGAGCGCGATCCGGGGCTGCTCGTGGGCTGAAATCGCGGCCGGCCACCACGCCGGCCGGCCGGACTCGACGTGCTGCGTTCCGGGCTCGTTACGAGGCTGAAATCCGCCACTTTTCCCGGTATCCAGCGCGAGACTCGTTGTCTCCTGTCCCCTGACGGCGGGTTCCGCCGGGCCACTGGGGGTGGGGGGGGGGGGGGGGGGGCGCCCCGGGCCCCCCCCCCGAAAGGCCGGCCGCAGGCCACGCCCCCGGCACATAGGGGGGGGGGGGGCCACCCCCCGCC
>NZ_CP100416.1:5469715-5502188 GCF_026017845.1 Amycolatopsis mediterranei
GGGCGAGTCCGGGGCCCGGTGGGAGGGGTGCCCCCGGGCGGGGGGGCGGGGGGGGGGGGGGGGGGGGGGGGGCCGGCCCCCCCCCCCCCCCCCCCCCCCCCGCCCGGTTTCCGCCGGTGACCGATACCCCCGCTGTCGAAGCTGGAGGGGGCTCCAACCACGGGGCCCCCTCCAGCGTCAGACCGCCGCCTGCACCGCGTAATCCTTGACCTGCATCGCATCGTGCATGCGCACGCCGCCGGTGTTGAGCTTCGCGATCGCCCGCGTCACCCCGGCCGGCAGCGCCGAGACCAGCTGGCCGCCCCGGGCCAGCGCCCACACCCCGGCGCGCGAGGCCGGGATCAGGCTGCGCGCCGCGCCGGTGGCGAAGGCGCGGCTGCGGCGCACCAGCTCACCCATCTCCCGCTCGTAGGCGGCGAAAGCGCGTTCGTGGTCTCCGTGCGCCGCGGCCAGCTCCCCGGCCAGGACGTACGCGCCGAGCACCGCGAGGCTCGTGCTTCCCCCGACGGCCGGGCCGGGGCAGTAGCCGGCGTCGCCCACGAGCGTCACGCGACCGCGGGACCAGGTGGCCATCCCCAGCTGGGTGATCGAGTCGAAGTAGAACGGGCCGCCCCCGTCGAGCCCGGCCAGCCAGCCGTCGACCTGCGGGTGCATCCCGGCGAAGGCTTCGCGCAGCAGCTCCTTCTGCCGCGGGACGTCCCGGTGGTGGTAGTCGAGTGGCTCGGCCCGGCGGAACAGGAACACCGCGCGCGCGTCGCTCATGTGCCGGGCGCTGTAGAGGGAGGCGGTGCGCCCGGCGCCGAGGTGGGTGACGGCTTCCCCGTCGAGCCCGAGGGTGTCCGGCAGCGACAGCACCGCCAGGTACGCGCCGATGAACGTCGTCAGCCCGGCCTCTTCCCCGAAGACCAGGCGCCGGACGTTCGAGTGCAGCCCGTCGGCACCGACGACGAGGTCGAACCGGCGCGGCCGGGCGTGCTCGAAGGTGACCTCGCCGTCGGGGGAGAGGGCGGTGATCGAGTCGCCGAAGAGGTACTCGACGTCTTCGCGGCCGGCGTCGTAGTAGATCTCGCTGAGGTCGTCGCGCATGACCTCCACGTGCCGGTCGGAGGTGGCCTGGAAGACCTTCGCCAGGTCCACCCGGATGGGCCGGCGGGCGCCTTCGCGGTGCACGGTCATCCGGGTCGTGCCGGTGGCGAGGGCTTCGACGCGGGGCAGCACGCCCATCCGTTCGGTGATGTCCATGGCCGGGCGGAAGAGGTCGACGGCGTGGCCGCCGGTCTTGCGCAGGGCCGGCGCGCGTTCGACGACGGTGACGTCGAAGCCGTGGCGGGTGAGCCAGTACGCCAGCACCGGGCCGGCGATGCTGGCGCCGGAGACGAGAATCCGCATGAGTACCTCCCTGACTTAACGGTAGGTAAGTTGTACCACAGATCCTTACCTATCGTTAAGTCAGTTATGCTGGGCGCGTGCCGAAGCCCTCCGACACCAAACAGCGCATCCTCGACGTCGCCCGCGAGCTGTTCACCAGCCAAGGCGTCCAGCGCACCAGCCTGCAGGACATCGCCGACCGGCTCGGCATCACCAAACCCGCGCTCTACTACCACTTCCCCTCGCGCGAAGACCTGGTCCGCAGCATCGTCCAGCCCCTGCTCGACGACGGCGAGAAATTCCTCCTCGACCAGGAAGCCCGCGGCGACGCGCCGGTGCGCGAGCTGATCGAAGGCTTCTTCGACTTCAACCACCGCCACCGCGCCGACGTCGTCATGCTGCTGGCCGAGATGCCGACCCTGGCCGACCTCGGGCTCATCGACCGCGTCCTGGGCTGGCGGACCCGGCTCACCGAGCTGATCTGCGGCCCGGCACCGACCCTCGAACAGCAGGCCCGGGCCATCCTGGCCCTCGGCGGCCTGCAGGACGTCTGCATGCAGTTCCCCGACGTCCCCGTCGCCGACCTCAAGGCCGCCGCGGTCGCCGGCGCGCTCGACGCCCTCGGCCGCTGAAGTCGTTTCGCCGGCGCGTGTCGAGAACGCGCCGGCAGCTTCGTCCCCGGGGTGTCAGCGACCCCTCAGGCCGCCCCGGAGAAGGAGACGACCATGCTGCCGAACGAAATCGCCGAGGTCCTCGACAAGCCGCTCAGCCGCGAACTGCTCGCCCGCGACCTGACCCGGCTCGCCTACGTCGCCAAGGACGGCACCCCGCGCTCGATCCCCATCGCCTTCACCTGGAACGGCGCGGAGATCGTCCTGTGCACGACGAAGAACTCCCCGAAGCTGCCGTCCCTGCGCGCCAACCCCGCCGTCGCCCTGACCATCGACACCGAAGTGCACCCGCCCAAGATCCTCCTCGTCCGCGGCCGCGCCGAACTGGACGTCGTCGACGGCATCCCGGAGGAGTTCCTGCAGATGAACGGCAGCTACGAGATGACCCCCGAGCAGCGCGTCGAATGGGAACGCGAGGTGCGCTCCCTCTACGACGGCATGGTCCGGATCGTCATCACCCCGACGTGGGCCAAGCTGATCGACTTCGAGACCACCCTGCCCAGCGCGGTCGAGGAACTGGCCCGGCAGCGGGCCGAGCGGGTCGGCTAGCGAACCGCGGCGCGTTCGATGATCGCTCCCGTGTCGACGCCGGCCGGGAGCGTCCCGAACGCGATGCCCCAGTCACCGCCGAACCGCGACGCGCAGAAGGCATCGGCGACCGCCGGGTGGCCGTGGCGGACCAGCAGCGATCCCTGCAGCACCAACGCCATCGCCTCGACCAGCCGCCGCGCCCGGTACTCGATGCCGTCGAGGTCGGTCAGCTCCTTGCGCACGCGGTCCACGGCGTCGTCCAGCCGGGCGTCGCCGCCCGCGGCCCGCTCGACCTCGGCGAAGAACGCCGCGACCGACTCCGGCTGCCGGCCCATCGCGCGCAACGCGTCCAGCGCGGCGACGTTGCCCGAGCCCTCCCAGATCGACGACAGCGGCGCCTCCCGGTACAGCCGCGGCATCCCCGACTCCTCGACGTACCCGTTGCCGCCGAAGCACTCCAGGGCCTCGGCCGCGTGCACCGGCGCCCGCTTGCACACCCAGTACTTCGACACCGCCAGCCCCAGGCGGCGGAACGCCTGCTCCTGCGCGTCGCCGCGCCGGTCGCCCGCCGCGGCCAGCCGCATCGCCACCGTCGTCGCCGCTTCGGACTCGAGCACCAGGTCGGCCAGGACGTTCGCCATCAGCGGCTGGTCCACCAGCGCCTTGCCGAACGCGCGCCGGTGCGTCGCGTGGTGCACCGCGCGGACCGCACCCAGCCGCATGCCCGACGCACTGCCCAGCGTGCAGTCCAGCCGGGTGTTGTTGACCATCTCGATGATCGTGCGGACCCCGCGACCCTCCTCGCCGACCAGCCAGCCGACCGCATGGTCGTACTCGATCTCCGACGACGCGTTCGACCGGTTGCCGAGCTTGTCCTTCAACCGCTGCAACAGGATCCCGTTGCGCGAGCCGTCCGGCAGGACGCGGGGGAGCAGGAAGCACGACAGCCCGTTCGGCGCCTGCGCCAGCGTCAGGAACATGTCGCACATCGGCGCCGAGGTGAACCACTTGTGCCCGACCAGGGTGTAGCTGCCGTCCGACCGCGACACCGCCGACACCGACGGCGTCGCGGTCGTCGTGTTCGCCCGGACGTCCGAGCCGCCCTGCTTCTCGGTCATCGACATGCCCGCGAGCAGGCCGCGCTTGGTGGCCGGGTCCCGCAGCCCGAAGTCGTACTCGGTCGCCGCCAGCAGCGGCTCGTACCGTGCCGCGAGCTCCGGGTTCGCGCGCAACGCCGGAACCGCCGCGTACGTCATCGAGATCGGGCAGCTGTGCCCGGCTTCCACCTGGCCCCAGACGTAGAACTTCGCCGCCCGCGCCGCGTGCGCGCCCTCGCGCGGGTCCTGCCACGGCGTGCCGTGCAGACCGTGGCCCGTCGCGACCCGCATCAGGTCGTGCCAGTGCGGGTGGAATTCGACCTCGTCGATCCGGTTCCCGTACCGGTCGTGGGTGCGCAGCACCGGCTCGTTCTCGTTGACCAGCCGGCCCCACTCCTGCGCCTGCTCGGTCCCGGCCAGCCGGCCCAGCTCGTGCAGCTCCGCCGCCGCCCAGCCCGCCCCGGCGCGCTCGAGCCCGGCCAGCAAGGCCGGATCGTCGGCGACGTCGTGGTCGGCCAGCGGCGGGACCTGGTTGGTGACCTCATGCGTGGCGGGCATCGGAACCTCCTAGAGCGCGCAGGATGAACGTGCGAAGCTCGGCGACGTCACCGGCGTTTCCGCTGGTCAACGGACCGATCAGGACTTCCGCGGCCGCGCCGACCAGCGCGGCGGCGGTGAGCCGCCCGTCCTGGGGCGGCAGCACGCCGTCCCGGACCCCGGCGGCGACGTGCTCGGCGATGACCTCGGTGTAGGCCCGGCGGAACTCCAGCCGCTCGACGTCGATGAGCGCATCGACCGGCTCGATGAGCAGGGCATACGCCTGCTTGGGCGCCTTGAGGGCACGCTGGGCGAACGTCTCCACGGCGGCCAGGACCCGCTCGGCCGGTTCCCCCGCTTCCGCCGACGCCGCCCGGACCGCCTCGACCTCCCGCGTCACGACCTGCCGGAACACGTGCACGACGAGGTCGGCCTTGGTGGGGAAGTGCCGGTACACGCTGCCGACGGCAACCCCGGCCCGCTCGGCGACCGCGGCGACGGAGCAGCCGCTGTAGCCGTGTTCGGCCAGCTGACGCGTCGCGGCGGCGACGATCGTCTCGCGCTGGGCGTCGAGGCGTTCCTGCACCTTCGGGGTGCGGCGGTAGGGCACGTCAAGAAGTGAAGCACTGATTCATTGCTTCAGTCAACGCTCGAGCAGCCGCTTCGCGCCCCGCACCTCAGCCTCGACATCGGCCCGCAGCCTGCGCCGCAGCACCGGCTCCACCAGCCAGCGCAGGGGAGCGCGGAACCCGAACGCGAGCTGCCGCCGCACCTGGATCCCGCCATCCGCCGGATTCACCGGCTTCCCCGAGCTGTTCGAGCAGATGTGGCAGGGCGTCGTCGCCACCGTCTACCGCCGCGGCACCGAGTGGATCACCACCCTGCGGGACCAGGGGAGAGCCGCGGTGACCGACCCCGAAGCCACCGCCGCGGTCCTCGTCGCGTCCCTGACCTACTACCCGATCCTCGACGTCCTCATCGGACACACCCCGGGCGGCCTCGCGCCGGACCGTTTCCTTGGCGCCTGGCTCGAATCCGGCGTCGCCGCCCTGCGGCTCACCTGATCACGTACCCCGCTTCACCAGCGCCACCAGGTACCGGCACGCCACCGTCCCCGGGTTCACGAACACGCAATCCGCCGCCGGCCCCAGCTGCAGGCAATCACCGGCGGCCAGCTCGTGCACCTGCGCGCCCTCGTGGAACCGCAGATGCCCGGCCAGCACCCAGATCTGCTGGTGCAGGAACGCATACGTCCCCGACATCAATGGCACCTCCACTCCCGGCGGCAGCTCCACCTCCACCAGCTCCAGCGGACGACCCGCCGCGGGGGAGACCGACCGCCGCCGGTAGCCGGTGTCCGGATCCACCCACACCGGCTGCTCCGCCGCCCGCGCCAGCCGGCGCTCGTCACCCTCGGCCCGCGCGATCAGCTCCGACAGCGTCAGGCCCAGCGCCGCCGACAGCTTCGCCAGCAACGCCGCCGTCGGCTGCACGTCACCCCGCTCGATCTTGCCGATCATCGCCCGCGACACCCCCGACCGGTCGGCGAGCGCCGCGGCCGAGAGACCTTGCGACGTCCGGGCGGCGTGCACCGTGGCGGCCAAGCGGGCAGTCAGGGGATCGGTCATAACTTGGATACTATACGAGCCACTGCGGCTACCATATGAGCCATGATCCGACACGCCACCACCGAAGACGCCGCCGCCTGCGCCACCCTCTACGCGCCCTACGTCACCGACACCGTCGTCTCCTTCGAAACCGAACCACCCGACACCGCCGAAATGGCCCGCCGCATCGCCGGCGCCCACGCCTGGCTCGTCCTCGAAGACCACGGCCGCGTCGCCGGATACGCCTACGCCACCCGCTTCGCCGCGCGCGCCGCCTACCGCTGGTCCTGCGAAACGAGCATCTACCTCGAACAAGGCCGCCGCCGCACCGGCGCCGGCCGCGCCCTCTACGAAGCACTGCTCGAACGGCTGCGCGAACGCGGCCTCTGCCGCGCCTTCGCCGGCATGACCTTGCCGAACGACGCCAGCGCCGGGCTCCACCGCGCCCTCGGGTTCGAACCCGCCGGCGTCTACCGCCGCGTCGGCTGGAAACACGGCGCCTGGCGCGACGTCGCCTGGGTCCAGAAAGACCTTCACGCAACCGACGGTTGCACATCTGGTCCCAGCGAGCTAACGTGACACGCAACCGAACGTTGCACAAGGAGCTCCGCATGGACCACGGCACCCTCGAACGCGAAATCCACATCGACGCCAACCCCGACGTAGTCTTCGACGTCGTCAGCAGCCCCGAACACCTCCGCGAATGGTGGCCCGACGAAGCCGAATACCCCGCCGAACCCGGGGAAGCGGGCCGCATCGGCTTCGGCGGCTCCTGGGTCCAGTTCACCGTCGTCGACGCCATCCCCCCGAAACACTTCTCCTTCCGCTGGGCCCACGCCGAAGGGGAGACCGCCGCCACCGGCAACTCGTTCCTCGTCGTCTTCGAACTCGAACCCGACGGCACCGGCACCCGCCTCCGGATGACCGAAACCGGCTTCCGCGAACGCGGCTGGGACGAAGCCAAGATCGCCGCCGAATACACCGACCACGCCACCGGCTGGGACCACTTCCTGCCCCGCCTGCACACCTACGCCGCCGAAGTCGGAGCCACCCGGTGACCACCGCCGTGGACGACGACCTCTGGTCGGCCGTCGGCGACCCCACCCGCCGCCGGATGCTCGACCTGCTGCTCAACGAGGGGAGTGGCACCGCGACCAGCCTCAGCGAACACCTGCCCGTGACCCGCCAAGCCGTCGCCAAGCACCTCGCCGTCCTCGATCGCGCCGGGCTCGTCCACGCCCACAGCGCCGGCCGCGAAAAACAGTTCCGCGTCGACGAAGACCAGCTCGCGCGCGCCGTCGCCCAGCTCACCGACGTCGGCACCGCCTGGGACGCCCGGCTCCGCCGCATCAAGCGCATCGCCGAGACCATCGAAAAAACCATCGAAAGGAAACAGTAGAAATGGACATCCTGCACCGCATCGGCATCCACAACGCCAGCCCGGACCAGGTCTACGACGCGATCACCACGATCGACGGCCTGGCCGGTTGGTGGACCGAGAAGACCGTCGGCGACACCGAACCCGGCGGCGTCATCGCCTTCCGCTTCATCCCGGGCGGCTTCGACATGAAGGTCCTCGAACTCGAGCCGGGCCGGCTCGTCCGCTGGGAAGTCGTCGACGGGCCACCGGAGTGGATCGGCACGACGATCCGCTGGGAGCTCGAGCAGCGCAGCGACTACACGATCGTCCTGTTCAAGCACGAAGGCTGGCGCGAGGCGGGCGAGTTCATGCACCACTGCAGCACGAAGTGGGCGATCTACCTGATGAGCCTCAAGCAACTCGTGGAGACCGGGGAGGGCGCTCCGGCACCGCGGGACGTGATGATCAGCGACTGGCACTGACGTTACTTGACATAATGTACATTATCGGCGTTTGGTGACACGCTGACCGAGAGGCTGGGAGGGGCGCCGAACCCCGGGAGCCGAACCTGCCTTGACTGCGCGACAGGTTCGCTTCATCAGGACGGCTCCTGCGGCGGTTTCCACGGAGACTCGGCCGGGACCGTCGATCAAAATGAGCCCTCAGAAGGCCGAGAGCATCCCCTGAGGGTCTCGAGCCCGAGGTCCGGTCACCCGACCTCAAAACGTCACGGTGACGAAATAGGCCAGGGTTATCTGGTGCAAAGTCGTCGTGCACTGCGGTTGGTGACGTCGGATTCGTGGCGCTGACTGTCTCATGGCCGCCCGGCGCCACGTGAGCCAGTGTCGAACATGTGTGCGCATGCCCCGCACTTCGGTGCGAAGGGGCCTCAAAGGCCTAGAACGGCCTCCCGGAGAAGTCCGTGTCCCCCAAGGGGTAGTTCCTGGGCCATCCCGGCGTTTCATGCATAATGGCAATTATGCATGAAACGCCGGGTCCGGGCCCGGCCACGGAAACTGTCGGTGGTGTGCGGTACAAGATCCACATGAAGGTTTCCGAGGCCCAGCAAGCCTTCTTCGCCGCCCGTCGGCCTCGCAAGGACTCGCCGCACACCACCGACGCCTACCGCCGGGATCTGGCCGGCATCACCACTCTCCTGGTTTCGGAGCTCGGCCGTCCGGCCGAGGACCTGGAGGTCGCCGACCTCACCGGGCCTGCGCTGCGGTCGGCGTTCGGCGCGTTCGCCGACGGGCACGCGAAGAGCTCGGTGCTGCGGGCGTGGTCGACGTGGAACCAGTTCCTCACGTTCTGCGTGGCGGACGGTCTGCTGGCGGGCAATCCGATGGGGGCGGTGGCGCGGCCGCGGACGCCGGCGTTGACACCGAAGCCGTTGCGGGGCGAGGAAACCCCGGAGCAGCTGCTGTCGGCGGCGGCCGCGGGTTCGCGGCGCGCGCGGGATCCGTGGCCGGAGCGCGACGTGCTGGTGATCGCGCTGGGGCTGGTGGCGGGGTTGCGGGCGGCGGAGATGCGGGCGCTGTCGGCGCGGTCGCTGGTGGGGCGCGCCGGTGAGCTGCGGTTGCACGTGAAGGGCAAGGGCAGCCGGGATCGGTCGATTCCGGTGCAGCCGGTGCTGGCGGAGCTGATCGAACGGTACCGGGAGTCGTGCCGGGTGCGGTTCCCGAATGTGCGGTTCTCCCCTGGTTCGCCGTTGTTGCTGGATCGGGCGGGTGAGCCGATCGGGCGGGGGGCGCTGGAGTACCTGGTGAAGTCGTGTTACCGGGGTGCGGGGTTGCACGACCGGGTGCCGGCGGGGGCGAATCTGCACGCGTTGCGGCACACGTTCGCGACGCGGCTGGCGGAGGACGGGGCGACGGCGTCGGAGATCATGGCGTTGCTGGGGCACGCGAGCTTGGCGACGAGCCAGAACTACATCGAGGCGACGGGCCGTGAGCAGCGGGCGGCGGCGGCGAGCAACCGGACGTATCGGGCGTTGGACGGGCTGGGCTGAGTACCGCGATGGACGACACGCGTGCTTGAACAGACGACACGCGTGCCTGGAGGGACGACACGGCGGCGGGGGCCGGTGCGGTCGTGTCGTCCGGTTGAGTACGCGTGTCGTCCGTCGGGGTACCCGTGTCGTCCGGGTGGGTACGGGGTCAGCGGAGTTGTTCGAGGTCCTTGGCCGCGCGGGCGATTTCGGCGGCGAGGCCGCGTAGCTCGCGGGTGTCGGCGCCGTCGTCGGCGGCGGTGACGATGTCTTCCGCGGCGCACCGGAGCTGGAAGAGGCGGTCTTGGAGGGCGGCGATCTCGGTGTCGGACAGGACCACTGCGTCCTCGGGGAGTCCGCTTCGCTGGAGTGCGGTGCGGCGTTCGTAGGCGCGCTGGCGGCAGGATTGGCCGCAGTAGCGGCGGCGGCGGCCGACGTTGCCGCCTTCGGGGAGGCGTCGTCCGCACCAGCCGCAGTGCTTGGGGGCGCCTCGGCGGGCCGGGGCGAGTTCGATCGTGGTCGGCTGGGTCAGTTCGGCGGCTTCCCTCACCCGGGAGACCCTAGCTGGCCACCGTTTGCTCATGCCGGGGTCATGGCGGAAGGGCACACTTGGGGGATGCACGCGTCGTTCCCGTACCTGGCTGATCCGGTCCCCCGTGCGTTTGCCCACCGGGGGTGGCACCTCGGTGAGCTCGAGGGGCTGGAGAACTCGTTGCCGGCGTTCCGGCGGGCGTGTGCGGAGGGGTACCGGTACCTCGAGACGGATGTGCACGCGACGGCGGACGGTGTGGTGGTGGTGCACCACGACCCGGATCTGGATCGGACCACCGATGGCTCGGGGGCGATCGCGGCGCAGACGTGGGAGCAGCTGAAGGGGGTCAAGGTCGGTGGGAAGGCGCCGTTGTCGCGGCTGGAGGACGTGCTGGAGGAGCTGCCGGACGCGCGGTTCAACGTGGATGTGAAGGCCGATCGGGCGGTGGAGCCGTTCGTGCGGGTGCTGGAGCGCATGCAGGCGTTCGACCGGGTGGCGGGGGCGGCGTTCTCGGATGCGCGGCTGGTGCGGTTGCGGAAGCTGGCGGGGCCGCGGCTGGTGACGGCGATGGGTCCGCGGTCGGCGTTCGCGTTGTGGGTGCGGGGGCGGTTGCCGTTGTTGCCGCTGGGGCGGCTGGTGCTGGGGGCGATGGCGCAGGTGCCGGTGCGGCAGGGGGCGTTGCGGGTGGTGGACAAGGCGTTCTTGTCGATCGCCGGGCGTTCGGGGATCGAGGTGCACACGTGGACGATCGACGATCCGGCGGAGATGCGGATGCTGCTGGATCTGGGGGTGCACGGGATCGTGACGGATCGGCCGGATCTGTTGCGTGAGGTGCTGATCGAGCGGGGTAAGTGGCGGCAGTCGCAGGAGCCGTGATGGTCAGCGAGGGGGTTTGCCGGTCCAGGCGGCTTCCCAGGTTTTGGGGCCGAGGAGGCCGCTGTCGTTGATGCCGTTGGCGCGCTGGAGGTCGAGGACGGCGGTGCGGGTCTTTTCGAGGTAGCAGCCGGTGCCGGTGAAGCCGTAGCCGAAGGCGTTCATGCGGAGCTGGAAGGTTTTGAGCGGGTCGGCGCAGTCGCCGTAGCGGTAGACGACGCCGGGCCAGGCGGGTTTGGGGCCGCCGGGGCCCGGGGGTGGGGCCGGGAGGCCGCCGCCGATGTAGGCGGATTCGGTGTAGGTGGGGACGCGTTTGCTGCGGGCGTCGGCGTCGGCGGGGAGGTTGAGCATGCCGGCGCACTGCCAGGGTTGCCAGCCGCGCATGCGGTAGAGGTAGAGGGCGCGGTAGTCCTGTTCGGCGGGGGTGGCCTGGTCGGGGCGTCCTTGGCCGCCGACGCTGCGCCAGGTGGGCAGGTCGAACTGGTAGGCGCCGTAGTAGCCGTTGCCGGTGTTGGTGGCGTAGCGGCCGCTCGATTCGCACATGCGGAGCTTGGCCCAGGTGCTCGACGCGGGGTCGGCGGAGGCGGCGGCCGGGGCGGTGAGCGGCAGACCCATGGCGACGATGGCGAGGAGCAGGGTTCTCGCTACGGTGCGTCGACGGTTCTGGATCATGGGTGCACAGTAGGAGCGTGTCCCACTGACCACAACAGACACGATAGGCGCTCCAGCCTCACATGAAACGGCGTTCGCTTTTGCCGGCGACACGCCGTGGGGGTCAACCGGGTGCTGCGGCGGGCCGGCGGATGATCACGAGGCGACGAACCGGACACGGTTTCGGTGGTGCGGTCTCGGGGGTCGCGGTGCCCCGTAGTCTCCGCGCTGACCTGGACGTTCTCGAGGTGAAGGAGCCGTGGATGACGCTGGCCGGGACGCGCTCGACCAAGCGCGAGCGCTGGGGCTGGTATTTCTACGACTGGGCGAATTCGCCGTTCTATTCGTCGACGACGACGGTGTTCGGGGCGCTGTCGATGAGCTCGATCGCGGCGGCGGACGCGAAGGCGAACATCACCCTTAACGGGGACCGTGCGTGCCTGAACGCGGCGGGTGGGACGGACACGCTGCACAACTGCGACGTGACGTTGTTCGGGCTGCAGTTCCCGGCCGGTTCGGTGTGGGGTTACCTGCTGTCGGTGGCGACGGTGGTGCAGGTGCTGGTGCTGCCGATCGCGGGTGCGGTGGCCGACCGCAGCCACAACAAGCGGCGGATCCTGGGTGGCTTCGCGTTCCTGGGCGCGGTGGCCGCGGCGGCGATGTACTTCTTCTCGGGGTCGCATTGGCAGCTGGGTGCGGTGCTGTTCATCGTGGCGAACATCGGTTACGGGGGTTCGCTGGTCGTCTACTACTCGTTCCTGGTCGACATCGGCGGGCCGGACGAGCGGGACGGCATTTCGGCGAAGGGCTGGGCGTTCGGGTACCTGGGTGGCGGGCTGGCGCTGGCGTTGCAGCTGGTGTTCTACCTGAAGCACGATCTGTTCGGGGTGGACCAGGGGCCGGCGGTGCAGATCTGCTTCCTGACCTCGGGGTTGTGGTGGGCGGCGTTCACCTTCCCGGCGGTGCGGCGGCTCCCCCGCCGGCACGTGCCGGTCGACGTCGCGCCGGGGCGTTCGGTGTTGCGGGCGGGGTTCTCGGAGCTGTGGCGGACGCTGGTCGCGGCGAAGGCGTATCCGTTGACGCTGGCATTCCTGGGCAGCTACCTGGTCTTCACGGACGGGATCAACACGGTGGTGACGGTGTCGGCGCAGTACGGCAAGGACGAGCTGGGGTTCGGCAACGAGGTGCTGATCGTCACGATCCTGGTGATCCAGTTCGTGGCGTACCTGGGTGGGACGCTGCACGGGCTGGTGGCGCGGCGGGTCGGGGCGAAGCGGACGATCCTGGGCAGCCTGGTGGTGTGGATCGCGGTGCTGGGCGGGGCGTACTTCGTGCAGCCGAAGCAAATGCTGCAGTTCCTGGCGGTGGCGGTGGGGATCGGGCTGGTGCTGGGCGGGACGAACGCGCTGTCGCGGTCGCTGTTCAGCCAGATGATCCCGGCGGGCAAGGACGCGCAGTACTACTCGCTCTACGTGGTGGGTGAGCGTGGGACGTCGTGGCTGGGGCCGCTGGTGTTCGCCGGGGTCGGGCAGGTGACGGGGTCGTTCCGGCTGGCCATCGTGGCGCTGGTGGTCTTCTTCGCGGCCGGGCTGGTGCTGGTGTGGCTGGTGCCGGTGCGGCGGGCGATCGTGGCGGCGGGCAACCGTCCGCCGGAGGTTCTGTAGCCACCGATAGGGTCGGGCGTCGTGACCTTGCTCAACGACGCCGCCGGCCCTGATCCCACCGATGCCCTGTCGTCGGTTCCCGCGGCCGGTTCGCGCCGTGGGACGCCGCCGGTGGGCAGGCTGAAGTTCTGTTACGGGCCGATGGACTGCGGGAAGTCGACCCTGGCGCTGCAGATCGACCACAACCACGCGCGGCAGGGCCGCCGGGGGCTGGTGCTGGTGCGCCACGACCGGTCGGGTGCGCCGCAGATCTCGAGCCGGATCGGGCTGACCCGGCAGGCGGTGGAGGTCGGTGAGGACACCGACGTGCGTGACCTGGTGCGGCAGGAGTGGGCGCAGGGGCGGCACGTGGACTACGTGGTGGTGGACGAGGCGCAGTTCCTCTCCCCCGGTCAGGTCGACCAGCTGGCGGAGCTGGCCGACGAGGTCGAGATCGACGTCTACTGCTTCGGGATCGCGACGGACTTCCGGAGCCGGTTGTTCCCGGGAGCCGCTCGTCTGTTCGAACTGGCGGACGAGTTGCAGCCGGTTCAGGTGGAGGTGCTGTGCTGGTGCGGGCTGTCCGGGCGGTTCAACGCGCGGGTGGTGGACGGCGAGGTGGTGCGCGAGGGCGATACCGTCGTGGTGGCAGATACCGAACAATCCGTAGTTGAAACTTCAGCTTCAGCACGTTTTGAGGCCGAATTCGCTACGGTGCGTTATCAGGTATTGTGCCGCCGCCACTTTCGATCGGGTGACTTGGGACCGGTTACTGCCCATCACGGTCAGTTACGGTTGACCTGAGCGAGACCCGAGTAGCCCATCCGGGGGATATCAGCACTAAGAAGGCCGTATTGACGTCACGCCGGAGCGCGAAATGCCTCCTACTAGGAGAAGCTGATGCAGGCGGGTGACGCAGCTCATCGTGAGCAACGACATGGTGTCCCGGGAATCCTCCGGGGGCCCCGGTCGTTGCATAGGGTGAGCAACACCCTGGCTCCACCCCGGAGCTGACTGAAAGGACCCATCATGGCCGACCGTGTTCTTCGTGGAAGCCGGCTGGGAGCGGTCAGCTACGAGACCGACCGCAACCACGACCTCGCCCCACGCCGCACCGTGCGCTACGCCTGCCCGAAGAACCACGAGTTCGAGGTGCCGTTCTCCGACGACGCCGAGATCCCGACGGTCTGGGAGTGCCGCCTGCACGGCAGCGAATCGGAGATCGTCGATGGCGGGCAGCCCGAGCAGAAGAAGGTCAAGCCGCCGCGCACCCACTGGGACATGCTGCTCGAGCGGCGCACGATCCCCGAGCTCGAGGATCTGCTCAACGAACGTCTCGCCGAGCTGAAGGGCCGCCGCACCTCCCGGTCGGCGTGACCCACCCGGCTTCGGCCTCGTAGCCCAAGCTCCCACCACAACGGAAAGGCCCCCGCGACCTCCCCCCGCGGGGGCCTTTCGCATGCCCGGAAGGTCGGCCCACGTACCCAGAGGGTTGGCGTACCGGAACGGTCGGGCCGCCCGCCCGATCCCTCGGTGTCCGGGCCGACCGTCTGGGTACGTGAGCCGACCCCTCAGGCACGCGAGCCGACCCTCCGGGTACGGGCTTAGGCCGGGCGGAAAGGGCCGTGCAGGGCCGCCCACTGCAGCAGCATGATCGTCTTGGCGTCGGCGATCTCGCCGGTTCCGATCATGGCCAGGGCCTTGGTGAACGGGAGCTCGAGGACCTCGATGTCTTCGCCTTCCTCCGCGATGCCGCCGCCTGCGCCGCGGTCGGCGGGGTCGTAGGGCGCCGCGTAGCAGTGCAGGCGCTCGGTGACCGAGCCCGGGCTCGTGTAGACGTCGAACACGTGCTCCAGTGCGCCGATCCGCACACCTGTCTCCTCTTGCGCCTCCCGCCGGATCGCCGTTTCCGGGTCGTCGGCGTCCAGCAGACCGGCCGCGGTCTCCACGAACATGCCGTCCGGGTGGTCGTTGACGTAGACCGGGTAGCGGAACTGGCGGGTCAGCAGGACCGTGCCGCCCTCGAGGTCGTAGAGCAGCACCGTGGCGCCGTTGCCGCGGTCGTAGGTCTCGCGCTGCTCGGTCGTCCAGCGGCCGTCGCCGTGCCGGTAGTCGAACGTCGTGCGGCGCAGCACGTACCAGGCCGACGAGAGCAGCTCCACTTGGGTGACCCGGACCCGCGGGTTGCGGGACAGGCTTGTCGAAGAGGTCATGCCGCGACCATAATGTGTACGAGTCGGCAGAAACAAGGAGGAACGTGCATGCTGGTCGGGGAACGCCGTGAACTGCTGCTCGCCCGGCTCGCCGCCGACGGCAAGGTCCTGGCCAAGGACGTCGCGGCCGAGCTGGGGGTTTCCGAGGACAGCATCCGCCGCGACCTGCGCGACCTCGCCGCGGCCGGGCTCTGCCAGCGCGTCTACGGCGGCGCGCTGCCCGTCTCCCCCGCCCTCGCCGACTACTCGAGCCGGACGTCCATCGCCGTCGGCGGCAAGGACCGGGTCGCCACGGTGGCCGCCGCGCTGGTGCGGCCCGGCTCCACGGTCATCCTCGACGGCGGCACGACCACGCTGGCCCTCGCGAAGGCCCTCCCCGAAGACCTCGAGGCCACCGTCGTCACGCACAGCCCGACCGTCGCCGTCGCCCTGCTCGGCCACCCCGGCATCGAGGTGTTCCTGCTGGGCGGCCGGTTGTTCCGGCACTCCGCGGTCACCTGCGGCGCGGCCGCGGCCGAGGCCGCCCAATCGATCAGCGCCGACGTCTTCCTGCTCGGCGTCACCGGTGTCCACCCCGAAGCCGGGCTGACCACCGGCGACGCCGACGAAGCCGCGATGAAGCGCACCCTGGCCCGGCGCGCGGCCGACACCTACGTGCTGGCCAGCGCCGAGAAGCTGGGCGCGGCGTCACGGTTCACCGTGCTGCCCTTCGGCGACATCGCCGGGATCATCACCGACGCCGACGACCAGAACGTGCAGGAACTGGCAAACCAGGGCGTGCCGATCCTGCGGGCGTGACCTCGGCGTACCACTCGCGGCCGGCCACCAGTCCGAACAGCGGTGCCGGCAGCCAGACGAGCAGCCGCAGCACCGCCGAAAGCCGTCCGCGGCCGCGGACGTCCGACACGTGCGCGGCCAGGGCCGCCTGCTTGCGCGCGGCGAACCGCCGCACGTCGAACCGGTGAGTGATGGCCGAAGCCGGACTGTAAGCGTGCTCGAGCGCATCGACGTCGTATTCGAACGGGATGCGCAGCGCCCGGACCACCCGCACGAACCGCAGCGCGAAGTCGCGGGGCAGGGTGGCCTCCAGCAGCCGCGTCCCGGTCAGCCGGGCGGCCCGGCGGGCCACTTCGTGCACCTTCACGTGGTCGCGGTGCCCGTAACCGCCGCCGGCGTCGTAGCCGAGCAGCAGGTCGGCGCGCTCCTCCTGCAGCAGGGCCGCGAGCCGGTGCGCGGCTTCCTCGGTGTCCGCGCGGGCGAAGCGCTGCCGGCCGGGCGGGTCCGCGTACAGCTCCGGACCGTGGCCGCTGTCGGCGTACCCCAGGTGCACGACCCGCCGGACGCCGAGGATGGCCGCGGCGGCCTCCAGCTCGGCCCAGCGCGGCGTCGGGTGCTCGGCGGCCATGCCGTCGGTGGCCACCACGACCACCACCCGGTGCCCGTCGGCCGCGGCACGGGCGAGCGTGCCGCCGCTGAGCAGGACCGGGTCGTCGGCGTGGGCGTGGAAGGCCACGATGGTCGTCACCGGCCCCATGATGGCCCAGAACGGAGGAAAACGGCTCAGGCGCGCTTGACGAGCTTGCGCAGCTGGTGCCAGCGGCGCTCGACGCCCCACTTGGCCACCCGCAGGAATGCCTCGCGGATGATCGAGCCGCTCATCTTCGACTCGCCGATCTCGCGCTCGGTGAAGGTGATCGGGACCTCGACGATCTCGAAGCCGGCGTCGGCCGTGCGGATCGTCAGGTCGATCTGGAAGCAGTAGCCGTGCGAGTTGACCTCGTCCAGAGCCAGCTTCTCCAGCACCGGGCGGCGGTAGGCGCGGAAGCCCGCGGTGATGTCGCGGGTGCGCATGCCCAGCGCGATCTGCGAGTAGATGTTGGCGCCGCGGGAGAGGATCTGGCGGTTCACCGGCCAGTTCACGACGCTGCCGCCCGGCACGTAGCGCGAGCCGATCGCCAGGTCGGCGTCACCGACGGCGTCGAGCAGGCGGGGCAGGTCCTCCGGGGCGTGCGAGCCGTCGGCGTCCATCTCGACGATCGTGTTGTACTCGCGCGCCAGGCCCCAGCGGAACCCGGCGATGTAGGCGGCGCCGAGGCCGGCCTTCTCGGTGCGGTGCAGCACCTGGATGTGGTCGTCGGCGGCCGCGCGCTCGTCGGCGAGCTCGCCGGTGCCGTCCGGGCTGCCGTCGTCCACCACGAGCACATGCACGTCCGGGAGTGCCTTGCGCAGGCGATCCAGGATCGGGCCGAGGTTCTCCCGCTCGTTGTAGGTCGGGATCACCACCAGCACCGGCTCGATTCCCCGGGCCCCCCGCGGCGCCTGCGACATCCGTGCTCCTCCGATATCCGCGGCGGTCAGTCCGCCGTTTCCCCTGCCGTGCCGGCGCTGGTGCGCCGGGTGCGAAAACGGAGTACGAGCCCACCGGCCACCCCGGCGATCGCCAGAGCCAGCAGCCCGTACTCCGTCCACGCACCTAGTCGATCCGACAGCGTAGTCTGCGTCCGCAGCGGCACGCGCCCGACCAGGGAATCCGCCGTGAAAAGGCCCGTTGAGCTGGTCACCGTCCCGTCGGGCGCGACGATGGCGCTCACCCCGGAGACCGCCGACACCACGACGGCGCGGCCGTGTTCGACCGCCCGCAGCCGGGACATGGCCAGCTGCTGCACGCTCATTTCGCTGCGGCCGTACCAGGCGTTGTTGGTCGGCACCACGAGCAGTTCGGCGCCGTCGCGCACGGCGTCGCGGGCCGGGTAGTCGAACGCCGTCTCGTAGCAGATGAACACGCCGACCTTCGTGCCCGCGGCGGGCATGGTCTGGTTCGCGCCGTCGCCGGGGACCATGTCGACGGTCTCGGAGTCGAGGAACGGCGTGACGAGCTGGGCGACCTTGCGGGCCGGGACGTACTCGCCGAAGGGCACCAGCTGCTGCTTGGCGTAGCGCGCGCCGGGCCCGGTGCGCGGGTCCCAGGCGATGACGGAGTTCTGCAGGTGCCCGTCCGGGAGCCGGTAGATCGCCCCGATCAGCGCCGGGACGCCGAAGTTCGCGACGAGCTGGTCGACCTCCAGGTCCGGGCCGGTGACGGTGGTGGCGCTCTCCGGCCACACCAGCAGGTCGGGCTGGGGCACCTTCCCGGCCCGGACGGCCGCGAGCAGCCGCCGGCTCTCGGCGATGGTGTTGTCGCGCAGCACGGTCCGCTGCCCCTGCAGCGCGAGCCCGATGTCCGGCGCGTTGCCCTGGACGGTCGCGACGGTGCGCTCGCCGTCCTGCGCGCCGGTGCCGATCGCCGGCCACAGCGCCAGGCCCGCGACGACGGGCAGCAGCGCGGCGAGGGCGGCGAAGGTCACCGGCCGCGTGAGTTTGCGCACGTCCCACAGACGGGCGGCGAGGGTGGCCAGGCCGAAGCCGGTGAGGACGACGGCCAGGCCGACCAGCGGGGCGCCGCCGATCGAGGCGAGCGGCAGGAACGCGCCTTCGGGCTGGCTGAAGGCGACGCGGCCCCACGGGAAGCCGCCGAAGGGGAACCACGCGCGCGGCGTCTCCAGCGCGATGAACACCAGCGCACCCCACAGCGGCGCGGCCGGCAGCCGGGACACCAGCGTGATCAGGCCGCCCGCCAGGCCGTGGTAGAGCGCCAGCGCGAACGACAGGCCCAGCCACGGCCAGGGGCCGAAGTCGGGGCCGAGGAAGTCCAGCAGCCAGGTCAGCAGCGGGAGGAAGAACACGAACCCGAACGCGAAGCCGTAGCCGAAGCCGGCCCGGAAGCGGCGTCCGCGCAGCACGAGCGCCAGCCCGGCGAAAGCCAGCGGCGCGAGCCACCACAGCGGGCGCGGCGCGAAGCTCAGGTAATAGGCGAATCCGGACACCAGCGCCGCGGCGGTGCGCAGCACCCAGGCCGGGGGGAACCGCCGCGTGCGGGCGTGCTGGTGCGGGGCGCCCGGTTCGGGGTCCGCCACGGTGACTGCCACAGCCGAGAACTCTAGGTGATGGCGTCGTGGAGGACGGCACCCGCGCGGACCGTGCGCAGGCACCGCGGGAGGGTGGCGTCCGGTTCGAGCCGGGGCAGCGGCGGCACCCCGGCCCGCGGGTCGGTGGACCAGCGCTGCACGCGGCTGTCCGGGGTGGCCACGACGAGGTCGGTGGCGTCCCAGATCGCGTAGTGCGCCGGCGCGCCCGGGACGAGGCTGCCGGTGACGCCGTCGTTGACGCCGGCCGCGCGGTGCCCGGCCCGGGTGTGGGCGGTGAACGCCGCCCGCGGGGACAGCCCGGCGCCCGGCGTCCGGTGGTAGGCCGCGGCGCGGACGCTCGCCCACGGGTCGAGCGGGGTCACCGGTGCGTCGGAGCCGAAGGAGAGCAGGACACCTTCGGCGGCCAGGGCCGAGAAGGGGTTGAGGCCGGCCGCGCGGTCCGCGCCGAGGCGTTCGGCGTACATGCCTTCCGGGCCGCCCCAGAGCGCGTCGAACAGCGGCTGCACCGAGGCGACCACGCCCCAGCCGGCCAGCTGCTTGGCCTGCTCGGCGGTGACCATCTCCAGGTGTTCGAGCCGGTGGTGGCGGGCGGCCAGGGCACGCTGCCCGACCTCCTTCTCCGCCAGCCGGAAGCCTTCGACGACTTCGGCGGCCGCGGCGTCGCCGATCACGTGGAAGCCGGCCTGCAGCCCGGCTTCGGTGCAGGCGGTGAGGTGCCCGGCGATCCGGTGGGCGTCGAGGTAGAGCGTCCCTGCGCCGGGGTGGTCGGCGTAGGGCCGGGTCAGTGCGGCGGTGTGGGAGCCGAGGGCGCCGTCGACGAACAGGTCGCCGGCCAGGCCGCGGGCCCCGAGTTCGCGGGCGGTTTCGACGGCGCCGAGCTCGCCCCAGTACCCGACGACCTCGGGCGTGTCCGGGCCGGTGAGGGTGAGGAGGGCGGCGAGGTCGTCGCGGCCGGAGATGTCCGGGCCGGCGCATTCGTGGACGCTGACGATGCCTTGTTTGGCGGCCTCGGCGAGGAAGGCGCGCTGGGCGCGTTCGCGCTGCTCGGGGGTGATGGCGGCGCGCACGGCCGCGCGGACGGCGTGGTGGGCGGCGCGGGTGAGCGGGCCGTCGGGCGACCAGCCGTCGGCGGCGCGGGCGGCCGGGGCCAGCTCGACCAGGGCGGTGGAGACGAGCGCGGAGTGGACGTCGACGCGGCTGAGGTAGACGGGCGCGCCCCCGGCGGCGGCGTCGAGCTCGGTGCGGCTGGGCAGGCGCGGGTCGGTCCAGGTGGTCTCGTCCCAGCCGTGGGCGAGCAGGGCCTGCCCGGGGCTGACGGCGTCGCGCACGCGGGTCAGCAGGTCGGCGGCGCCGCGGACACCGGTGAGGTCGAGGCCGGTCAGGTGCAGGCCGGTGGCGGTGGCGTGGACGTGCGCGTCGACGAACGCGGGGGCGACGAAGGCGCCGTGGAGGTCGACGATCTCGGCGTTTTCGTGGAGGGCGCGGGCCGGGGCGTCCTGGCCGACCCAGACCACGGTGCCGCCGGTGACCGCCATCGCCGTGGCGTCGGGACCGGCGGGGGTGTAGATGCGCCCGCCGAGCAGGAGCGTCGTGTGTTCGTCCGTCACGCCCCTGAGTCTGCCTCCTTGGTCCACGTGGGGGACAGCGACCCAGCAGGCAGGAAGATTTACTCCGTGAGAACGTTATGACAGGATATTTTAACGCGTTCCCGACGACTAGGAGTACAAGTGACTGCGATCCAGGAACCTGTGACGCCTGCCGCCGCCTTCGACCAGCCCTACGAGTACGCCCGCGCCGAGCTGGTGGAACCCGACTGGCGCCGCTTCCCCGGCTGGCACGACGTGACCGAGGCCGAGTGGCGCGACGCGCAGTGGCAGCGGGTGCACTGCGTCCGCAACGCCAAGCAGCTGCGCGCCCTGATGGGCGACCTGCTGGAGGAACGCTTCTACGACGACCTGCTCGCCGACCAGCGCGAGCTGGCCACGATGTCGATGCTGCTGCCCCCGCAGATGCTCAACACGATGGCCCCGACCGCGGGCACCGACCCGGCCAAGGTGACCGAGGCGTTCTACGCCGACCCGATCCGCCGCTACATGCTCCCGGTCCGCAGTGATCGTGACGCCACCTGGCCGAGCCACCCGCACTCCGAGCGCGACTCGCTGCACGAGGCGGAGATGTGGGTCGTGGAGGGCCTGACCCACCGTTACCCGACGAAGGTGCTGGCCGAGATGATCTCGACCTGCCCCCAGTACTGCGGCCACTGCACCCGGATGGACCTGGTCGGCAATTCGACGGAGACGGTCGAGAAGCACAAGCTGACGCTCAAGCCGGTCGACCGCCAGGACGCGATGATCGCCTACCTGAAGAAGACCCCGGGCGTCCGCGACGTGGTGGTCTCCGGCGGCGACGTGGCCAACGTGCCGTGGCCGCAGCTGGAGTCGTTCCTGATGCGCCTGATGGACATCGACACCGTCCGCGACATCCGCCTGGCGACGAAGGCCCTCGCGGCGCTCCCCCAGCACTGGCTCCAGCCGAAGGTCGTCGAAGGCCTCGAGCGAGTGGCGGTCACCGCCCAGCGCCGCGGCGTCAACCTGGCGATCCACACGCACGTCAACCACGCCCAGTCGGTGACCCCGCTGGTGGCGGAGGCGGCCCAGACGGCGCTGAACGTCGGGGTCCGGGACGTGCGCAACCAGGGCGTGCTGATGCGCGGGGTCAACGCGACGCCGGCAGCCCTGCTGGACCTCTGCTTTGCCCTGCAAGGGGAAGCGAACATCCTGCCGTACTACTTTTACATGTGCGATATGATCCCGAACGCCGAGCACTGGCGAGTTTCGGTGTGGGAGGCGCAGGAACTGCAGCACTCGATCATGGGGTACCTGCCGGGGTACGCGACGCCGCGAATCGTGTGCGACGTGCCTTATGTCGGGAAGCGGTGGGTGCACCAGCTGGCCGAGTACGACCGGGAGCTGGGGATCTCGTATTGGACCAAGAACTACCGGACCGGGATCGAGCATTCCGACCCCGAAGCCTTGCAGCGGCGATACCCGTACTACGACCCGATCTCCACCCTGCCCGAAGCCGGCCAGGCCTGGTGGAACACCCAGCCCCGGCCTTGACCAGGTAGCGACCTGATCCCCACGTGCGACGCGCCCTCTGCGGAACAATGGGTGCGCCGGCTGCACAGAGAACAATCGTGAGCCGGCGCACCCATTGTTCAACAAGGAGTCGGTCGCCTGCCGTAGTCGCATCGAGGCTCTCGAATCCGGCTTTGATCGCCTCGAGCGCCTCCTCGACGTTGCTGCCCGCCGGGAAATCTCGGCGACCACGTTCCCGGGCGTGCAGGCCTGCTGAAACCGCGCGGATCCGGGCTTGACCCCGCCCCTTGGGGCAGTCGAAGCCCGGATCCGCGAGCAGATCACCGCCCGCGCGGTCTTGTTCGGCCTGCTACGACCAGTCTGTGCAGCCGGCGTTGCAGCCGCGGGTGACGAAGCTGTCGACATGGCTGAAGGTCCCGGCGGTCCCCAGGTTGCCGACGAAGCCGTCGAATCGTCCCTGGGCGATGGCAGCGCCGGTTCGCTTGGTGATCTTCCATGTGCCGTTGTAGGCGCCTTGGCCGTCGGGCGTCCAGGTCCTGCACACGGTCACAGATCCACCTCCCGGCGGATTGTGGGTGCGGCACGCACTCCCCGTCGGCGATTGGAGCGAGGACCCGGCCGCCGGCGCGGCAGCGGCCACGCCCGCCCCTACGAACGTTCCCAGCACAGCCAACGTGGCAGAAGACAGCGCCAACGCGATTCGCCTGCTCATCCCTCATCCTTTCGGCCAGCGATCGCTCCTGGACGGGGTGATCGCACAGCCTCCACGCGCGGATCCGCAGTGCGGTTTAGTCAGCAATACCGGGCGGCGCCGGCCGGAACCCCGGGCCGGGGTTCCGGCCGGACGACGTGCCCGTGCGGCGAGCCACCGCAGTCACCGGGCACGCCGTCCCCCACCTGAGCCCCCGGCCTCGGTCAGTTGCGCGCCGTGCAGACGATTTCCGGTGCGTTGAAAGCACGTCCGCAGGCACGCCACGGCCCGCCGTACTGGCCGACCGTGCCCGTGTTCGCCGACGTGCCGCCGGCCGGAATGGTCCGGTAGCCGGTCACGGTGCCGCGCGCGCTGTCCAGCCAGACCGGATCGCCGGTGGCCCCGTTCGTGATCTGCCCGTGCCACCCGTTGTCGCACAACCAGAGGTGGATCACGCGGCCGTGCACCGACACGGAACTCACGGGCTGCCGGCAAGGTGCCGCCGCCGTCGACGCACTGGCGTTCGCGGTCACCGTCGTCCCGAGCAGACCGAGCAGGGCCATGCCGAACACGATCGGCATCTTCTTGACGAACATGATGCTTCCCACCCTTCGAATACTCCACCTGTGGAGAATCCCCTTGCCGCGACCGCGATCCCTAGTGCCGGTCGCCGGCGGATCCCCCGTGTTCGACAGTCTGGGTGGTGGGCCGATCGAGCGCCTCGGGCATGTCCGCCATCCTGCGAACCCTGTCCCCGGTGACCCCGTAGTGGTCGAGGAACGCCTGCCGCAGGACCTCCGCCGACCCGAACCCGCACCGGCGGGCGACCGCGGCCAGCGACAACTCGCTGCCCCGCACCAGGTGCGCGGCCGCCTCCGTCCGGGCGGCTCGCACCGCACGGGCCGGCGTCGTGCCCGCGTGGGTGACGAACAACCTCGTGAGGTGCCGCGGGCTGACCTGGGCCCGTGCCGCCAGCGCCGCCGGGCTCAGGTCGTCACCGGGGTGCGCGGCGATGTGCGCGAGCAGGTCGCGCACCAGCCGGTCACCCGGTGGCGGCGGGGCCAGGAACATGCTGATCTGCGCCTGGTCGGCCGGGCGCTGCAGGTAGGTCACCAGCTCACGGGCGACCTCGCGGGCCACCGTCGGGCCGTGGTCGGCCTCGACCAGCGCGAGGGTCAGGTCCAGCGCGCTGGTGACCCCGGCCGAGGTGTAAACGTTGCCGTCCTGGACGAAAAGCGGCGCCAGATCCACCGTCACCGCGGGAAAGTGCGCCGCCAGCAGGT
Source organism: Amycolatopsis mediterranei (assembly GCF_026017845.1). Lineage (NCBI taxonomy): Bacteria > Bacillati > Actinomycetota > Actinomycetes > Pseudonocardiales > Pseudonocardiaceae > Amycolatopsis > Amycolatopsis mediterranei. Next base: position 5,493,823 of record NZ_CP100416.1, read on the forward strand.
CGCCGTACGCCCAGTGCGTGGTCGCCCGCCGCCCGTCCAGCAACCCCGCCGCGGCCAGCACGAACGCGCCGGTGCACACCGACGCGATCCGCCGGCTGCGCCGCGCGAGCCGCCGCACCTGCGTCAGCAGCCCGTCATCGGCCATCGCGGCCCGGGTCCCATGCCCGCCGACGACCAGCATCGTGTCGATCTGCCCGGTCACGGAAGCCAGCCGCCGCGCGCCGGTGAGCGCGATCCCCGACGAACTGCGCACGCCCCGCCCGGTCACCGTCGCCAGCTCGATCGCATACGGCGGCACGGCGCCGTGGCCGTTCGCGATCTCCAGCGCGCCGCTCGGACACGCCACGTCCAGGATCTGCGCATCGTTGTACGCGATGATCACCACACGTCGAGCCGCATCGACCCGCGTCACACCCGCCCCCCACCTCCGTCGTGTCGTCGCCCTGTCGAAGTCTCCCACTCCCGGCAAGGGCCGACTGGCCTTTCGGCACCTCCCGGCCCGCGCTCGGCCTAGACGACGGCGTCGGTGCAGCTCATCGCCGAGTCCGGGGCCGCCCCACTGCGGGTGCGCCGAAGGTGGGCTTCGCCCCAGACCCGGACTTCCTCGACGACGGGCAGGAGAGTCGTTCCGTAGGGAGTGAGCCGGTAGATGACGCGCGCCGGGACGGGTCCGGTCACCACGCGTTCGACGAGCCCGTCGGCTTCGAGCTCGCGCAGCTGTTCGACCAGGACCTTGGACGCGATCGGCGTGCCTCGGCGGCGGAGGCCGGCGAAGTGGCACTCGCCGTGGGCGAGCCAGTAGAGCAGGGTCAGCTTCCACTTCCCGCCGATCGCGGCGAACGCCGCGGCCATCGGACAGCCGGGCAACGGGTTGGGACGCGCGGGGTTACCTGCAGGTGCCTTCTTGTCCACGGCGGTGCTCCCTCGGATAGTCGGACCAAGACCGTGCCATACAGAAGGACCCTGATCGCCGGCCTTTCCGCCTTCCTCCTGATCGCGACGGCCGCGTCGGGCGACGCATCGACCTCGCCCGCGTCGCCGAGCGCCGCCGGCCAACAAGACTTCGCGTGGGAAACCGGCACGTGGCGCAGCACCGTGCGGGTGCTCGCCGAGCCGCTGTCGGATTCCGCGGACACCTGGCTCCAGTTCGCGGGTACCAGCAATGTGCGGCCACTCCTGGACGGGCGAGCGAACGTCGCCGAGTTCGAGGTCTCGGGGCCGGACGGGCGCATCGACGCCCTCAACATGCGGCTGTACGAGCCGCAGGCCCAGCGGTGGAGCCTGACGTTCGTCAACATCCGCGACGGCTTGCTCACCCCGGCGGTGTACGGCGGGTTCCGCAACGGCGCGGGCGAGTTCTACGGCGACGACCAACTCGGCGGCCACCCGATCAAGGTGCGGTTCCTCATCTCCCGGTCGGCTCTGGACGAAGCAAGGTTCGAGCAGGCGTTCTCGGCTGACGGCGGGACGACGTGGGAAACGAACTGGCTGGCTGTGGATCGCCGGATTCGCCGGTGAGAGAACGCCGGAGCATCGAGAACGGCCGCACCGGGAACGGCGGACCCGCCACGACGGCCGCCGGCCATGGGCACAGCCAGGTTGGCCTGGTGGGTTCTCCTTTCCTGGCGCGGAGAACCCACCAGTCCACCGGAATCACGAGCAGACGCCGGTACCCGTGGCGTCGATCCAGACCGTGATCTCGTTCTGCCCGCTGCCGGCCGGATCGGTGGCGACCACCCGCAATGAATGCGCGCCGACCGTCAGATCGCCGGGTGCCATGATCGCGCCCTGCTGGAAAAAGTACGCCTCTTCCCATCCGAAGAAGCCCGGGTCCAGGGACCGCTTGACCGACGTGCGCTCGGTGGCCAGCGGAGAGCCGTCGAGGAAGAACTCCAGTCGCACGGCGTCCGCTTCCGCCTTGGCTTCCTGCACGGTGAACGACTTGTCCCCGCCGCTCGTCTCCGCCACCAGGATGACGTGCCAGTCGTCCTGGCAGAAATGCCGGCCGTCGACCGACTCCAGCACGCGGATGGACACCCGGCGGTCGATGTCGGCCGGAGAGGCGCCGCTGACCGTGCGGTGGTTCCGGACGGCGGCTCCGCCGGTGCCGCTCGCGTGCAGGACGGCTTCCGCGTCGCCGCGGGTGGCGGCGCCGGGAGCCGCCTGGGCCGGTGCGGAATTCATCGCCATGGCGATGATCGGCAATCCGGCGACAACGGCCACCTTGAAGACAACACCGATCGGACGATTCGTGTGACAAAAGAACGGCTTCATCAGACCTCCTCGGGACGTGAGTGCCATCGAAGTCGCCGGTGCCGTGGGCCGGGTTACAGGTAAATCCCCCCGTTTCTTGCGAAACGGACACGGTCGTAACAATCCACCGTCATTCTTGCGACTTACCGGCACGACGCTCGCCGAGCGCCCCTGGGAAACCTTCAGGGAGTGCCAATGACCGAAAACAATACGCTCGATGTGGTGGAGCTGCGCGTGCACGGTGTGCACGGGACGACTCCCGAGGTCATGCTGGGCGATCCCGAACCCCTGCGCGTGGCCGGGGACGACATGGCGCGCTTCTTCCGGCGGCGGAGGCTCCTGGCGACTCCGCCATCGGGTGGACGGCCGCGACGGTGGCGTGACGTCGAAGCGTTCCACTGGGGACGGTTCACCTCCGGGTCGCCGAGCCGGGCGCTCTGGCTCGCCCTGGCGCCCTTCGCGCTGCTGAACCTCTCGCGCTACGCGCTTCTCCTGCCGGAGAAGCGCAATCGGCGGGCTCGATTCGCGGATGCCGTCCTGCGGCTGCTCGGCCTCGTACTCACCTTGATGCTGGTCACCAACGTCGCGTACGTGTCGATCGAACTCGTGATGCACCAGTGCGCCTCCAGCATCGTCTGCCGCCAGGACAACTCCTGGCTGGACAGCGTCACCAGCCGGCAGTTCGGCCCCCGGCTCCTCCTCGGCGCGGCGCCGCCGCTGGCTGTCGTGCTGCTCTTCTGGTGGTTCGGCCGGCAATCGTTCCTCTACGAACCCCGTGGCGAACTCACCAAGTGGACCACTCCGAACGGCTCGTTCGACGACCGCGCGTTTTGGCACACCTCACCCAAAGCACCGATACTGCGCGCCATGCACGTCGCCGCGGCGTGCGCGGTACTCGGTCTGCTGTTCGCCGCGTTCCTCTATCCGGTCTGGAAAGACGACAAGGCTTATCTCGGGCTGTGGCTGGGCAGCGGCCTGCTGCTGATTCTCGTCGTGCTCGTCATCATCGCCTGGGGCCCGGAACCCGAGAACCTGAAACCCGATCCGAAGGGCCGGGACGCAGTCAAATTGCCGTTGTACGTAACGGCGATTCGCTGGCTGTGCGCCCTCCACCTGCTCGTCAGCATCACTGTCACCGCCGTCAAGCTGTGGCCGGCGGGAGCCATCGGCCCGGAGCCGCTCGCCGGCTTCGAGATCGTTCCCAACGTCGAAGCGGTGCTGGCCATGGGGCTCCTGCTCGTCCTGCTCGTCGCTTGCGTGCTGCTGCGCTTCTCCCGCCACAGCAAGCACCTCAGGGACGCCGAGGTGCCCGTCGCGTTCCGTCCATTGTGGAACGGCTACGGCACCTGGGTCATCGCCGCCGTCGCGACCCTGCTGGCCGCCGGGTTCAGCGGCGGCCTGGCGTTCCGCGTCGCCGACCTGGTGGGGAATCCGGTCCCCTCCCGCGGCGACCTGCCGGACACCGCCGAGACCTGCGGCTGCCACGACGTCGAGTGGCCGATCCAGCTCGGTGCCAGTTACTGGACCGGCGCCTGGCTCTGGGGTGTCCTCGCCATCGCCCTCCTGCTGTTCTTGCTGCCGCTCGCCGCCGCCATGACGCGGCAGCGCTGGGCGACGTGTCTTTTCCTCGCCGGCGCCGTGTTCGGCTCGGCCGCCCTGACCGTCTTCTGGACCCTCGGCGCCGGACCGAACGTGCTGGTCCTGGCCACCCTGTCGGGGGTGCTGTCCATCGCCGGCGGCGTGACGTGGTGGCTCGGCTGGAGCAGGAACGGCCTCGCTGAGCTCGCGGAAGCCGACTACGCATCCGAGAAGGCCGATCCGCGCGTCACCCGCCGGGTGACCACCAGCTGGCGCCTCGCCCTCACGAAGTACCGGTACCACTGGGGCTTGACCCTGCCGGCCGTCGGCGGCGGGGTCGTCGTCGGGCTCGCCGGGATCGCCGCGCTGCTGCGGATGACGTCGGTGCTGGACCACGTGCTGTCGCCGGAACTCGGCAACATCGGCGCCTGGGTCCTCGCCGCGCTGCTCAGCGCGCTGCTGTTGCTCGGCATCCGCTCCTGGCAAGGTACGAAGCTGCGGACCGCGGTCGGCGTGCTGTGGGACCTGCTCGCGTTCTGGCCCCGGCTGGTGCACCCCATCTGCCCGCCACCCTACGGCGGCCGAGCCGTCCTCGAGACCGCTCACCGCACGGAATACCTCGCCGGTCACGGCGCCAAGGCGGTCGTGCTGTCCGGTCACAGCCAGGGCAGTGTCGTCTGCGTGGCCGCGATCTCCGTCCTGCGGGACCCCGCCGCTCCGCCCGAAGGACCCGACCCCTCCCTCGCCAAGGTCGGCCTCGTCAGCTACGGCTCGCAGCTGCAGTGGGCGTATTCGCGGATCTTCCCCGCCTACCTCGGCTACCGGAGAATCGAGCAGACCTTGAAGGATCTCGGAAAGCGGTGGGTCAACGTCTACCGCTGGACCGACCCCCTCGGCGGGCCGGTCCTGACCTGGCCCCCCGGCGAAACACCCTGGCCTGGCAAGGCCACCCCGCCGGCCGACGACCCGCTCCCCGAAGGCGTCACCCCGTGGTCCCGGTTCCCCCTGGCCACAGCGCCGCCCGCCGGGGAGAGGGAGGCTGCGGACACCGCCGAACCCGCCGGTGCCCATCGGCTCGGCAACGACTTCAGGCTGCGCGATCCGGAGTTCACGGCCGACCGCGACGACCGGCCGAAGTCGCCCCTTCGCGGGCACGGCGCGTACTACGACGACCCGGTGTTCGACGTGGTGGTCGCGGACCTCGCGGACGTGGTCCGTGGTGAGGAGAGCCCACGATGACCACCGGCTGCCCGGCGGTGAGATCGCGGTAGACGGAGCTGGTGCGGTTCCTCCGGGTGCCCGCGGAGCCTGCTCGGAGCCGCGGGCACCCACTCCGCTCCGTCGGCGGGATTGGACCGAACGGACCCGTATCCCCACCGCGGACCGGCCCCTCCTGACAGGGTGGGCAGGGTGTGGACGGACGACCCGGCGGGCGGAACGGCCCAGGGGCAGGAACGGCCCGAGTTCCGCGTGCTCGGCCCGTTCGAGGTGCTGGTGCACGGGCGGCCGCTCGATCTCGGCGGTCCCCGCATCCGCACGCTGCTCGCGCTGCTCATCGCGAACGCCGGCCGGGTCATCAGCGTGGACACCATGGCGAGCGCGTTGTGGGACGTCGACGCCACGCCCGGCACGCCCCGGACCGTGCGGACCTACATGTCACGCCTGCGCCGCTCGCTGGCGCCGGGCGCCGCGCTCGGCGGGGGCGACCTGATCGAGACCCGCGCGGCCGGCTACGCCCTGCGGCTGGAACCCGCGCTGCTCGACGCCCGCGAGTTCGAACGCCTGGTGACCGCCGGGCGGACCGCGCTGGCGGCGGACCCGGTGACGGCGGCGGATCGGCTGTCACGCGCGCTGGCGCTGTGGCGCGGTGACGCCTACGAAGACTTCTCCGGCACCGCGGCGTTGCTGGCCGAAACCCGGCGGCTGCAGGCATTGCGGCTCGGTGCCCTGCAAGACCGCATCGACGCCGACCTCGCCACCGGCGCCGGGGAAGCCCTGATCGGCGAACTGACGGCGCTGAGCGACCGGCACCCCGGCCACGAGCGGCTGTGGGGCCAGCTGATGACGGCCCTGTACCGCGCGGGCCGCCAGGCGGACGCGCTGGACACGTTCGCACGGGCGCGGGTGGTGCTCGTCGAGCGGTTCGGGCTCGACCCCACACCTCGCCTGACCGGCCTCCACCACAGGATCCTCGACAACGATCCCCGGTTGTTCCCGCCGTCGCCGTCCCGGCCGGTCACCGGCCGCCCGGCCGGCACGATCCGCAACGACCTCCCCGGTGACATCGCCGACTTCACCGGCCGCGAACCCGAGCTCTCCCGGCTGCTGTCGGCCCGCGACGGGGTCGTGCACACCGCGCCGACGGCCGTCGTGATCGAGGCGATCGACGGGATGGCCGGCATCGGCAAGACGACGCTGGCCATCCACGCCGCGCACCGGCTCGCCGGGCACTACCGCGACGCCCAGCTGTTCATCGACCTGCACGGGCACACCTCCGGCCAGGCACCGATCACGCCGGCGGCGGCCCTCGACACGCTGCTGCGCGCCCTCGGCGTGGCCGCGGACCGGATCCCCCTCGAACCGGACGCCCGCGCGGCGCTCTGGCGCGCGGAACTCGCCGGCCGCTCGGTGGTCGTCGTGCTGGACAACGCCGCGGACGCCGCGCAGGTCCGTCCGCTGCTGCCGGGCAGCCCGGGGACGCTGCTGCTGATCACCAGCCGGCGCCGCCTGGTCGGCCTGGAAGCGGCCCACATCCTCTCCCTGGACGTGCTGCCGGAGGCCACCGCGGTCGCGTTGTTCAGCGGCATCGTCGCCGACGACCGGCCCGCCGCCGAAGCCGCGGCCGTCCGCGACGTCGTCGCGCTGTGCGGGCACCTGCCCCTGGCCATCCGGATCGCCGCGGCGCGGCTGCGCACCCGGCCGGCGTGGACCGTGGCCCACCTGGCCGACCGGCTGCGCCAGGCGGGCCGTCCGCTGGCCGAGCTCTCCGCGGGCGACCGCAGCGTCGCCGCGGCGTTCGCGTTGTCCTACGAGCACCTGGACGAGGCCGGGCAGCGCATGTTCCGGCTGCTCGGCCTCAACCCGGGCCCGGACATCGACGTCCCCGCCGCCGCGGCGCTGGCCGCCGTGGCTCCCGCCGAAGCCGAGCGGCTGCTGGAAAGCCTCGTCGACGACCACCTGCTGCAGCAGCCGGCGACCGGGCGGTTCCGCTTCCACGACCTGGTCCGCCAGCACGCGCAGGCCACCGCACTGGCCGACGAGCCGGCACCCGCCCGGACCGCGGCGCTGCGCCGGCTCGTCGGCTTCCACCTGCACACCGGCCACCGCGGCAGCCGCCTGCTCGACCAGCAGCACCCGCCGATCGACGTCGGCGAGCCACCGCCCGGCTGCGTCCCGGCCCCGCTCCCCGACGACACCGCCGCGATGACCTGGTTCGACGGCAACCACCAGTGCGTGCTCGCGGCGCGGCAGGCCGCCGAGGACGCCGGCTGGGACACGTGGGTGTGGCAGCTGGCCTGGACGCTGGACAACTTCCACTACCGCCGCGGTCACCTCCAAGCCAACATCACGTCGTGGCTGGCCGGGCTGGCCGCCGCCGAGCGCCTCGGCGACGTGGCCGTGCAGGCTCGCGCGCACCGCCGCCTCGGCCTCGTCTACGGCCCGTTCGGGATGCCGGCCGAAGCGTTGCCCCACCTGAACCGCTCGCTGGCGCTGGCCGGGGAAATCGGCGACACGCTGGGCCAGGCGGGCGTCCACTTCGTGCTGGCGCTGCACTGGACGAACGAGAAGGACGACGAGCGGGCGCTGGAGCACGCCACCAGCGCGCAGGAGCTGTACGGCGTCCTCGACGACGGCAAGTGGGAAGCGCGCGCGTTCGCCTTGATCGGCGCGTGCCTCAGCCGGCTGGGGCGGCACGAAGAAGCGCGCAGCCACGCCGAATCGGGGCTCGCACTGTGCCGCGAGAGCAACGACGTCTACGGCCAGGCCGACGCGCTGGACAGCCTCGCCGCGATCGCCCGCGAAACCGGCCACCACGGCGAGGCCCTGGAGCAGTCGAGGCGCGCCCTGTCCCTGTGGCGCCACCTGGACAACACCTACCGCCAGGCGGGCACGCTCGCCGCCATGGGCGACGCCCACCAGGCGCAGGGCCACCCGGACCAGGCGCTCGAGGCGTGGCACCAGGCCCTGGACCTGTACCGGGCGGGCAACCTGCACCCGGCCGCCGACGAAATCGAGAAACGCGCGGCGAACGCCGAAGGGTGAGCGCCTGCACCAGGGTCATGACGGCACCGCGAGCCCCTCCGGTTCGCGGCCGTCGCGACCAGCGCGGCTGGACCGGGGATCGCGGCACGACACGGCGGACCCGCCGTTGCCGGTCACGTACCCCCGGTGTCCAGCAGAGCTGGTCGGCACCGCAAGGCGTCCGGTGGTCGCTGCCCCTCGGGTGCGAGCCAGTCCCTAGTGTCCTGCGCCTGAAATTCGTTGGCAATATCGTGCGAGCGAGTCGATGATCTCCTCGGCGGTCTTGCGCCAGA
>NZ_CP100416.1:5502288-5503422 GCF_026017845.1 Amycolatopsis mediterranei
TAGTGTCCTGCGCCTGAAATTCGTTGGCAATATCGTGCGAGCGAGTCGATGATCTCCTCGGCGGTCTTGCGCCAGACGAACGGGCGGGGGTCCTCGTTCCAGTCTTTGATCCACTCGCGGATGTCCTTCTCCAGCGCCGCAACGCTTCTGTGGACGCCGCGGCGGATCAGCTGATCAGTGAGGAACGCGAACCACCGCTCAACCTGGTTGATCCAGCTGGACCCGGTCGGAGTGAAGTGCATATGCACCCGGGGGTGCTTGGCCAGCCACGCCTTGATTGCCGGGGTCTTGTGAGTTCCGTAGTTGTCGCAGATCAGGTGGATGTCCAGCCCGGCGGGGACGGTCTTGTCGATCGTGGTGAGGAACTTCTTGAACTCGGCGGCCCGGTGCCGGCGGTGCAGTTCGCTGATCACGGTGCCGTCGGCGGTGTTGAACGCGGCGAACAGGGTGGTGATGCCGTGACGGACATAGTCGTGGCTGCGCCGCTCGGGCATGCCCGGCATCATCGGCAGCACCGGCTGGGACCGATCCAGTGCTTGAACCTGGCTCTTCTCATCGGTGCACAGCACCACCGCCCGCTCCGGCGGATGGTGATACAACCCGACCACGTCGACAACCTTGTCCACGAACAACGGATCGGTGGACAGCTTGAACGTGTCGGCCAAGTGGGGCTTGAGCCCGAAGTCCTGCCAGATCCGCCCGATCGTCGACTTCGACAGCCCGGACCGCTGCGCCATCGACGCACGTGACCAGTGCGTGGCGTTGCGGGGCGTCTGCTCCAGCGTGGCCACGATCACGTCCTCGACCTTCTCCAGCGTGATCGACGGTGGCCGGCCCGGCCGGTCCTCATCGACCAGCCCGTCCACACGCTGCGCAACGAACCGGGACCGCCACTTACCCACCGTCATCCGATTGATCCCGAGCCGCTCCGCCACCTCCATATTGGACAAGCCCTCCGCGCACGCCAGCACAATCCGGCACCGCAACGCCAACGCCTGCGCCGACTTGGCCCGCCGCTCCCACCGCAGCAACGTCGCACGCTCGTCCTCGCTGAGGACCAGCTCGACCTTGGACCGTCCACGACCCGCCATCACCGCATCCTACAATTAGATAGCGGATTTCAGGCGCAGGACA
>NZ_CP100416.1:5503522-5576134 GCF_026017845.1 Amycolatopsis mediterranei
CCAGCTCGACCTTGGACCGTCCACGACCCGCCATCACCGCATCCTACAATTAGATAGCGGATTTCAGGCGCAGGACACTAGTCCAGCAGGAGCGGGGACGGCAGGCGCTGCTCGGGATGCATGCGGAGCAGCCCGTGTACCACTCCGGCCAACCCGGACATCAGGCTCGGGGAAAACGCCTCGCGGGCCAGACCGCCGACCGGGCCGCGCTGCTCCAGGCCGGTCAGGAGCTCGGCGTCGATCTCGTCGCGGTCCGGGCCGTCCCAGGACGGTTCGGCCTGGCGGATCGCGTCGAGCATCTCCCACATGCCCATGTCTCCGTGGCAGAGCGTGTGGCTCCAGCCGAAGCCTTCGGCGGCGCTCGCGCGGGCGGCACGGCCCGCCATCTCCAGCCACCGCTGCTCGCCGGTGCGGCGGTGCAGGTCCAGCGCCGCCAGCCCGATGCCGGCGCTGCCGTGGCACCAGCTGGTGAAGAAGTCCTCTTCACTGCCGATGCGGGCGTCGAACCAGTTGCCCTCCTCCGGCCGGTACAGCCATTCCTGGTACGCGAACGCGCGCTCCGCCAGCTCCCGCCAGGTGGCGCGTTCCGCCGCCGTGCCGGCGTCGCTGAGGGCGAGCCGCATCAGCGTCCAGCCGATGCCGGTGGCGCCATGGGCGAAGCCGCCGATGCCCTCGGGGTTGAGCCGGGTCGGCCAGCGTGCCCCGTAGTCCTCGTGCACGGCCAGCTCCACCAGGCGGTTCCCGACCGCCGCGGCCACCGGCAGCCACTCCGGCCGGCCCGTTGCGGCGAGGCCGAGCAGCGGCACCGCGGCGCCCGCGACGCCGTTGAGCAGGTCCACCTCGCGGTCCTCGGCGATCATGCGGCCGTCGGAGAACAGCCCGGCCCGCTCGGCCGCCCGCTCCGGCAGCCAGTCCCAGCCCAGCACGCGGTGCAGCGCGAGCCACGTCCACACCTGCGACGCCGCACCGCTGAACGCCCCGGCCGACGGCGTCTCGGTCAGCTCCTCGACGCTCCTCAGCACCTTCAGCGCCCCGTCGAAGCATTCCTGCACCCCGGCGACCTCGTCGGCGCGGCCGGCGCGCACCTCGGCCAGGTATTCGGCCAGCGTGAGCACCACCCCGCCCTGGCCGGTGTACAGGTCGGCGGGCAGGACGCGGATCGACCAGCCCGCCGGGGTGAACACCGGGCTGATCCACGTGACCGTGCCGTCCGCGCCGCGCACCCCGCCGTCGCACAGCTGCCGGACCAGCCGCGCGGCCAAGGCCCGCCGCCGGCGGTCCCGGTCCCGGCAGTGCGGCTCGTGCGCCGGGTACTGGCGGCGCGATGGCAGGGTGCGTTCGTTGAGGTAGGCGCCGACGAGGGCGTCCTGGATGATCGACTCCTCGAACGGCAGGTCCGCCCCGCGCCAGTCGGCCACCGACGCCGCGACCGCCGCGTCGTCAACGGTGAAGCTGAACAACGGGACGTCCCCGGCCAGCAGGTCGGCGATCTCGGCGTCGATGGTCGGCCGGTCCTGGGGCGCGCCGTGCAGGACCTGGGCGTTGCGGAGCAGGATGTCCCGCCCGCGTTCGATCGCGGCCGCTTCGTCGTGCAGGGACGCCGGGTGCCACAGCATCCGGCCGATGTCGACGTAGGCCTGCGTCGGCCGCAGGATCCGGCGGGCCTCCACGCCGTGGAAGTGCCGGAGCAGGTGGTGCACGTCGCCGCCGGGACGGGTGTCGAGGCGGCGCAGGTGCGCGGTCATCTCCTGGAACCCTTCGAGCACGCGGTCCCAGTGGGCGTGCAGCACCGGCTTCGGGCTGGGGTGGTTGCCCGCCGCCGGCACGTCGACGAGGTCGACCTCGAGGCGCGCGGCGGCCGTGCCCGCGTCGGCGATCACCGGCGCCGGGATGCGGGGCTGCTGCCCGGGCAGCGCGCCGATTCCGGAAATGTCCACCCCGCCCAGCGCGTATCCCGTGCCGCGCACCGGGAGCAGGCCGGTGCGCAGGACCGTTCGGCGGATCGACGCGGTCGCGACGTCCACGGCGTCGCCCTGCCCGCTGGCCGGGAACTCCGCAGGCGCGTCGAACAACGTCTCGGCGTCCACGACGACCGGCACCGGCCCCGCCGCGATCATGTTCTCCGCGTGCATGTCGGTGCCGCCGCACAACCGCAGGACGGCCAGCCAGTGTCCGATGTTGCGGTAGAAGACGCCCAGCTCCCGCTCGTCGGCGCAGTAGCGCGGCTCGACGTAGTCGGCCCACCCGTAGCCGTCACGCAGCAGCACCCGCGGCACCCGGATCCGCTCGGCGGGCCCCGGCGCGCCGGGGAACTGTGCGTAGACGTCCCGGATCAGCGCCGCGAGCGCCACGTCGATCGCCGAATTCCGCGGCTTGTACATGATGGTCCCGGCCCCGACGTCGACCCGGCTGACGGTCAGGCCGCCCCGGTGCGTGTCACCCCGCCCGAACACGACCGCCCTCAGCGGTCCGCGCAGCGCCTCGTCGAAGGCCGGGCGGTCGGCGGCCAGCCGGGCGGCGAAGCCGGCGACGGCGGCCACGGACGACCGCGCCACCCGCTCGACCCGCCGCGGCAGCACCGGGTAGCGCCCTTCGATGCTCGTCAGGTAGCCCTCGCGCGTCGCTTCTTCGAGGTAGTCCGCCCAGATTTCGGCGTCTCCGGCGGCGCCGGCGGTCAGCCGCCGCGCGTGCAGCTCGATGAGGAACACCCGGGACAGCTTCGCGTGCAAGGACTGGACCAACGCCTCGCTCCCGGCCGCCAGGACCAGGGCGCGCTCGTCCGGGGCCAGGCCGGGAACCGCGTCGAGCTCGGCCGCCAGCGTGGTCCGCCACGGCCGGGTGAGCCGTTCCACGGGGCCGCCGAACGGGAGGGTTTCGTTGTCCACTGAATCGAGCATGCCGTCCTCCGCCTGATCCGATCCGAGTGCGCCCGCGCACTCCCCGAAGGGAATGGCGGGCGCGTACCGAAAATCGACCTCGTCAGCAGCACCAGCTGCCGTGGGAGCCGGTCGGGCTCGAACAGAACGCGTACAGCATGTCGGTCGGGTCGACCAACGCGGCCTCGGCGGCGTTCCCGCCGACGTACAGCGGGCCGGCCGGGTTCGCCAGGCCGTGTACCGATTCCGAACCCGACAGCCAGCCTTCCAGCACGGCCGTGGAATCCACAGTTTGCATGGCATCCTCCAGTTCGACGAAGCACCTGAACACTTCGAGCGTAGTGTATGCATTTACGCGTCGATGCTTCGACGGCCATTCGGACGCAAATTCGACGACCCGCCGAATTCGGCGAAGATCGTTTTATGTCCGATTTCCGAAAATCGGCTCGTCAAACCGCGGTGCTCATTCATGGACCCCCGTTCCTTCGTTCGCCGCGCCGCCGACAAACCGCCGGCCGTCCGATGGCGGCGCACGAGGCACCCGCGGAGAGACCCGTGAGAGCGCCGTGAGAGCGGTGTGTGAGGACCGGCGCCTACGTTCTGGTCTCGGCCGGCCGTGGCAGCTCACGGCCGCTCGCTGGGGCATCGACGAGGGGGACACACCATGCTCGATCACCGACTGGCGCCGCCCGCGGAACGCACCGACCAGCCCGTGATCTCGATACTCGGCCCACTGGAGCTGACCGGTCCGCGCGGACCGATCCGGCTCACCGCGCGCCGGCAGCAGATCCTGGTCGGAGCCCTGGTCTGGCAGGCCAACCGCGTGGTGTCGATCGACTCGCTGATCGACGTCATGTGGGGAACCGAGTCGCCGTCCACGGCGCGCAGCCAGGTGCACATCAGCGTGTCCGGCGTGCGCAAACGCCTCGCCAGATCCGGCCTGCACCGGCTGATCGACACCGAGCCGCCGGGCTACCTCGCCCGGGTCGGGCCCGGCAAGCTCGACGCGCACCGGTTCGACGAACTGGCCGAACTGGGACGCACCGCGCTGGCCGCGGGCAGGCTGAGCGACGCCGACCAGTACTACGCCGCGGCGCTGCGGTTGTGGCGCGGCGATCCGTTCTCCGGACTGCGCAACGAGCACATCGAATCGATCGCCGCCCGGCTGTGCGAACGGCGGATCACCCTGAGCGAGAACCACTTCGACGTGCGGATCATGCTCGGCCGGTCGGCGGACATCATCAGCGAAGTGGTGCCGCTCGTCGCGAAGTACCCGTTCCGCGAACGCCTCCGCGCCCAGCTGATGATCGCGTTGTCCCGCAGCGGCCGCACCATGGAGGCGCTGCGGGTCTACCAGGAGACGCGGCAGCTGTTCGTCAGCGAACTGGGCGTGGAACCGGGCCCCGTCCTGCGCGACCTGGAGCAGGAGATCCTCACCGGTACCGCGGCGCGGACCGCTCAGGACCGCTTCTCGGCGACGCGGTGATGACCCGCCGGGAGCGCCGGCCGGCGCGATCATCATTCCTCGGGATATTCGCCGGTGAAACACGCCGCGCAGAAACCCGTCGTTCCGTGGGCCTGTTCGAGCATCACCTCCGCGGGCAGATAGCCGAGCGAGTCCGCGTTCACCAGATCCGCGATCTGCTCCGCGCTGCGCCGGTCTGCGACCAGCTCGTCCGAGGTTCCGATATCGACGCCGAAGAAACACGGCCAGCGCACCGATGGCGATGCCACCCGCACGTGCACCTCGGCCGCGCCGGCCTTTCGCAGGATCGCGACGACGTGCTTGATGGAATTGGCCCGCACGACGGAGTCGTCCACCACGACCACCCGGCGTCCGGCGACCGCCGAGGCGATCGGGCTGAGCTTCGCACGCACCGCCCGCCGGCGGAGGCCCGGCGACGGCTGGATGAAGCTCCGGTTGACGTAGGGGCTGCGGAACAGGCCCTCGCCGTACGGGATGCCGCTCCCCTCCGCGTAACCGAGCGCGGCGATCCGGGCCGTGTCGGGCACCGGGATCACCAGATCGGCGTCGGCCGGCGCGCAGCGGGCGAGCGCGACGCCGAGTGCCCGGCGCACGTCGAAGACGGACCGGCCGCCGATCGTCGAGTCCGGCCGGGCGATGTACACGTGCTCGAAGACGCACAAGGCCGGCTTGGCCGACCCGAACCGTCGCGAGTGGACCCCGTGTTCGCCGACCTCGACGATCTCACCCGGTGCCACGTCCCGCAGCGCGGTCGCGCCGAGGTTGTCCAGCGCCACCGTCTCCGAGGCCACCGCCCAGCCACCACCCGCGAGACGGCCGATGCTGAGCGGGCGGAAACCGCGCGGGTCGCGCGCGGCGAACAGGGCCCCCGCAGAGACCCCGACGAAGCAGTAGGCACCGCCGGTGCGCGGCAGGATCCGCGCCAGCGCGTCGCCAAGGCTGCCCGGCTCGTCCTTCAGCAGTGCCGCGAGCCGGCGGGTGTCCGACTGCGCGTGGCGGCGCTCCACGGCCGGTCCGCCGACCGCACCGACCTCGACGGGAACGGGCAGCATGGTCAGGTTTCCGTTGTGCGCCAAGGCGAAGTCCGCACCGGCGGCCGTGCGGGCCGCGAACGGCTGCGCATTGTCCAAAGAGGACTCGGCGGAGGTGGAGTAGCGGACGTGTCCGATGCCGACGTGCCCGGACAGGTGCCGGGTCGCCGCGGCGGGCAGCGCCTCGGTGACGAGCCCCATCCCCCGGTGCGTCGCGATGCCGGAGGAGTCCCCGACCGAAAGGCCCGCGGACTCCTGGCCTCGGTGCTGCAGGGCGAACAGGGCGTCGGTGAGCATGTCCGCGATCTGGGCGCCGCGCGCCCAGATGCCCACGACACCGCATTCTTCGCCAGCGTCTCCATCGATCATGTGCGCTCCTGCATGAGGGGTCAGGCACGACGGCCTGTTCAGTACGGGGTGTTTCCGACCGGTTTCTCCTGCAGGTGTTCACCGCGGTGTCGTCAGCATGCTGGACGGCCCTATCGGCGAGCTATTGTTCGGCGATCCGGACGGCGCGCACGGGAATCGGTGAGCAAACTGCCGCTATTTTGCCGGTCGAGGTGCCGATCGGCGTGGCGTGGGGCGACTACCCTTCGCCGAAGAATATTCCTCGCACAACGGGACGGGCCGGGTACGGACGATTTCGAATTCGGCCGGGACCGTCGTTCGAAGATGTCCCCGGATCGTCGTCAGCATCGAATAGTGGAAAGGGAGCCCCGGATGCGGAGTACAGCCGCGCCGATCGGTGGTACCCGCGCCGAACGTGCCGACCGGGCCGCCGGACGGCTCCCGGCGCCGGGCGGCCCGGCGAAACTCGACGTCGTGGTGACCACCGTGGCGTCCGACTCGCACACCTGGAACCTCGTCTACGTCCAGCTCCTGCTCGAGGAGCTCGGCCACCGGGTGACCAACCTCGGTGCGTGCGTGCCGGACGACCTGCTGATCGCCGAGTGCCTGCGGCGGCGCCCCGACCTGGTCGTGGTGAGCAGCTTGAACGGGCACGGGTTCACCGACGGCCTCCGGCTGATCCGCAGGCTCCGGGCCGAGCGCGAGCTGGGCGCCGTCCCCGCGGTCATCGGCGGGAAGCTCGGCATCGCCGGGCCGGCCGCCCACGACCGCGGCGACCTCCTGCGCGCGGCCGGGTTCGACCTGGTCGTCGACGACGGCGCCGGGACGGCCGCCTTCCGGTCCTTCGTCGGGCGGCTGACGGCCGGCGTGCGGCCGTGAGCACCGGACGGTCGACGTCGCCGTGGTTCGGCGGCTTCGTCGCCGACATGCACGACGCCGGGCAGCTCGTCGTGCAGCCGCGCATGGGGGTCAGCGATCCGGGCGCGATGCGCGCCGGGCTGCTGGCCACCCGCGACGCCGCGGCGACCACGGTCGGCACGATCACCCTGGACAGCTACACCAGGACCGGTGCCCACGCCGCCGCCCGCGCGGCGCTCGCCTCGGGCGGGGACCTCAACGGCTATCCGATCCTGGCCCACGAACCGGCCACCACCCGCGCGATGCTCGACGGCGTGGCGGGCCCCGGCTTCCCGGTCCAGGTCCGGCACGGCTCCGCCGTCCCCGACGACATCGTGCGCACCCTGATCGGCGTCGGGCTGCACGCGACCGAAGGCGGGCCGATCTCCTACTGCCTGCCCTACGGCCGGGTGCCCGTGCAGACCTCGGTGCGCAACTGGGTGCGCAGCTGCGAACGGCTCGCCGCCCTCCGCGCCGACGGCGTCGAGCCGCACCTCGAGAGCTTCGGCGGCTGCCTGCTCGGCATGCTCTGCCCGCCGAGCCTGCTGGTCGCGGTCAGCGTGCTGGAGGGGCTGTTCTTCCGCCAGAACGGGCTGCGCAGCATCTCGCTCAGCTACGCCCAGCAGAGCAACGCCGACCAGGACCGCGAGGCGATCCTCGCGCTGCGCCGGCTGGCCGCCGAGCTGATGCCCGACCTCGACTGGCACATCGTGCTCTACACCTACATGGGCATGTACCCCCGCAGTTCGGCCGGTGGCACCCGATTGCTGCGGGAAGCCGCCGGGCTGGCGGTCCGGACGGGCGCGGCCCGGCTGGTGGTGAAGACGCTCGCCGAGGCACACCGGATTCCCACCGTCGCCGAGAACGTCCGGGCCCTGGAGGTCGCCGCGGCCGCCGCGCGACAGTGCGCGCCGGTCACGAGCGGGTCGGTGGCGGACAGCGGCATCTACCGCGAGGCGCGGGAACTGGTCGGCGCGGTGACCGGGTTGAGCGACGACCTCGGCCGCGCACTCGCCGACGCGTTCCGGCTCGGTTACCTCGACGTCCCGTACTGCCTGCACCCGGACAACGCCGGGCGCTCCCGCAGCTACCTGGACCAGGACGGGCGGCTGCGCTGGTCGCAGACCGGCTCGATGCCGGTGCGGGCGGAGACCCGGCCGGTGCGCGGCACCGAGCAGACCGCCGCCGGCCTGCTCGCCTCGCTGTCCTTCGTCCAACGCAGGTTCGACGACGCGGGACCGGATCCGGGCGCCGTCAGCACCGCCGCCCGCTAGCGAGCACCACCAAGGGAGCCAAGGATGACCAGCAACCGCCGCACCGCGGCCGCGGAACCCGCCACGCCGAGGAGCCCACGCGAGCACCTGTCGTCCCCGGTCACCCGCTCGGTGCTCCGGATCCAGCACCGGATGCTGACCGCGGTGCGCGAGTTCCTGTCCGCACGGGGCTTCACCGAGCTGCTGCTGCCGATCATCGGGCCGGTCACCGATCCGGGCGCGCGCGGCGCCAAGCAGGTCGACATCGACTTCTACGGTCACCGCTACAAGCTGATGACCAGCGCCATCCTGTACAAGCAGGCCGCGCTCACCACCTTCGACAAGATCTTCTGCATCGCGCCCAACGTGCGGCTCGAACCCGTGGAGACCGCCTCCACCGACCGGCACCTCGTCGAGTTCCACCAGATCGACGTCGAGGTGGCGGACGCGAGCCGGGATCAGATCACCCGGCTGGTCGAGGAGCTCGTCCGGACGGTCATCCGGGACGTGACCGCCGCGCTGCCCGACGACTTCGACCGGCTCGGCCGCGACACCGGCGCCTTCGCCGGCCTGCTCACCGGCTCGTTCGATCGGCGCACCCACACCGCCGCGGTCGCCGATCTGCGCGACCTCGGGCACGACCAGAACCCGGACGGCGAACTCGACTGGGCCGGCGAGGCCCTGCTGTCGCGCAAGGCGAGCAAGCCCTTCTTCGTCACCGACTACCCCAAGGGCTCGCGGGGTTTCTACGACCGGGAGAGCCCGGAGCACCCCGGCCGGCTGCGCAACTTCGACCTGATCGCCCCGGAAGGGTACGGCGAGCTGTGCAGCGGCAGCGAGCGCGAGCACGACTACGCCACGATCGTCACCCGGATGCGGGAGACCGGGGAGAACCCGGCCAAGTACGCCTGGTACCTGCGGATGGTGCGGGACGGCATCCCGCCGAGCGCCGGCTTCGGCATCGGGCTCGAACGGCTCACGAGATACCTGGCCGGCCTCGCCTCGGTCCGGGAAGCCAGCGCCTTTCCCAAGGTGGCGGGGACGGTGTCGCCGTGAGCGGCCTGCGAGCACCGGGCTTTCCCGAGGAACCCATCCGCGACCGGGCCCGGTCCGGTGCCGCCGAAGCCTTCCCGGACGTCGCCTCCTACGGGCGGGTGCTCTTCGGCGCGGACCCGGCCGACGACCTCCGCACCCCCGACCTGATCGACGTCCTGCAGCTCGTCCCGCCGGTGTTCGTGCCACAGCGGCTCGAGAAGCTCATCGAGCTGGGCCGGGAGCCGGTGTACCGGGATGTCGGGCTGGAGACCGCCGTCGGTGGGTTCACCTCGCCGCTGCCGCTGTATCTCTCCGCGCTCGGGTCGACCAAAGCGGCCAGCCTCGACCTCGGCGTCGCCGCGAGCCGCCAGGCCGGCCGGCTGGGCATCCCGATGGTGATCGGCGAGAACATGGTGCCCGTCAAGGGGTACGGCCGGCTCGAGGAGGACGCCGGGCAGTCACTGCTCGGCCGGATCCGGGCCTACGCCGCAGAGCTGCCGGACGGGTCCGGCGGACTGGTCGTCCAGCAGAGCACCGAGGACGCCGACGCCGAGGTGTGGAACCTGGTCTACAGCGATCCGAACGTCCGGCCCCTGCTCGAGTCCGGCCGGCTGGCGTTCGAGCTGAAGATCGGCCAGGGCGCGAAGCCGGGCCTCGGCGGGATGACCGTGCTCGAAGGCGACGCCGCGGACCGGCTGGCCGGCGTGTTCGCCACCGACCCGCTCTTCGGCTGCGACGGCACGGTGCTGCGCAGCAGCAGTCCCGGCACGTTCACCGTCGAGATCCTGCGCCAGCAGATCAGGCTGATGCGCAACAACTACCCCCGGGCGCGGGTGTGGGTGAAGCTGCCCCCGGCACGGGACGTCCGGGATGCGGCGAGGTGCGCGTGGGACGCCGGAGCCGACGCGGTCACCGTCGACGGCGCCGAAGCGGGCACCGGCTGGGCACCCACGTCCTTCCTGCGCCACGTCGGGCTGCCACTGGCCGAATGCCTGCGCCGGATCGGCCCGCACGCAGCCTGCCTGCTGGTGTCCGGCCGGATGTGGGAGGGCGTCCGGGTGGCCAAGTGCCTGGCGCTCGGCGCGAACGCGGTCGGGCTCGGCCGGGCCGCGCTGATCGCGGTCGACGAGGACCCCGAAGACGGGCTCGTGCGGCTGGTCCGGTGCCTGGCACTGGAGCTGCGGCTGGTGACCAGCGCCCTCGGCAAGTACCACACCGCCGACGTGAACCTCGACGACATCTGGTCGCCGGAGCCGTCCGCGGTCCCGGTCGCCGAGCCGGCCGCGGACCTGCCGTGGACCGTGTCGTGACCCCGGCCACCGATGCCACGACACCCCCGTCGAACCCGCCCGAGGAGCGGCGACGGAGCGCGGGCGAGCGGACCGGCACCGGACGGCCCTACCCGGCGACCACCGTCTGCGGCCTGTTCGCGGGGCGGGCCGCCATGCAGCCGGGCGCGACCGCGTTGATCTTCCAGGATCAGCGGATCACCTACGGCGAGCTGGACGCGCGCGCGAACCGGCTGGCCAACCACCTCGTGGCGCGGCTGCCCTGCGCCGGCGAGCTGGTCGGCATCTGCCTGGAGCGCAGCCCCGAGCTGGTCGTGGCGCTGCTGGCGGTGCTGAAGGCCGACGGTGCCTACACCATGCTGGACCCGGACTTCCCCGCCCGGCGCCTGAGCCAGGTGCTGACCGCCGCCGGCAGCACGCTGGTGATCACCAGCAGCGCGCTGACCGGGCTGGTGCGCGGGACCGGCGCCCGGCTGCTCGTGCTGGACCGGCAGGCGGCCGCGATCGCCGCCGGCGCGCCCGTGGAGCCGCGGGCCGCGGCCGACGGCGAGGACCTGGCCTGCGTGATGTTCACCTCCGGCTCGACCGGCCGGCCCAAGGGCGTGGCCTCGCCGCACCGGGCGATCGTCGCCACCCTGGCCAACCAGACCTATGTGGACTTCTCGGACCGGGAAGTGGTGCTGCAGTGCTCGCCGGTCTCCTGGGACGCCTTCGCCCTCGAGCTCTTCGGTGCGCTGCTGTTCGGGGGGACGTGCGTGCTGCAGCCGGGCCGTCGCCCGGATCCCCCGGCGATCAACGAGCTGGTCCGGGCGCACCGGGTGAGCACCCTGCACCTTTCGGCCAGCCTGCTCAACTTCATGCTGGACGCCTACCCCGGCACGTTCACCGGGGTGCGGCAGCTGATGACCGGTGGCGAGCCGGCGTCACTGGCGCACGTGGCCAAGGCGTTGCGCGAGTACCCCGGCATCCGGCTGGTCAACGGCTACTCCCCGGTCGAGAACATGATCTTCACGCTCTGCCACACCGTCACCGCGGACGACCTGGCCGCGACGTCGATCCCCGTCGGCAAGCCGATCGCCCACAAGGGCATCCGCGTCCTGGACCACCGGCTGGACCCGGTGCCCGACGGCGTGACCGCCGAGCTGTACATGACCGGCGCCGGCCTGGCCCACGGCTACCTGAACGAGCCCGGCCTGACCGCACAACGGTTCTTGCCCGATCCCTTCGGCGCCCCCGGCGACCGGATGTACCGGACCGGCGACCTGGTGCGCAGGCGGCCCGACGGGGTCGTGGAGTTCCTCGGCCGGGCCGACGACCAGGTCAAGATCCGCGGCTTCCGGATCGAGCCGGGCGAGG
The DNA here is from genome assembly GCF_026017845.1 of Amycolatopsis mediterranei. NCBI lineage: Bacteria > Bacillati > Actinomycetota > Actinomycetes > Pseudonocardiales > Pseudonocardiaceae > Amycolatopsis > Amycolatopsis mediterranei. Next base: position 5,515,094 of record NZ_CP100416.1, read on the forward strand.
TGGAGACGGCCATCGGCAGGCACCCGGCGGTGCGCCGGGCCGCGGTGATCGCCCGGGAGGACCGGCCGGGCGACAAACGGCTGGTCGCCTACGTCGTGCCGGTGGAGGGCGCCAAGTTCACCACCGGGGAGCTGCGGCGGTACCTCCTCGCCTCGCTGCCCGATCACCTGGTGCCCGCCGCGATCGTCGCGATGGAGACGCTGCCGCTCACCGCGAACGGGAAGCTCGACCGCGCGGCGCTGCCCGCGCCCGTCCGCCCCGCCCGGCCGCGCCGTCCGCGGACCTGACATTCCTCGAACCAGCTGCCTGTCAACCGATTCCGCCAAGGAGGCAAACGTGTCCCCGAGCGAGGCACCGACCCGGCAAGCCGCCGCGATCGCCATGGCCCGGCACTTCTACGACTGCGTGGACAGCACGGACGTGGCCGGCGCGGCCGGGCTGTTCGCCGCGGACGCCCGTTACCACCGTCCCGGCTACGAACCCTTCGCCGGCCCGGAGGGGATCACCAGGTTCTACACCCACGACCGGGTGATCCGATCGGGCAGGCACGTCCTGACCACGGTGGTCGCCGTCGGCGACGACGTCGCGGTGCGCGGCGAGTTCCACGGCGTCGGCCACGACGGGAGCCCGGTCGACCTGCGGTTCGCCGACTTCTTCGAGGTCGGCCCGGACAACCTGTTCACCCGGCGCGAAACCTTCTTCTTCGCCCCACTGACGTGACCTCGACCCTGCCGACCACGAACCGGGGAGCACCCACCATGGCACGAGTACTCGACGAACGGGCCGCCGTGTCCGCGCCGGCCGACCGGCCCGGTCACGGCGCCGCGTTCACCGGCCACATGTACACCATGAGCTGGACGGCCGGGCGCGGTTGGCACGCCCCAGGGCTGCGGCGGCTGGCGAACCTCTCCGTCCACCCCGGCACCCTCGGGTTGCACTACGGCCAGGTGATCTTCGAAGGCCTCAAGGCGTTCCGCCACCCCGGCGGCGGCATGGCGATGTTCCGGCCACGGCTCAACGCCCTGCGGTTCCAGCGTTCGGCGCGCCGCCTCGCGATGCCCGAGCTGCCGGCCGCGGACTTCCTGCTGGCGCTGGAGGAAGTCGTGGCCGCGGATCACGCCGCGCTGTCGGACGATCCCGAACACAGCCTCTACCTGCGTCCGCTCATGTACGGCAGCGAGGCGAACCTGATGCTGCGCCCGTCCGAGGAGTACGAGTTCCTGGTGCTCGCCTTCGTCGCAGGCGGCTTCTTCGGCGACACGGTGGCGCCCGTCTCGGTGTTCGTCAGTCACGATCACAGCCGCGCGTTGCCCGGCGGCACCGGCGATGTCAAGTGCGCCGCGAACTACGGGCCGTCCTTCGTGGCGCAACGGGCCGCCGCCGACGCCGGCTGCCAGCAGGTGGTGTGGCTGGACTCGGTGGAACACCGCTGGGTCGAGGAAATGGGCGGGATGAACCTGTTCTTCGTCCGCGGCACCGGCTCGTCGGCCGAAGTGATCACCTCCCCGCTGACCGGCACGCTGCTGCCCGGGGTCACCCGGGATTCGCTGCTGGTGCTGGCCGCCCGGCACGGCTACCGGGTGACCGAGGAGCGGATCTCGGTGGACCAGTGGCGGACCGAGTGCGCCGCCGGCCTCATCACCGAGACGTTCGCCTGCGGCACGGCGGCGGTGGTCACTCCCGTCGGCCGGGTGGTGGACCAGGGCCGGAGTTCCTGGACGGTGGGCGACGGCACGATGGGGCCGGTGACCGCCCACCTGCGGACCGCGCTCACCGACGTCCAGCGCGGCCGGTCGGCCGATCCGGACGGCTGGCTGCACCTCGTCCCGTCCGCCGCCCACCGCACGTACTCCGGGGGCAGCTGAGCGGGTGCCGGCCCGGCGCACCCGCGTCGGGCCGGCACCCCCGCCCGCTCAGAGAAGCGCGCTCGCCGTCCACACGGTGACGCCGGTGCCCTCGACGGCCAGCTCCGGCGCGCTCACCCGCAGCACGGTGGGCGGCTCCTGCGCGAGGGCCACCAGGTGCATCCGCCGCACCTCGGCCGCCGCCACCGGCAGATCCGCGACGCACTCGCACGGCTGCTCGGTGAAGCCGGCGAACCGGTAGGCCACCGCCATCATCCGGTTGCGGTCGGTCGGGACGAAGTCGGCCACCAGGTGAACGCGGGCCTTGGCCGCCTCGCCGGTGAGCCAGCGCAGCAGGACCGAACCGATGCCGTACGGGATGACCCGGCACGAGGTGGTGAGCAGCTTGAGGTTCCACACCGAAGAGTGCTTGGCCAGCAACACGACGGCGACCGCACCGTGCGGGCCGAACCGGTCGGTCAGGGTGGCCACGAGCACCTCGTGCGCGTCGTCGTCCAGCAGGTCGCGCAGGGCCGCTTCGGAGTAGGGCACGCCGGTGGCGTTCATCTGGCTGGTCCGCAGCGTGAGCTCCTCGACCCTGGCCAGGTCCGGTTCCGTCGCGCGGCGCACCCGCAGGTCCAGCTCGAGCGTGCGGAGGAAGTCGTCCTGACCGCCGGCGAAGTTCTCCCGCTCGGTGCGCCGCAGGACCTCCCCCTGGTACCTCGCCCGCCGGTGCCGCGAGTCCTCGGTCACGATGGCCGGGCTGAACTCGGGCAAGGTGGTCAGCGTGCTCGCCGCCTCGGCCGGGTAGCACCGCACTCCCGGCAGGGCACGGGACACCTCGAACCGCTCGGCCGGCCGGTCGTCGATGAACGCGATCGTCCGGTGGTCGAACCCGAGCCGGTCGGCGATCGCCCGCACCGCGTGGGACTTCGCCCCCCAGCCGATCTGCGGCAGGATCAGGAACTCCGCGAGACCGAGCTCCTCGAGCCGGGCCCAGGCGTGGTCGTGCTCGTTGCGGCTGGCCACCGACTGGAGGATGCCGCGGCGGTCCAGCTCGGTGACCACCGCGCGGATCGCCTCCGGCACGGCCACCGCGGGGTCCTCCAGGAGGGTCCCGCGCCACAGCGTGTCATCGAGGTCCCAGACGAGGCACTTCACGGTCCCACCGCTCATGTCCACACCGCCAGCGCTTGTTCGGCGAGCAGCAGCCGGCAGATCTCGGTGCTGCCCTCGATGATTTCCATCAGCTTGGCGTCGCGGTAGGCCCTGGCCACCACTTCGCCGTCGACGGCGCCCGCGGAGCCGAGCACCTGAACCGCCGACGCGGCCCCGGCGGCCGCGGCGCCGGCCGCGAACTGCTTCGCGGTCACCACGGCGGCGGCGAGTTCCGGAGCGCCGAGGTCCCAGCACCGGCTCGCGTGCTCGCACAGCCTCGTGGCGGCCTGCTCCGCGACCAGCAGGTCGGCCAGGTGCGCGGCGACGAGCTGGTGCCGCGCCAGCGGCTTGCCGAACTGCTGCCGGGTGTTCGCGTGGTGGCTCGCCGCGCGCAGGCACGCGCGCAGGATCCCGACGCACCCCCACGCCACGGAAAGCCGGCCGTGGGTGAGCACCGAGCCGGTCAGCCAGGTCAACGGGAGCCCCGCGCCGGCCAGTACCGCGTCGGCCGGCACCCGCACATCGTCCAGGCGTACGTGGGCGTGCCCGGCCGCGCGGCACCCCAACGGAGCCTCGAGCGGCGCGATCGTGACCCCCTCGGCCGAGGAAGGCACCAGGACCACCGCGGCACCCTCACCGTGGCGGACGAACACGAGCAGGACGTCGGCGTAGGCCGATCCGGTGACCCATGCCTTGGCGCCGGACACGGTCGCCGTGTCGCCGGCGACGTCGACGCGGGTGGTCATGGCGGCCAGGTCGCTGCCGGCGTCCGGTTCGCTGAACGCCACCGCGGCCAGCGTGCCGGTGGCCAGCCGGGGCAGGTGCTCGGCCCGCTGCGCGCGGCTGCCGAAGCGGCGCAGCGTCCAGGCCGCCATCCCCTGCGAGGTCATCAGGCTGCGCAGCGACGAGCACAGGCTGCCGGCGTGCGCGGTCAGCTCGCCGGCAGCCTGTGCCGACATGCCCGGTCCGCCGAATTCCCCAGGGACGTCGGGGCACAGGAGCCCCGCCCGCGCGATCCGGCGGACCAGGGCGACCGGCAGCCGGCCGGCCCGGTCCCAGCCCGCCGCGCGATCGCCGACGAGGTCGGTGAGCACCGCCGACGCGGACGCTACGGAAACCGGCGTGGTCGTGGTGCCGGTCATCGGCGGACGAGTTCGCGCCACGCACAGGTCATCGAGATCAACCACCATCGTGTCGAAGGTCGGGAGTCAGCATAGAAGTCCTTGCTATTGCTCGACTATCACGGTTTCCGGGTGAACACGCGGCTACACGGACAACGGCTCGGGACGACCGGCCACACAGGACCGGACGAGGTTCAGCACCTCGAACTCCGTCCCACCGGGACGGTCATCGCCGCGCACCAGCCCACGCAGCACCAGGTTGTGCACCACAGCGGTCGTTTCGGCCGGTTCGCCGCCGGTCAGCGCCGACACCTCCTCGACCGACCACGCCGACCGCAGCGGCAGCAGCCGGACCAGCAACTGCCGCTCCCGGACACCGAGGGCGGCCAGGCTCCGGTAGAGGGCCGCGGTCAGTCCGGGGATCTCCATCCCCGTCGCCGCCGGGCGGGGCAGGGCGATCGGATCCTGCGCGAGCTGAGCGCACACCTGGTGTGGCGACCACAGCGCGCACCAGATCCCCGCCACCTCCACCGCCCGCGGGTGCCCGTCACACCGGCGGCAGATCTCCGCGATCGCCCGCACGTTGCCGTCGCCGAGCCGGAACGCCGGGTTGAGCGCCCGGATGTGGCGCAGCAGCAGCCGGACCGACGGCGACCGGCCCACGGCCAGCAGGTCGCCGGAGCGCGCCGCCTCGGGCACCGGCAGCGGCGTCAACGGCGCCACCCGCTCCTCCCCCTGGTTCAGCGGTGCGTCGGAGGTCACCAGCACCCGCAGGCGTGGGCAGCGGCGGAGCAGCTCGAGGATCGGCAGGTCCGGTGCAGGCACCGCGATCCCGTCCAAGACCAGCAGGACGTCCCGGTCACCGGCCAGCTCCGCCGTCCGCAGCAACTCGGGTCCGGGCAACGGGCCGCGGTCGCACCGCTTCCACAGCACGCGCAGCCCGGACTCGGCCACGTGGCCGGCCACCTCGATGGCCAGCCGGGTCTTGCCGACCCCGGCGATCCCGGTCACCGTCACCACCCGGTGCCGGTCCACCAGCACCAGGTCGGCCAGCACCCGCACCTCTTGCTCCCGGCCGAGCAGGGCGTTCATCGCGGCCGGCGGATCAGTGCAGTGCAGTTCGGCTGCCAGTGCCCGGACGGCGGCGTCGCCGGCGTTGGCGGCCGCCTCGAACGCCGCTCGCCGGCTTCCCCGCAGCTCCAGGCCGTCGGCGAGCAGCCGCACGGTGTTCGGCCGCGGCCGCTGGGCCCGGCCCTGCTCGAGATCGCGGATCGCCCGCACGCTCAGCGTGGACAGATCCGCGAGCTGGAGCTGGGTCAGCGCGGAGAGCCTCCGGTGCGCACGCAGCAACCGGCCGAAGTCCTCGGTCACGAAGACTCCCCCCGCACTCCGGGACGCCGGAACGCTCCGCGGGTTCCCCTCACGACGCCGCCCTCCGGTGCGCCCGCACGATTGCGGCGACCACCGACACCGCCCGCGCCACGTCGCCGGCCTCGACCCCCCGGTGCGTCACCGCGCGCAGCGTGCCGCGGCCGAGTTCGGCGAGCCGGACTCCGTCCCGCGCCGCGAGGGCGATCAGGCCCTGGTGCGTGATCCCCGGGCCGGCCACGCGGAACCGGACCATGTTCGTCCGCACCACCACCCGGTCCACCTCGATCCCCGGGATGCCGGCCAGACCGTCGGCGAGCAACCGGGCGTGCTCGTGGTCCTCCTCCAGCCGGTCCACCATGGTGTCCAGCGCGACGATCCCGGCCGCCGCGATCACGCCCGCCTGACGCATGCCGCCGCCGAGCATCTTGCGCACCCGGCGAACCCGGCCGATCAGCTCGGCCGAGCCGGTGACCACCGAACCGACCGGCGCGGACAAGCCCTTCGACAGGCAGAACTGCACCGAGCCGGCGCCCGCGGCGAGCTCGGCCACGCCGACCCGCAACGCCACGGCGGCGTTGAAGATCCGCGCACCGTCCACGTGCAGGACGAGGTCGTGGCGCCGGGCGAACGCCCGGACCGGCGCCAAGTCGGCGGGACCGAGCGGCACCCCGCCCGCCCGGTTGGCGGTGTTCTCCACGCACACCACCGCCGGAAGGGAGAACTGCGGGTCGTCGGGGTCCTCCGGCAGTGCGCGCTCCAGCGCCGCACCGCACAGCAGCCCACGGTCATCGGTCGCGACGGGCTCGAGGGCGACTCCGCCGCACACCGACACCCCGTGTGCCTCGTAGACCTGGATGTCGGAGTCCTGTCCGGTGAGCACCCGGCTCCCGCGCGGAGCGTGCGCCATGAGCGTGGCGAGGTTGGCCATCGTCCCGCTCGGCATCAGGCAGGCCGCGGTCATGCCGAGCACGCCCGCCGCTTTCTCCTCGAGCGCGCGGACGGTGGGGTCCTCGCCGTAGACGTCGTCGCCGAGGGGTGCCCGGGCCATCGCCCTCAGCATCGCCTCGGTCGGCAGGGTGAACGTGTCGCTGCGCAGCTCGACGATCCGCATGGTCCCTCCTCCGTCCGTTGTGGACTTTCTCCGTTGTGGACCCTGTCTGTTGTGGACACCGCGTCACCGTGCCGTGGCGCCGGCCCGCTCGTCCGCGTAGCCGATCCGGATCTCCGCGAGCGCGCGGTCGGCGAGGGCCGCAGCCGCCTCCGAGCCCGGCGCGACCGCCATCACATGCCCCTGCCGGTCGGCGAAGGAGTGCTCGAACCCGATGACCGCGCCGGGCTGCAGCGGGCAGTACGCCTCGACGATCCCGGGCAGGGCCCTGGCCTGCGCCAGCCCGGTCACGCCGGCCACCAGGCCCGGACGCTGGGGCACCAGGAAGCGGATCGAGGCGAACCGGCCGGCGAGCGGGGAGCCCGGCACGGGCAGGGCGGCGGCGCCCGCGACCACCTCGTCGACCAGGTCCCGCCCGGTCGCGTGCCGGACCAGTCGCGGGATCAGGCCGCCGGCCAGGCGGGGATTGATCTCGATGACGGTCGGCTCGCCACCCGGTGGGACCCGCAGCTCGACGTGCGCGGGTCCCACCGAATGGCCGACCGCCTGGACGGCTCGTACGGCCACCTCGTGCAGCGCCACGGCCTCGCCGGCCGGCAGCGGCGCCGGGTGGTCGTGACCGGTCTCCACGAAGTACGGCGCCTGGCCGACGTGCTTGCGGGTCACGCCGGCCGGCTTGCCGTCGAGGATCTCCACCGAGAACTCCGGGCCGGCCACTTCGCGCTCCACGAGCACCCGGGCGACGGGAAACCGGCGCCCGTCCGTCAGCAGCCGGTCGGCCCACCAGCGCGCCGCACCCGGGTTGGCGCACCGGCGCACGCCCGCCGAACCGGAGCCGGACACGGGCTTGACCACCACCGGTCCACCCAGCCGGTGGGCCGCCCGCTCCGCGGCAGCCGCGGTATCGCAGGCGACGAAGTCCGGAACCGGTACGCCTGCAGCACGCAGGCACCACCGCTGCGCCGCCTTGTCCCGGCACCGTTCGATGGCCGCGGGATCCTGCGCCGGCAGGCCGAGCCGGGCGGCGACCCGCGCGGCGGCCGGGACGAAGAACTCGCTGCTGCTGAGGATTCCGGCCGGTCCGGGCGGGGCCAGCGCCCGGCAGACCGCCTCGACCTCGGACAGGTCGCCGGTGTCCACCACCCGGAGCGGGAGGCCGAGCTCGCCGGCGTAGGGGTAGCGGCGCGGATCGCGGGCGAGCAGCACCGGCCGCAGCCCGCGGCGCACGGCTGCCTCGGCGAAGTCCCGGCCGGTGCCGGTGGTGTTGCTCTCCACCAGCACGAGCCACGGCCTGCCCGCTCCGTCCGAAGTGGACGTTTCGATCGCCGGCTCGCTCACGGGCGGCCTCCGTTCCCCGGGCGCCGGGCCTCGGCCCGCCCGTCGATCAGGGCGGTGACCGCCCGCGCCCGCCGCCGCCGGGCCGTCCGGCGCCGCCGCTCTTCGGCCGTCAGCTGCCGCACCTGGACCCGCCACCGGCGGGCCAGCCGGGTGTGGGCGAGCGCGAACGACCGGGCTCCCGGCCCGCCGCCGAAGTCCGTCGCCCGGACCACCTCGGCCGGATCGAGGTCGGCGGCCCCGAGCCGCACCTCGGTGCCGAGCGCAGCGCCGAGGCGAGCGGCCAGCTCGCCGGGCGGCACCGCGGCGAACGAGGTGACGCCTTCGGCGATCAGCTCGGTCACCAGCCGCCCGGTCGCCGTGTGCGCCGAGCGGAAGGGAACACCCTGGGCCACCAACCGGTTCGCGATCGCGGTCGCCACCGTGTACCCGTGGTGCGCCCCGGCGAGCATGCGCTCCGGCCGCGGCCGGGCGCCGGCCAGCACCGAGATCGACAACTGCACTTGGTCCCCCAACGTATCCAGCGCCGCCCAGCCGGGCGCCACCCCCTCGGTGCTCACCTCGACCGAATTGCCGAACGGGGTGTTCTTCGTCGTGGCCACCGCCGCGGTCCACGCCCCGATCAGCGCGCCCGAGGCGCCCTTGATGACCTCGAGCAGGAAGGGGTTGCGCTTCTGCGGCATGGCCGAGCTGATGCCGACCAGGTGGTCCGGGAACTCGACGAGGTCGAACTCCGGGGTGCTCCACAGCTGCAGGTCGGTGGCCAGCCGGGAGAGCGTCAGCCCGGCCAGCACGGCGGCGGAGAGGATCCGGAGCATGGTGTCCCGCGAGGCGATCGCGTACCCGGCGTGGCGGACCGGCTCGGTGAACCCGAGCAGATCCGCGGTACGGGCCGGGTCGAGCCGCACGTCGGTGCCCGCGCCGCCGGCCGCGCCGAGCGGGCACTCCCGCAGCCCCTCGCCGGCCCGCACGAGGCCGTCGATGTCGTGGTCGAGCGCCTCGGCGATGCCGAGCAGGTACCAGCCGTAGCTCCCCGGCACCGATGGCTGGAACTGGCTGTAGACGGGCATCACGGTGACCCGGTGCCGCCGGGCCCGGCCGAGCGTCACGGCCTGCAGGCGCAGCAGTTCCCGGACGAGGCCGGCGAGCACGGCACGCAGGCGCAGCTTGTGGACGGTCGCCTTCAGATCGTTGCGGGACCGGCCGGTGTGCAGCACGCCACCGATCTCGCGGCCGAGCCGCTCGATCAGGTGGCTCTCGTAGAGCAGGTACAGGCCCCGCGGCGCGCGCCGGCCACGCAGCTCGGCGAAATCGTCGGCGCGCAGGAACTGGATCTCCCTCAGCAGCTCGGCCGCCGCGGCCGGCCCGATCAGCTCCCGCTCCGCGAGCATGACGACGTGCGCCTGGTCGACCGCGGTGATGCGGTCCAGTTCCGCCGCCATCGCGGGACCGGTGTCCGCACCGAACACGATGCCGGCCGCGCGGGCGCAGAGCGTCGACGCCGACCGGCCGTCGCGCAGGGCACCGAGCTCGGCGGTCACCGGGCGACCTCGGCGAGCGCCACGGCGTCGCCCACTTCGGCCAGCGAACGGCGTCGCCACGCGAACCGGCACCACCCGTCGGCCGCGTCCCGCGGGGCGGCCACCTCGAGCGGGCCGTCGACCCGGCGGCCGAGCTGCAGCCCGTTGGCCGCCAGCCACCCGTCGTCGTAGACGGTGTCGTGGTAGCGGTGCCCCTCGTCCGGCAGCACGACGACGGTCAGCGCGTCCGGCCGCCGCCGGGCCCACCAGGAACCGACCAGGTAGGCCGCGCCCGCGGTGGGTCCCATGAACAGCGCGTGGCGGCGGTGCAGCTCCCGGGTCGCGGCGTAGGCGGCGGCCGCGCCGAGCCAGTGCACCTCGTCGAACTGCGTGTGGTCGAGGTTGGCCGGCATCAGGCTGTTGCCGAGACCGCGCAGCTCCCGGGGCCCGTCGTCCTGACCGAACAGCACGCTGTGGTTCGTGTCGATGCCGATCGACACCAGATCGGAGCTGCCCTGGCGCAGGTACCGCGTGGTCCCGCACATCGAGCCGCCGGAGCCGACCGGGCCGACCAGGCAGTCGACCTGGCCGAGGGCGTCGGAGAGCAGGTCGGCGACCATCGCGTAGGCGGCGGGGTTCGCCGGGTTGGAGTACTGCTCGGGGCAGAACGTGGCACCGATCCGCTCGCGGATCTCGGCGACCCGGCGCAGCCGGGTCGTCTGGAAGCCGCCGTGCGCGGCCCGCTCCCGGACGATGTCGACCGTCGCGCCGAGGTCCGTCAGCTGCCGGTGCAGCCGGGCGTCGATCACCGGGTCGCCCACCAGGACCAGCGGCTGGGCGTGCAGCGCGCACTGCATGGCCAGCGCCAACCCGAACGTGCCCGAGGTGGTCTCGACCACCGTGGTGCCCGGGTCCAGCAGGCCGCCCGCCCGCGCCTGGCGGAGGATGTGCCGAGCCGGCACCATCTTCATCAGCCGGTAGGCGAGCGCGTAGAGGTTGCCGCTCAGCCGGACCAGGGTCGGGATCCGCTGGGCCTCGACCACATCGGCGTACGTGCCGGTGCTCATCAGGACGACCCGGCCGCAACGGGCCGCGGCTTCGGTGGATCGGCCAGCGCGGCGCGCAGTGCCGCGTGCACCGCGGGGACGTCCTCGAAGAGGTAGCCGTGGCCGCCCGCCAGCAGCCGCATCCGGAATCCCGCGCTGGTCCGGTCCGACCACGCGGCCAGTTCACCCGCACCGGCCTCCGGGTCGTCCGCCCCGCCGAAGGCGCTGAGCGGAACGGGCAGCGGCGTTCGCGCGGTGTCCTGATAGGACTGGCACAGGGCCAGATCGGCCCGCAGCACCGGCAGCACCAGGTCCATCAGCTCCGGCAGGTCGAGGACTTCCCGCGGTGTCCCGGCCCGGTCGGCCAGGTAGTCGCGCAGGTCGTCGCCGGACATCTCGGCGGCCGGCCGGTCCCACCGGCGCCGGGCGGCGAGCTGGGGCGCGCGGTGCGCGGAGACGATCAGGTGTTCGGGCGGCCGTCCGGCCGCGCACAGCCGGTGCGTCAGGTCGTGGGCGAGGATCGCGCCCATGCTGTGCCCGAACACCGCGAACCGATCGCCCGCCCGGTCGAGCACCGGCGCCACCAGCCGGTCGGCCAGCTCCGCGGCGGAACCGGCCGGCCGCTCGTGGAGCCGGTTCTCCCGGCCGGGCAACTGCACCGGCACCACTTCGACGTCCGGCCCGAACGCGCCGATCCAGGTGCGGTACCCGGACGCCCCGCCACCGGCGGGGGGCAGGCAGAACAGCCGCAGCGGCCGAGGCGGCGCGGCCGGCGGGTAGGGAAACCACGGTGTGGTCATGCTGCTACGCCTTCGCGGCGAGGTCGGCGCCGGCGAGCCGGCTCGTCACGTACCGGTCGATCCGCGCGATCGAGGCGAAGTTGCCGATGTTGAGGTCGTCGCCCACCACCTCGACGTCGAACGTGGTCTCCACGAACATGACGATCTGCACGGCGAACAGCGAGGTCAGGTGTCCGGAGGCGAAGAGGTCGTCCTCGTCGGCGGGCTCGAAGCCGTTGAGGTGCCGCGCGACGAAACTCTTGATCGTGGCCAGCTGGCTATCCATGTCACTGCTCCGGTTCATCGGATGTCGTAGGTGAAGAACCCGCGGCCGCTCTTGCGGCCGAGGAGCCCGGCGTCGACGTACTGGCTGAGCAGCGTCGACGGGCGGTATTTCGGGTCGTTGAAGTTTTCGAGCAGGACATCGAGCGAGTAGCGGACGGTGTCCAGCCCGATCAGGTCGGCGGTGGCCAGCGGGCCCATCCGGTGCCCGAAGCAGCGCACGAACAGCAGGTCGATCTCGGCCGCCGTGGCAACGCCTTCGTCGAGCAGGCAGATCGCTTCGTTGACGGTCAGCATCAGCACCCGGTTGGTGACGAACCCGGGCGAGTCGGCGACCACCACGCTTTCCTTGCCGATCGCGGCGATCAGCTTCTGAGTGGTCTCGAGGGTCTCGTCCGAGGTGTGGAAGCCCCGGATCACCTCGACCATCGGCTTGAGCTGCGCGGGGTTCATGAAGTGCGTGCCGATCACCCGGTCCGGCCGCCCGGTGAAGCCGCCCACCCGGGTGATCGGGACCGCCGAGGTGTTCACGCCGAACACGCACCGCGGTGCGCAGAGCTCGTCGAGCCGCTGGTGAACCTCCCGCTTCAGCTCGGGCTTCTCGGTGACGTTCTCCACCACGAACCCGGCGTCGGCCAGCTCGGCCAGGTCGGTCGTGCAGGTGATGAGCTCGGTTCGCACGGGCGGCTCGTCCGCCCGGAACATCCGCGCCATGCGGACGTCTTCGGCGATCTGCCTGCGCGCCGCGGCCAGCGCCTCCGGTGCGGTGTCGACCAAGGTGACCTCGATGCCGCCGGCCGCGAACGCCTGACTGACCCCGATGCCGATCGTGCCGGCACCGACGACTCCGACACGGGTGATCATGAGCTGCTCCCCAGGTAGTGGTGGTCGTGGGCCGAGGTGCCGAGGAGATCGCCGCCGGTCAGGTCGACCGGGCAGCCCAGCTCCCACAGCCGTCCGGCGGTGTCCAGGACGGCCGCGGTGTCGGCCCGGTCACCGGTGGCAGCGGGCAGGGTGGCGAGCACCGCCGGCTCGCCGGGCGGGCGGGCGGGATGCTGGGCGGCGAACCCGCCGAGCATCCGGCCCGCCCCGACCTCCACCGCGACCGCGCCGGGCAGCCGCCACATCTCGGTGAGGTTGTCGTGCAGCCGCACCGGCTGGCGCAGGTGCCGGGCCCAGTAGGCGGGCGAAGTCGCCTCCGCGTCGGTGAGCCAGGTGCCGCTCACGTTGGACAGGAGCGGGATCCGCGGCGCGGCGAGGCCGAACGTGCCGGCCAGGTCGGCGAGCGGCGCCTCGATCGAGGCCATCATCCGCGAGTGGAACGCGTGGCGGGTGCCGGCCCGGACGCTCGCGACGCCGTCGGCGGTCAGCCGCTGTTCCAGGTGCCGCAGAGCGGGCAACGGGCCGGCGGCGACGCACAGCTGCGGCCCGTTCACCGCGGCGAGCGAGAGTTCGCTGCCCAGGTACGCCGCGAGGGCTTCGCGGCCGAGCATCACCACGAGCATCCCGCCGGGGGCCACGGTCTCGACGAGCTTGGCCCGCCTGGCCACCAGCACCAGCGCGTCCTCGAGCGTCAGCACGCCGGCGACGGTCGCGGCGACGTACTCGCCGATGCTGTAGCCGAGCATGGCCGCCGGCGTGATCCCCCAGCTGAGCAGCAGCCTGGCCAGCGCGTACTCCACGGCGAAGACGACGGGCTGGGCGACCAGGGTGCGCTCGATCGGGCGGTGCCCGCCGGACCGGTCGAGCAGCTTCGTCAGGTCGATTCCGCTGGGGTGGGTACCGGCCGGGGCGGGGCGCGGGTCCGGCCGGTCGGGGTACAGCTCGGCGCGCAGGTCGAACCCGAGCTCGCCGATCAGGAGCTCGGCACACCGGTCCAGCCACTTCCGGAACACCGGCTCGCGGCGGTAGAGCCCGCGTCCCATCCCGGCGTAGTGGTCGCCGACCCCGGGGATCAGGAAGACCACGCCCGGTCCGTCGGCCACCGGCCCGGTTCCCGGCCCGAGCCGGCGCAGCCGCCGGACCGCTTCGGTGGTGTCGCCGGCCACGAACGCGCGCCGGTAGCGCGCGTCCGGCCGCGGCGCCACCGGTCCGGCCTGCCCGCCGAGCGGCGCCGACGGCCGCAGCGCGAGGTCGTCCGCCAGTGCCGCGGCGGCGCGCCGGAACTCCGCCGGCGTGGCGGCCGAGACCGCCACGAGACGCCAGTCACGCGATTCGTCCATTGTGGAGCTTCCTTTTAGTCGATCAGGTAACGGATGTGGACCCCGAGCTCGTTGATCAGATCGGCCATCAGGGGCGCCTCACCGCCGATGTTGGCCGCCACGACGAGCCCGGTCCCGGTGTTCAGGTCGGTCGCCGTGAAGCACTGGTGCGAGCGCTTGTCGCCCGGGTGGCCGAACCAGTGCGCGCCGTCTTCCCTGGTGACCGCGCAGCCCAGCCCGTATTCGGCGCTCGTCGGGCCGACCATCGCCAGCGCCAGCGACCGGTCGAGGAAGGCGGCGGGTGCCCCGGTCACCGCGCGCATGACCTCCACCGACACCTTGGCCAGGTCGGCCGGGGTGCACCACAGCCCGCTGGAGGCCGCCTCGGGGAAGAGCAGCCAGCCGCCGGCGTACGGGCTGCCGTCCGGCTTGTGGCCGTGCGCGACCTGGACGTCGGCGGTGTCCGGGAAGTCCTGCTCGAACCCGCTGTCGCGCATGCCGAGCGGCTCGAGCACCAGCGACCGCATCACCTCGGCGAACGGACGGCCGGTCACGTCGGTCACCACCTGCTGGACCACCGAGAAGTTGCCGCAGGAGTAGAGAAAACCCGAACCGGCCGGGCGTTCCCGCCGGATCGGCGGGGTGTTCGCCGGCGGCACGCCGTCCAGGATGTCGGTGAGCGACGGCACCGCGCCGCCGCGGGGGTAGCCGGGCAGGCGGAACTCCGACAACCCGGCCGTGTGGCTGAGGATCTGGCGCAACGACACCGGCGGGTCACCGGCACCCGCGGGCGGCAGCCGCCACCCGGTCAGGTACCGGTTGACGTCCTCGTCGAGGTCGAGCCGGCCGTCCTGGACGAGGCGGAGGACCCCGAGCGTGGTCACGTACTTGCTCACCGAGCAGGCCTGGAACGCGGTGGCCGCGGTGACCGGCCCGCCCGGGTCGCCGCCGGTGACCCCGTGGCCCCACGCGCCATGCAACTCGCCGTCGACGATCAGCGCCACGCTCAGCCCGGGCACCCGGTTGCGGGCCATCGGCAAGACCAGCCCGGGCGCGTGCGGGAACACCCGGTCGAGCAACCGGCCGGCGTCGCCGCGCGGCCGCACCCCGGGCCGGTCACCGGCCCGGGCCAGCTCGGTCAGTTCGGCCGCGCAGTCTTCGGCCACCCCGGCGATGGTCCCCTCGTCGTGCAAGCCGCTCGCGTACGTCCAGCTGACCACCGCCTGCCCGTCCACCACCTCCGTGTCCACCTCGAGCAGGTGCGAGCGGCGGCCGGCCGGATCACGCGTCTGCCCCGGGCCGCCCACCGTCACGACGTCGAACAGCGCGCCGGGGTCTGCCGCGGTCGAGTGCCGCTGCCCGTGGTAGGTGAAGACGACCTGGGCGGCCTGCCGGTCCGCCAAGATCCGTGCCGTGTCCTCGCGCAGGTACCGCGCCAAGCCGTAGCCGAGGCCTCCGGACGGCACCGCGCGCACCTGTTCCCGGACGGCGACCGCCCGCCGTCGCGCCCCGCCGCGTTCCGGCAGGTGCAGGAACAACGGGTGCACCGCGGTGAACCAGCCCACCGTCCGGCCGAGGTCGACGTCGTCGGACACCGCCTCACGACCGTGCCGCTCGACGTCGAGCAAGACCTCGGACGAGCCGGACCAGCCGGCGAGGGCCGTGGCCACCGCCGTCAGCAGCAGCTCGTCGATCCGGCAGCCGAGCGGCCCCCGCGCCGAGCGGAGCAGCGCTTCGGTCACATCGGCGGGCAGCGTCGTCCGCACAACCCGCTGGGCGGCCTGGACGTTCAGCCCGTTCAACCGGTCGGTCGGGAGCGCGGCCACCGCCGGACGGGCGGCGAGCCAGTACCCGGACTCGTCCGCGAACCGGGGGCTGCCGGTGTGCTCGGCCAGCCGCCGTGCCCACTGCCGGTAGGACGTCGACGGCTCCGGCAGCCGCACGGGCTCGCCGGCGGCCAGCGACCGGTAGGCCTCCGTCAGGTCCTCGAGCAGGATCGGCCACGACATCGAGTCCACCGCCATGTGGTGCACGGCGATCAGCAACCGGGCCGCCCCGGCCCCGGTGAACAGCGCGGCGTTGACCAGCCGCCCGCCGTCGAGGTCCATCGCGGCGTTGAGCTCGTCGCCGGTCAGCCGCACAGCCTCGGCTTGCTCGCCGGCCGCGACACCGGCCAGGTCCACCACCCGGAGGCGGACGGGAACGGTTCCGGCCGGGTCCAGCTGCCGGTGCGGGTCGATGCGCAGCCGGAACCGCAGGGCCTCGTGCCGGTCCACCACCGCTTGCAGGGCGCGCTCGAGCACCTCGGCGTCCGGCGCCGAGCGCCAGGACAGCAGCATCGACTGGTTGTGGTGCCGGTGGTCGAGGTCGCAGGCCAGGAACCGCAGCAACGTCGGCGTCAGCGGCGTCGCACCGCCGTCCCCGGCGAGTCCTGCCGCTTCCGGTGCGGCTTCGGCCGCCGCGGCGGTTTCCGCGGCCTCGACCAGCTCCGCGATGGTGCGGTGGCGCAGTGCCTGCCGCACGCTCACGGGCAGGCCCGCCTTCCGGGCACGGGTCACCACCTGGAAGACCAGGATGGAGTCGCCGCCGAGGTCGTAGAAGTCGTCGTGCACGCCGATCTCGGCCACCCGGTCGATCCGCAGGACTTCCGCCCAGATCCCGGCGACATCGCGTTCCGCCGGTGTGCGCGGGGCCACCCGTGCGGCCGCCGTCCGCGCCTGGTCGCCGCCCGGGCGGCCGGCCCAGTTCGTCTCGCCGCGGGGCAGCGCGATCGCGGCGACCGGCAGCTCCGGCTCGGCCGTCGCCACCGTCCGCAGGAGGTCCACGTACTCGTCGAGCAGCCGCTCCCCGGCCGGCTCGGTGTACCACGCCCGGTCGTACTTGACGGCGACCTGCAGGCGTGCGCCCCTGCTGAGCGCGAGCACCAGCGGATATTCCGATTCGCCGTCGGTCGCGCCGGCCTCGGTGACGACCAAGCCGTCCGTCCCCGGCCGTTCGGCGTCGACGCCGGTCTCGAACACGAACCTGGTCTCGAACAGGCGCGTCCCACCGGGGATCGCCGACCAGCGGTGGATGTCGGTCAGGGCGTGGTGATCGTGCGGGTAGCGGGCCACCTGCTGCTCGTGCAACCGCCGGAGCCAGTCCTCGACGCCGAGCGAACCGGCGACCGGCACCCGTGCGGGCACCGTGTTCATCAGCATGCCCACCATGCGGGAGATCCCCGGCAGCTCCGCGGCGCGGCCCGCGACGGTGATCCCGAAGATCACCTCGGGCCGGTCGCTGTAGCCGCTGAGCAGCAACGCCCAGGCGGCCTGCGCCAGCGTGCCCACCGTGACCCCGTACCGCCGCGCCGCGGCGTCCAGGTCGGTGGCGAGCGCTGCCGGCAGCTCGCGGCCGGTCACGCCCGGGGCACTCGGGTGACCGGTGGGCCGGGCGGCGGGCGGCGGCGTCGGTTCGATGACGCCGGCCAACGCGCGGCGCCAGTACCCGGGACCGTCTTCGGCCTGCCGGTCCAGCCATTCGACGAACGACCGGAACGGGGTCACCTCGGGCAGGCTCGGCCGCTCACCGGCGGTGAACGCGGCATAGGCGGCGAACACCTCCGCCATGACGACGGCGTGGCTCCATCCGTCGAGCAGGATGTGATGGGTGTTCCAGACGAACCGGTGGCCGCGTTCCCCGGTGCGCACCAGCAGGAACCGGGACGGTGGCGAGACATCCAGTTCGATGCCGCTGTCCCGCTCGTCGCTCAGCAGCCGCTCCAGCCACGCGGTGCGCTCACCGGGCGGGACCGAACGGGCGTCCCAGCGCTCGAACAGCACCGGGAACGTGCCGCAGACCACCTGGACCGGGTGCGGCAGCCCCTCCCAGGCGAACCGGGTGCGCAGCACGGTGTGCCGGTCGATCACGTGCTGCCAGCTGCGGGTGAACGCGCCGACGTCGAGGTCGCCGTCGAGGTCGTAAGCCCACTGCCGGAAGTACGGGTCCCGGCCGGCGGCTCCCAGCGACTCGACCAGCATGCCGGCCTGGAGCGGGGTGAGCCGGTAGACGTCCTCGACGTCGCTGTCCGCGGTCAACCGCTCGAGCAGGCCGGCGGGCAGTCCGGACAAGGGGAATCCGTCCGGCGCGGCGGGTTCCACCGGCGTTTCCGCGGCGGGCACCGGTTCGACCACACCGGCGAGCGCGGCGATGGTGCGGTGCTCGAAGATCTGCCGGACGGTGATCCGCAACCCGGCCTGGTGCGCCCGCTCGGTGAGCCGGATGGCGAGGATCGAGTCGCCACCGAGGTGGAAGAAGTCACCGTCCACGCCGACCTGGCCGACGCCGAGTGCCTCGGCCCACAGCTCGGCGAGCAGGCGCTCGGTCGCCGTGCCGGGCACCCGGCCGACGGCCTCGGCGGGCGTGGTGTGGTCCGCATCCGGCAGCGCGTCACGGTCGATCTTCCCCGCCGGAGTCAGGGGCAGGTGGTCGAGCACCGTCCAGCGGACCGGCACCATGTGCTCGGGCAGCGCGGCGGCCGCGAAGCTGCGCAGCGCTTCGGTGTCGAGGTCCTGTCCGGCGTGGCAGACGACGTAGGCGGCGAGCCGCTTGTGCCCGGCGGAATCGGGTCGTGCGGTCACGACGGCTTCGCTGACCTGGTCGTGGCGGAGCAACCGGGTCTCGATCTCCCCCAGCTCCACCCGGTAGCCGCGGATTTTGACCTGGTGGTCGGCCCGGCCGAGGAACTCCAGGTTCCCGTCCGCGCGGAACCGGGCCAGATCACCGGTCCGGTACATCCTCGTCCCCGCCGGACCAAAGGGATCCGGCACGAACTTCTCCGCCGTCAACCCCGCCCGCCGCCAATAGCCCCGCGCGACCCCGAAACCGCCGATGCACAACTCGCCCACGACACCCACCGGCACCGGTGCCAAGCCGCCGTCGAGCACGTACATCCGCGTGTTCGCAATGGGTTTGCCGATCGACACCGGCCTGGCCGGATCGAAATCGTCGCCGATCACATACGTCGAACACCCCACCACGGTTTCGGTGGGCCCGTATTCGTCGATGATCCGCGCGTTCGGCGCCACCGTGCGCCAGGCCGCCACCGTCTCCGGCCGGACCTCGTCGGCACCGACCACGAACGTCCGCACGGAATCGACGACCGCGTCGGCTCCCATCGTGGCGCGCACCAGATCCAGGTGCCCCGGGGTGAGCTTCACCAGCGAAAAGTCCCCGGGCTTGGTGAGCAGTTCCGCCAACGCGGACAGGCTGCGGTCCGGCGGCAGCAACGTCACGTCCTTGCCGCCGATCAAGGGCAGGAAGAAGTTCGGCACCGACAGATCCACCGCGACCGAACCCACCATCGGCGCGCCCGACGCACCACCGAGGCCGTACCCCTCGATCGCCCACCACAGGTAGTTCACCAGGCCGTGGTGGGAGATCATCACGCCCTTCGGCTGTCCCGTCGACCCCGACGTGTACATCACATACACCAGGTTCTCCGGACCGATCACCGCCACCGGATCGGTGGCCGGGCACTCCTGGATGGCCGCGCGATCGTGGTCGATCAGCACCATCCGGCCGGCGAAGGCGTCCGGCAGGATCCCGGCGAGCTTGCGCCGGGTGACGATCAGCCGGGTGGCCGAGTCGGCCAGCACGAACTCGAGGCGACCGGCCGGGTGCTCCGGATCAAGGGGGAGGTAGGCGCCGCCCGCCTTTCCCACCGCCAGCAACGTGATCAGGACGTCCAGCCCGGGCTCGAGGCACACGCCGACCACGGATTCGGCTTCGACGCCGAGGTGACGGAGGTGCTGGGCAAGCCGGTTCGCCCGCGCGTTCAGCTCGGCGTAGGTCGTCACCGAACCGTCGACGTCCACCACCGCGGGCGCCTCCGGTGTCCGCGCGACCGCGGTCTGGAACAACTCCGCCAGCGTCGCCCACGGCACCTCCGCCGCCGTGTCGTTCCACTCCCGGACGACCAGCTGCCGCTCCGCGGGTCCCATGACGTCCACAGTGGACAGCCGAGCGGCCGGATCCGCGGCCATGCTCTCCAGGACGGCGACGAGCCGGCGCACCATGCGCGAGGCGGAAGCCGGGTCGAACAAGTCGGTCGCGTACCGCAGCTCCAGTTCGACCAGCTCGGCCCGGTCCACCGCGAACAGGCTCAGGTCGAGTTTGCCGGACCCGCTGTCCAGATCGGCGGGCTCGACGTCGAGATCCCCCAGCCGCCACAGCGCGTCGTCCGGCTGGTACAGCTGGAACAGCACCTGGAACAGCGGGTTCCGCCCGGCTTCCCGGGCCGGCCGCACCGCGGCCACCACGTCCTCGAACGAGACGTCCTGGTGGTCGAGGACCTCGACCATGGCCGCCTGGGTCCTGGCCAGCAGCGCGCCGATGGCCGGGTCACCGGACAGGTCCGCCGGGATGGCCACGGTGTTGGCGAACATCCCGATCGATCCGGCGAGGTCGGCACGGTCCCGGCCGGACACCAGTGAGCCCACCGCGAACCGGTCCTGCCCGCCGCAGCGGCCCAGCAGCACTTCGAACGCCGTCAGCAACAGCGAGAACATCGTCACGCCGTGTTCCCGCGCGACTCGGCGCAGCGCGCCGGTCAGCTCCGCCGGCACCGTGCCACGCACGGTGGCGGCGCGGTAGGTGGGTCGTGCCGGGTGCGGTCGGTCGGTCGGCAGCCGCAGGGCCGGCGACAGGGTGCCGAGCGCGGCCCGCCAGTACGCGAGCTGCTGCGCACGCACCTCGCCGGAGATGCGGGCGGCCTGCCAGTGCGCGTAGTCGCCGTACTGCACGAGCGGCTCGGTCAACGTCGCCGCCGTCCCGATCGTGGCGGCGGCGTACAGCTCGCGAAGCTCGTGAGCGAGCACCGACCAGTCGTCGTTCAGCAGGTGGTGCGTGTTGAGCAGCAGCAGGTGCTCACGGGCACCGACGCCGAACAACGTGGTGCGGAACAGCGGCCCGTCGGCCAGATCGAACGGACGGCGCAGCTCCTCCTCGGCCGCCGCCGCCGCGTGGGCCCGGTCGGTGCACTCGACGACCTCGAACGCCGCGGGCCGCACGTCGCCGATCACCTGCGCCGGTTCGGCGCCGCCGGTGAACGTGGTGCGGAGGATCTCGTGCCGGCGCACCAGCTCGTCGAGGGCGAGGCGCAGCGCGGGGACATCCAGCTCGCCGCGCAGCCACAGGCCGCGGTAGACGCTGTAGAGCGCGTTGTTCGCCAGGAACTGATCGACCACCCACAACCCGTGCTGCACCGGGGAAAGCGGGACCGGACCGGTCGCCGGGCGCGCGGGGATGCGCACCGGCGCCACGTCCCCGGGACTGACCTCGCCCGCCAGCGCGGCCACGGTCCGGTGCTCGAAGATCTGCCGCAGCGTGAGCGGCGCACCGGCCTGGCGGATCCGGCCGAGGACTTCGATGGCCCGGATCGAATCGCCGCCCAGCAGGAAGAAGTCGTCGTCGGCGCCGACCCGGTCCACCCCGAGCACGCCGGCCATCACCTCGGCCAGCAGCCGCTCGCTCGGGGTGCGCGGCGCGACGTAGTCCGCCGCGGCACTCCGGGTGTGGCCGGGGTCCGGCATGATCTTGCGGTTGACCTTGCCCGCCTGCGTGAGCGGCATCCGGTCGAGCACCAGCCAGGTGCTGGGCACCATGTATTCGGGCAGCGCGGCGGCCACGAAGTCCCGCAGGCGCGCGGTGTCCAGCGGGCGCCCGGCGTGGGCCACGACGTAGGCGACGAGCCGCCGGTGACCGGCGGCGTCGGGCCGGGCGTCCACGACGGCCTCGCTGACCTGCTCGTGCAGCAGCAACCTCGCCTCGACCTCGCCGAGTTCGACGCGGTAGCCGCGGACCTTGACCTGGTGGTCGATGCGGCCGAGGAACTCGAGGTTCCCGTCGGGACGGTGCCGGGCCAGGTCGCCGGTGCGGTACATCCGGGCGCCGGGCGTGTCCGGGCGGATGTCGGGGACGAACGCGCCCGCGGTCAGCGCCGGCCGCCGCCAGTACCCGCGCGCGACGCCGAACCCGGCGATGCACAGCTCCCCGACGACCCCGGTGGGCACCGGCTCGAGGTGGTCGTCGAGCACGTACATCCGGATGTTGCCGATGGGCTTGCCGATGGAGACCGGCTGCGCGGGGTCGAAATCGTCGCCGATCACGTAGGTGGAGCAGCCGACCACGGTTTCGGTGGGCCCGTATTCGTCGATGATGCGGGCGTTCGGCGCGACCCGGCGCCACGCCGCCACCGTCTCCGGCCGGACCTCGTCGGCACCGACGACGAACGTCCGCACCGAATCGACCGTGGCCCGGTCACCGAGGATGCCGCGCAGGACGTCCAGGTGGCCGGGGGTCAGCTTGAGCAGGCTGAAGTCGCCGGGCCGGGCCAGCAGTTCGGCCAAGGCCGACAGGCTGCGGTCCGGTGGCAGCAGGGTGACGTCCTTGCCGCCGATCAAAGGCAGGAAGAAGTTCGGCACCGAGAGGTCGAAGGCGATGGAACCCAGCAGCGGCGCGCCGGAACCGCCGCCCAGCCCGTATCCCTCGACCGCCCACCACAGGTAGTTCACCAAGCCGTGGTGGGAGATCATCACGCCCTTCGGCCGTCCCGTCGACCCCGACGTGTACATCACGTACACCAGGTTGTCCGGCCCGATCACGGGCTCGGGATGGGTGGCCGGGCAGGCGTCGATCGCCGCGCGGTCACCGTCGAGCAGCACCAGGTCGCCACCGAACACCGAGCCGATGAGCGAGCCGAACGCACTCTGCGTCACCACGATCGGGGACGCGGTGTCGGCGAGCATGAAACCCAGCCGGTCCGCGGGGTGTTCCGGATCCAGCGGCAGGTAGGCGCCGCCGGCCTTCACCACGCCCAGCAGCGCCACCAGCATGTCCACCCCGGGCTCGACGCACACGCCGACGATCGATTCGCCGCCCACGCCACGCTCGCGCAGGTGGTGCGCCAGCCGGTTGACCCTCGTGTCCAGCTCGGCGTAGGTCGTCACCGAACCGTCGACGTCCACCACCGCGGACGCCTCCGGTGTCCGCGCGACCGCGGTCCCGAACAGCTCCCCCAGCGTCGTCCGCGGCACGGCCATCGCGGTGTCGTTCCCCTGACGGAGGACCAGCTCGCGCTCGGCGGGCGACAGGGTGGGCACGTCCCGGAGCCGGGCGCGCGGCTCGGCGGCCAGGCCGGCGAGCAGGTTCTGGAAGGTGGCGAGCAGGCGGACGCAGGTGTCCCGGTCGAACCGGGCGCGGTGGTAGGTGGCGACGAGCTCGAGGGTTTCGTGGTGCCCGACCTCGACCACGAGCGGGCAGTCGGTCTGCTCGGTCACCGGGCCGTACGGGGCGACCCCCAACGCACGCACCGGCTCCCCGCCCGGCGGGAAGCTCTCGTAGACGAGCACGTTGTCGAACAGCGCGGTGCCGGCCGGGACGGTCGTGGCGTGCTGGATGTCGACCAGGCCGCAGTGTTCGCGCTCACGCAGGGCGAGCTGCTTGTCGTGCACGGCGGCCAGGTACGCGGGCACCGGCAGGTCCGGGTCGACGTCGACCCGGGTGGGCAGCGTGTTGATCAGCATCCCGACGATCCGGTCGGCGCCGGGCACGCCGGTGGCCCGGCCGGTCACGGTGCTGCCGAACACGACGTCGGTCTCGCCGGTGTACCGGCTCAGCAGCAGCGCCCACGCGGCGTGCACGACCGTGCCGACCGTGCACCCGCTGCGCAGCGCCAGCTGCCGGACCGCGGCGACGACCTCGGCAGGCACCGTCGCCGGCACCCGGCCGACTCCCGGGTCCCCGGCGGCGAAGGCGCTGGGCAGCACGGTCGGGCCGGGCAGACCGGCGAGCTCGGCTCGCCAGAACGCGGCGTCGGCGGCCCGGTCCTGCCGGGCGATCCAGGCGATGTGGTCGCGGAACGGCACCACCTCGGGCAGGACGGGTGCACGCCCGTCGCGCAGGCTCAGGTAGGCCTCGGCCACCTCGTCCAGCACCGCGGTCACGCTCCACGCGTCGAGCACGATGTGGTGGAAGGACCACAGCACGTAGTGCTCGTCCGGCGCGCGGGTGGCGATCGCGAGCCGCGCGGGGCACTCGGCCGTGAGGTCGAACCCCACGGCGCGCTCCGCCCGGGTCAGGCGGTCGAACCACTCGGGCACGTCGGCGGGGTCCACTTTGGACCAGTCGAGGCGGGCGGCCCGGATCCGCCCGCCGGTGCGCACGACCTGCAGCGGGTGCGGCAACCCCGCCCAGACGAACCGGCTGCGCAGCACCGCGTGCCGGTCGGCGACCAGCTGCCACGCGGCCTCGAACGCGTCGGCGTCCAGCGGGCCCCGGACCACGAACCCGTTCTGCTCGAGGTAGTCCTGCGAGCCGGGGTCGTACACCGAACGGAACAACATGCCCTGTTGCAAGGGCGAGAGCGGATAGAGGTCGGCGATGTCACCGACCTCGATCGGGTCGGGCGAGCTGCCGAGCCCGGCCACCAGTGTGTCCAGAGTGGACTGCGGCAAGCCGGCGAGCGGGAAGTCGCTCGGCGTGACTCCCCGTGCTCCGGAAGTGCAATGCTCGGCCACCGCGGCAAGAGCGGCCGCGAACGCCTCGGCCAGGCGGGTGACGGTGGCGCGCCGGTAGCGCCGGCTCGAGTAGCTCAGGGAGATCCGGAGCCGGTCGTCGACGACGGCCGCGGTGATCTCCAGCAGGTACGGCCGCCCGGCGCCCGGGGCTCTGGTCGCGCCGAGGTCCTCGGCCAGCAGCCGGAACCGTCCGGCGTCACCGCCGGGCCGGTCCAGCCGGCCCAGGTAGTTGAACGACACCTGCGCGGTGGCCCGCGGTCCGTCCGACGTCGTGCGCAGGCTTTCCTTGACCGCTTTGAGGCAGCTGTCCCAGTCCGGTCGCGGCACGGGCAGCAGCACCGGGCGGATCGAGGTGAACCAGCCGACGGTGCGGGTCAGGTCCACGTCGTCGAGGAACGGGTCGCGGCCGTGCCCCTCGACGTCGACGACCAGCCCGGGCTCACCGGTCCAGCCGGCGAACGTGCGGGCCAGCGCGGTGAGCAGCACGTCGTTGATCTCGGTGCGGTAGGCCGCCGTCGTCCGGCGCAGCAACGTGTCGGTCAGCTCGGCCGGCAACGCGACCTCGGCCGCCTCCGTGAACTGCTCGGCGTCCGGGCCGTCGTCGAGGTCGACCGGCAGCGGAGCAGGCGCCGGGGCTTCGGTCCCGACGGTCCCGGCACGCTCGGCGACCAGGCCCGCCCACTGCCGGTAGGAGGTCGTCTTGGCACCCAGCCGGACCGGCAGGCCGGCCTCGAGCTGCCGGCAGGCCGTGGCGAGGTCCTCGAGCAGGATGCTCCAGGACACGGTGTCGACGGCGATGTGGTGCGCCGCGACGAGGAGGGTGTCCGGACCCGCCCCGGTGAAGAGCACGGCGCGCAGGAGACGGGCCTGGCCGACCGAGAGGCTCGACTGGACCTCGGTGGCGATCCGGGTCCGGGCCTCGTCCCGGTCGGCCGCGGGGATCGCGGACAGGTCGACGGTCCGGAGCGGGCCACGGTCGTGGGCCGCGACGATCTCGGCGCGCCACGAGCCGGCCGAGCGGGACAACCGGGTGCGGAGCGCGTCGTGGTGGTCGGCCAGTGCGCAGAGCGCCGCGGAGAGGATGCCGGGGTCGACCGACGGCTCGCAGGTCACGAGCACGGACTGGTTGTAGTGGTCGAGCCCGCCGTGGGTCTCGGTGAACCACTTCAGCATCGGGGTCAGCGGCAGCGGCCCGGAAACGGTCCCCTGCTCGGCCGCGACCGCGACCACGGCGGTGTCCGCGACGGCCGCGGCCAGTGCGGCCACGGTGCGGTTCTCGAAGACCTGCCGGACGGTGAGGTGCAGGCCCGCTCGCCGGGCCGCCGCGGTGATCCGGATGGCGAGGATGGAGTCACCGCCGAGGCGGAAGAAGTCCTGGTCGGTCCCGACCCGCTCCAGGCCGAGCACGTCCGCCCAGATCTCGGCGAGCACGGTCTCGGCCGGCGTGCCCGGCGCGGCGTGGTCCGCCGGACCGGGTGCCGGATCGCTCGACAGCGCGGCGAGCGCGGTCCGGTCGATCTTGCCGGCCTGGGTCAGCGGCATCCGCGCCAGCAGCGTCCAGGTAGCGGGGATCATGTGGTCGGGCAGGGCCCCGGCGAGAAAGTCCCGGAGTGCCGCGGTGTCGGTTTCGGCCACCACGTAGGCGGCGAGCCGCTTGTGCCCGGCGGTATCCTCGGTGGCCAGCACGACGGCTTCGCGGACCTGCTCGTGGCGGAGCAACCGGGCCTCGATCTCCCCCAGCTCCACCCGATAGCCCCGGATCTTGACCTGATGATCCACCCGGCCCAGGAACTCCAGGTTCCCGTCCGCGCGGAACCGGGCCAGATCACCGGTCCGGTACATCCGCGTGCCGGCCGGACCGAACGG
Source organism: Amycolatopsis mediterranei (assembly GCF_026017845.1). NCBI lineage: Bacteria > Bacillati > Actinomycetota > Actinomycetes > Pseudonocardiales > Pseudonocardiaceae > Amycolatopsis > Amycolatopsis mediterranei. Next base: position 5,541,281 of record NZ_CP100416.1, read on the forward strand.
ATCCGGCACGAACTTCTCCGCCGTCAACCCCGCCCGCCGCCAGTACCCCCGCGCCACCCCGAAACCACCGATGCACAACTCGCCCACGGCCCCGATCGGCACCGGTGCCAGGTGCTGGCCGAGGACGTACATCCGGGTGTTGGCAATGGGTTTGCCGATCGACACCGGCGTGGCCGGGTCGAAATCGTCGCCGATCACGTAGGTGGAGCAGCCGACCACGGTTTCGGTGGGTCCGTATTCGTCGATGATCCGCGCGTTCGGTGCGATCCTCCGCCATGCGGCCACCGTCTCCGGCCGGACCTCGTCGGCGCCGACCACGAACGTCCGCACCGAGTCCACAGTGGAACTCGCACCCAGCGTCGCCCGCACCAGATCCAGGTGCCCGGGGGTGAGCTTCAGCAACGAGAAGTCACCAGGGCCGCCGAGCGTTTCCGCCAACGCCGACAGGCTGCGGTCCGGCGGCAACAGGGTGACGTCCTTGCCGCCGATCAAAGGCAGGAAGAAGTTCGGCACCGACAGATCCACCGCAACCGAACCCACCATCAGCGCACCCGAAGCGCCCTCGAGGCCATACCCTTCGATCGCCCACCACAGGTAGTTCACCAGGCCGTGGTGCGAAACCATCACGCCCTTCGGCCGTCCCGTCGACCCCGACGTGTACATCACGTACACCAAGTTGTCCGGGCCGATCACCGCCACCGGGTCGGTGGCCGGGCACTCCTGGATGGCCGCCCGGTCGTCGTCCACCAGAACCAGGTCCCCGACGTGTTCCCGAGGCAGTGCCCCGGCGAGGTGCGCCGCGGTGACCACGATGCGCGCACCGGTGTCGGTCAGCATGAACCCGAGCCGGTCCGCCGGGTGGTCCGGATCGAGCGGCAGGTAGGCGCCCCCGGACTTCACCACCGCCAGCAGGGCCGCCAGCTGGTCGACCCCGGACTCCAGGCAGACGCCGACGACCGACTCGCAGCCCACCCCGCGGTCTCGCAGGTGGTGGGCGAGCCGGTTCGCCCGCGCGTTCAATTCGGCGTACGTCGTCACCGAACCGTCGGTGTCCACCACGGCCGCCGAGTCCGGCACCCGCCCGGCCACCGACTCGAACAACTCCGCCAAGGTCACGCGCGGCACTTCCGCCGCCGTGTCGTTCCACTCCCGCACCACCAGCTGCCGCTCGGCGGGGGACATGACGTCCACAGTGGACAGCGGAGCGTCCGGGACGAGCACGACCTGCGCGAGCACCGCGGCGACCCGGTCGGCGTAGCGCAGCGCGGTGGTGTGGTCGAAGACGTCGTGCGCGTACTCGATCTCGAGGTCGAGCCGGCCGCCGTCGTGAATGCCGTAGAGGGCGAGATCGACCTTGCCGAGCCCGTTGTGCGTCTCGGCGGCCCGCACGTCGAGGTCGCCGAACCGCCATCGCTCGTCGTCGACCTCCACCAGCTGGAACAGCACCTGGAACAGCGGGCTGCGGCCGGGTTCCCGCTCCGGGCGCACCGCGGCCACCACGTCCTCGAACGACACGTCCTGGTGGCCCAGCGCGCCGAGCACGGCCCGCCGGGTCCCCTGCAGCAGTTCGCCGAACGTCGGGTTCCCGGACAGGTCGACCGGGATCGCCACGGTGTTGGCGAACATCCCGATCAGGTGCTCGACCTCGGGGCGTTCCCGTCCCGAGGTGAGCGAGCCGACCGCGAACCGGTCCTGGCCCGCGCACCGGCCCAGCACCACGGCGAACGCGGTCATCAACAGGGAGAACAGCGTCACGCCCCGCTCGTGGGCGAGCCGGCGCACCGCCGCGGCCAGCTCGGCGTCGAGCGACCGCCGCGCGCGGCCGGCCCGGTAGGACGGCCGCGCCGGGTGCCGCCGGTCGGCCGGCAGCCGCAGCACCGGCGCGACCCCGTCGAGCGCCGCCCGCCAGTACCCGAGCTGCTCCTCCCGCAGCGGCCCGGCGAGCCTGCGCATTTGCCAGTACGCGTAGTCGCCGTACTGGATCGCCAGCTCGGGCAGCTCCGGCGCGCGTCCCGCCACTTCGGACGCGTAGAGCTCACCGAGATCGCGTCCCAGCACGGTGCAGGACCAGGCGTCGCTGACCAGGTGGTGCATGTTCAGCACCAGCAGGTGCTCGGCAGGCCCCGTCCGGAACAGCCTGGCCCGCAGCGTCGGCCCGGTGCCGAGGTCGAACGGGGTGCCGAGCTCGGCACCGGCCAGGTCGAGGGCACGCTGCCGGCTCTCCGGCGCGGGGAGGCCGGCGAGGTCCGTCACCACGAAGTCCGCTTCGCGGGCGGCAGCGACCTGCTGCCGCGGCACCGTGTCACCGGTGTAGGTGGTGCGCAGCGTCTCGTGCCGCGCCACCAGCCGGTCGAGACCGGCGCGCAGGGCCACCACGTCGAGTTCGCCCCGCAGCCACAGGCTCCGGTGCACGCCGTAGAGCGAGTTGTCGTCGAGGAACTGCTCGACCACCCACAAGCCGTGCTGCACCGGCGAAAGCGGCACCGGCGTACCGGATGGCACGGTCATCGGCTCGTCCGCGGTGCCACCGCGGATGCCACGCAGCCGCTGCAGCGCCAGCGCACGCTGCGCGGCCGAAAGCTCTCGGGGTTCGTTCGACGTCGTGGTCATCGCTTCCTCGCGTCCGGTCCGTCTCGTGGGTCGCTCAGCCGTTGGCCGTGGCTTGCCGGTCGGCCATCTTCCGGCGGAGACTGAGGGGGCGCATGTCGATCCAGACCTCCTCGACGTGCCGCAGGCAGTCCTCTTTGGACCCGGCGGCGCCGTCGGTGCGCCAGCCCGCGGGCACGTCCTTGCCCTCCGGCCAGATCGAGTACTGCTCCTCGTCGTTGACGACCACCACGTAGCGGTCCGTCCCGGCCTCGTTCTCCGACATCTCGGTACCTTTCCCTTCCTACGGCCGAACTCGCTCCGGCCGGATCAGCTCAGCAGCTCGCGAGCCTCGGCATCGGTGAGCCCGGCCACCTCGGCCAGCACGATCTCCTCGATCGCCTCGGCCATCCGCGCGACGGTCGGTCGCTCGAAGATCAGCGTCAACGGCAGCTCGGCCACGAAGGCCTGCCGCATCCGCGCGATCGCCCGCGTGGCCAGCAGGGAGTGACCGCCGATGGCGAAGAAGTCGTCCTCGACGCCCACCCGGTCGCGCCCGAGCACGTCCGCCCAGATCCCGGCCAGCACCTTCTCGGTGGCGGTGCGCGGCGCGAGGAAGGAGTCCTCGTGGCCGGTCACCGCCGGCTCGGGCAGGTTCTTCCGGTCCAGCTTTCCGCTGGGCAGTCTCGGCAGGGCGTCGAGCACCGTGATCGAGCCGGGTACCGCGTACACCGGGAGCACGGCGCGGGCGTGCTCGAGCAGTTCCCGGGACGAGCAGCCGGCGACGACGTACCCGGCCAGCCGCTTGTCCCCCGGGGCCGCGGTCCAGGCGACGACGACGGCGTCGGCCACCGCCGGGTGGGCGCGCAACGCGTGTTCCACCTCGCCCAGCTCGACCCGGACCCCGCGGATCTTCACCTGATCGTCCTTGCGGCGCAGGAACACCAGCACACCGTCGCGGCCGCGCCTGCCCCAGTCGCCGGTCCGGTACAACCGCTCGCCCGCTCGTTCCGGGTGGGGCACGAAGACCTCCGCGGTCCGCCTGGGGTCGCCGAGATAGCCGCGGGCGAGCCCGGCCCCGCCGATGCAGAGCTCGCCGGGTACGCCGACCGGCACCTCTTCGAACCGCGGGTCGAGCACCCGCACCTCGTTGTTGTCGATCGGCCTGCCGATCGGGACCGCGGTGCCGGTCGCGTCCTCGCTCCGGCAGACGTGGCAGGTGGAGTCGATGGACACTTCCGTGGCGCCCCAGGTGTTGTCCAGCACGACCGACTCGCCGAACACCTCGCGGAACCGGCCGGCGAGCTCCGGTCGCAGCGCCTCGCCGCTGGAGAGCACGCTGCGCAACGCGGGCATCCGCCGGACGTCCGCGCCGGTGACCGTGTCCAGGAACAGCTCGAGCATGCTCGGGACGAACTGCACGTGCACCGCGTGGTACCGGATCACCGCGTCCGCGATCGCGCGCGGGTCGCGGTGCCGTCCCGGGCCGAGCACCGCCACCGTGGCCCCGGACATCAGCGGCCAGAAGATCTCCACCGCGGCGTCGTCGAAGGTGATGGTCGTCTTGTGCAGCACCGTCTCCCCCGCACCGAGCGGGTGGTGGCGCTGCATCCAGTGCATCCGGTTGACCCAGCCGCCGTGCGTGCAGGCGACGCCCTTGGGCCGTCCCGTCGATCCCGAGGTGTAGTAGACGGCGGCCAGGTGGCCGGGGTCGACCATCGGAGCCGGGACCGGCCCGCGCGCGGCGGACTGCCGCATCGGGACGAGCAGGGCCCGGCTGCCGGCCTCGGTCACGACGCCCGCCACCCGGGGCTCCACCAGGCACACGGGCGCACCCGAGTCCCGGAGCAGCTGGGTGATCCGGGCAGGTGGCGTGCCGGGCTCGATCGGCAGGTACGCGCTGCCGGCCTTGAGCACCCCGAGCAACGCGACGACCAGCTCGATCGAGCGGTCCAGCACCACCCCGACCACCACGTCCGGTCCGGCGCCGTGCTCGCGGAGCCACGCCGCGACCGCGTCGGACCAGCGCCCCAGCTCGGCGTAACCGAGCGCGCGGTCGTCCTGCACCACCGCGACCGCGTCGGGGGTGTCGGCGATCCGGAGGGCGATCAGCTCGTGCAGGCAGAGCGCGGGAACCGGGACCTCCGGTCGCGCGGCCAGCGCCGCGGCCTCGGCTCGTCCGGCGGCGTCCATCAGCGCGAGCCGGTCGATCGGGCGGTCCGGGTCATCGGCGATGTCGGTGAGCAGGGTGCGGAAGTGGCCGATCAGCCGGTCGATGGTGTCCGGCAGGTACAGGCCGGTGTCGTAGCTGAGCTCGCCCGACAGGCCGCCGGTGGGATTCGGCGCGAAGGTGAGTTCGATGTCGTACTTGGCGGGCACCGGGGCGTTGGCCAGCCGCCGGACGGTCAACCCCGGCAAGGTCGGCGGCCGCTGCCGTCCGCTGTCCAGTTTGACCATGACCTGGAAGATCGGGGTCCTGGCCAGGTCCCGCTCCGGGGCCAGTTCCTCCACCAGGCGGTCGAACGGCACGTCCTGGTGCGCGTAGGCCTCCAGGGTCCGGTCCCTGGTGCGCGCCAGCAGCTCCCCGAAGGCCGGCCGGCCCGACAGGTCGCCGCGCAGCACGAGCATGTTGATGAACAGGCCGATCAGCGGCTCGGATTCGGTCAGCTCCCGGTCGGCGGCGGTGGTGCCCACCGTGAGGTCGTCGGCACCGGTGCACCGGTGCAGCAGCACCTGCCACGCGGCCAGCAGGGTCATGAACGTCGTCGCGCCGTGCCGGGTGCCGATCCGTTCCAGCCCGGCCAGGACGTCCTCGGGCACCGAGAAGGACACGGTCCGGCCCGGCGACGTCCGGCGGGCCGGCCTCGGCAGGTCCGGCGCGAGTTCGAACGCCTCCGCACCGGCCAGCTCGGTCCGCCAGAAGTCGAGCTTCGCGGCGAACTCCGGACCGTCCTGTCCGGACTCCTGAGCCGCGGTGACGTCGGCGTACTGCACGACGAGCGGCGGCAGCGGTGACGGCTGCCCCGCGGTGAACGCGCCGTAGAGCGTATCGAGCTCCTCGTGCAACAACCCGGCCGACCAGTTGTCGAAGACCATGTGGTGCACCGTCAGGCACAGGACGTGGTCGGCGTCGCCGAGCCGGAGGAGCGTGGCCCGGATCGGCAGGCCGGCCGCCAGGTCGAGCGGCCGGGTGGTCTCGGCGGTGATCGTCGCGGTCAGCGCCGCGGCCGAGCACTCGGCCACCGCGACCGTGAACGCCGTGACGTCGCGCACGATCCCGACCGGGTCGTCGGCGGCCACGACCACGCTGGTCCGCAGCACCTCGTGCCGGGCGACGATCTCGGTCAGGGCGGCGACCAGCGCACCGGTGTCGAGCGGCCCGGACACGCGCAGGATCCACGGCACCAGGTACTCGGCGCTGTCGTTGACGAACTGGTCGAGGAACCACAGCCGCTTCTGCCCGAGCGAGAGTGGCAATGCCTCGCCGCGGGGCAGGATCGGGACGCGGCGCGGCTCGGGCACGGCGAGGCCGGCCAGGCGCTCGTCGAGGACCGCGGCGAACCGGCGGACCGTCGGGTACCGCAGGACGTCCCGCATCAGCCCGCGGACGGGCAGGCCGGGCAGCCGGGCCTCGATCCGGGCCACGAGCTGGGCGGCCACCAGCGAATGCCCGCCCAGCTCGAAGAAGTCTTCCCCGACGCCGACCCAGTCCAGCCCGAGCGTCTCGCACCAGAGCCGCGCGACCAGTTCCTCGGTCCCGGTGCGCGGGGCCGCTTCGGCGTCGTCGTCCGCCGCGGCCGGCCCGGCCGTCACGTCGGCACCGTCCACACCGGACCCGATGGTGAAGCCCGCGAAGCCGGTGAGCGGCCGGTCCGGGTTGGCCGTGGCCCAGCGCACGATCCGTTCGAAGTCGGCCTGGAGCCCGGCGATGGTGCCGGGGTCGAACAGGTCGGCCCGGTACTGCCACATGCCGGTGAGGCCGGCGGGCTCGTCGAGGACGATCACCGCCAGGTCGAGCGCGGTGGCCGGCGAAAAGCGCTCCTCCTCGGTCACCTCGAGGCCGGCCAGGCGCAGCCCGGCATCCGGGGTGTTCGTCACCCCGAAGCTCACCTGCACCAGTGGATCCCGGCCGGGTTCGCGGTCCGGCCCCACCGCGGCGACCACTCGCTCGAGCGACAGTGCCCCGTGCCGGTAGGAGTCCAGTGTGGACTTCCGGACCACGGCCAGCAGCTCGCGGAAGGTGGGGGCCTCGCCGAGGCGGATCCGGCACGGCCGGGTGTCGATGAAGCAGCCGACGACCGCGTCGAGCCCGTCCTGGTCGCGACCGGCGTTCGGCACCCCGACCACGAAGTCGCGCTGGTCGCCGCACCACGCGAGCTGCCAGGAGAACGCGGCCAGCAGCACCATGAACAGGGACGCCCGTTCCGCCTTGGCCAGGCTCGCGGCCGCACTCACCAGCGACGGCGGGATCGGTGCCCGGCGCACCCCGCCGCGGCGGCCCGTCTCGTGGCCGGCCGGCCGGTCGAACGGGAGCCGCGTCGGGCCGGGCAGACCGGCGAGCTCGGTGACCCAGTAGTCGAGTTCGGGCGCCGCGGCGGCACCGTCCCGGTCGCGCTGCTCGGTGGCGTAGCCGGCGTAGGTCGTGGGCAGCTCGGGCAGCCGGGGCAGCCGGCCGGTGTGGAACGCCGAGTAGAGCTCCGAGATGTCCCCGTTGAGCACCGCGAGCGACCAGGCGTCCATGGCGATGTGGTGCACGACCATCGCCAGCGCGTGCCGGTCCGGTCCCAGCGCGGCGCGGATCCACCGCACCGGCGGTCCGGCGGCCAGGTCGAACGGCCTGCCGACCCGGCGGTCCACCAGCCGGCGCAGCGCGGCTTCGGGGTCCGGGCCGGTGCTCAGGTCGAGGTGTTCCAGCGGGGCCTCGCCCACCGGGAGCACTTCCTGGGTCGACACGTCCGGGTACCGGGTGCGGAGGACCTCGTGCCGGGCGTGCACGGCGGCGATCGCCGCCGTCAGCGCCGTGGTGTCCAGGGCACCGGTGATCCAGTGGATGTAGGCGACGTTGCTGGCGACGCCGCCGTCGTCGAGCCCCTCGAACAGGGACAGCCGCTGCTGCTCGTAGGACTGCGGGGCGAGACGTCCGGGTTCGGTGGTCATTCGCTCTCCGCCGTTCCGGCCGCCGGCACCTGCAACGCCTCCACGCGGCAGGCGAAGTCGGCCAGCCGCGGGTAGTCGTAGAAGTCGCGGACCTGCACGCCGGTGTTCAGCTCCGCCCGTACCCGGGCGGCGATCCGCGCGGCCACCAGGGAATGGCCGCCCAGGTCCAGGAAGTCGTCCAGCCTGGTGACACCGTCGCGGCCCAGCAGCTGCGCCCAGATCGCCGCGACGGCCCGCTCGGTGCCGGTTTCCGTCCCGTCGCCCGCGGCCGTGTGCACCGGCGGGGCGGGCAACGCCTTGCGGTCGAGTTTCCCGTTGGGTGTCAAGGGAAGGGCCGGGAGCACCAGCACGGTGGCCGGGACCATGTGCGCGGGCAGCCGGGCGCTCGACCAGGCCTTCACCGCGGCCGGCAGGCCGGCCGCCTCACCGTCGGGCACCACGTAGGCGACCAGGACCTGGTCGCCCGGCCGGTCCTCCCGGGCGGCCACGGCGGACTGGGCCACCGCCGGGCAGGTCGCGATCGCCGCCTCGACCTCGCCGAGCTCGATCCGGAAACCGCGGATCTTCACCTGGTCGTCCGCCCGGCCGAGGAACTCCAGCTCGTCCCCGGCCCAGCGGGCGAGGTCGCCGGTGCGGTACATCCGCGAGCCGGCCGGCCCGGCGGGATCGGGCACGAACGAGCGCGCGGTCAAGCCGGGCCGGCCGTGGTAGCCCCTGGTCACCCCGGGCCCGGACACGTGCACCTCGCCGATCCCGCCCGGCGGCACCGGGGCGAACCCGGCGTCGAGCACGGTCACGCCGAGCCCGGGAAGGCCGGTGCCGATCAGGCTGCCGGCGCCGGCCGCGGCACTCGCCGGGTCCATCAGCCGGATGTTGTTGAGGATCGAGACCTCGGTGGCCCCGTAGGCGTTGGTCACCATCGGCCGGCTCGCCGGCTCGCGGCCGTACCACCCCGCCAGCCGCGCGGCCTCGAGCGACTCGCCGCCCAGGAAGACGACCCGCAGCGGGTCCGTCCACCCGGTCCGGCCGAGGCCGTCGGCCGTCTGGACGAACTGCAGGAACGCCGACGGCGTCTGGTTGAACACCGTCACACCGGCGCGCTCGACGAGGTCGAGGTACTCCTCGGCCGAGCGGGCCTGCTCGCGCGACACCAGCACCAGCCGGCCGCCGTGCAGCAGCGCGCCGAACTGCTCCCAGACGGCGAAGTCGAACGAGCAGGAGTGGAACAGGGTCCACACGTCCGACGGTCCGAACCGCAGGATCCGCTGGGCCTCGACGAACAGGGTGGCCAGGTTGGCGTTCGACACCACGACCCCCTTCGGGGTGCCCGTCGAACCCGAGGTGTAGATCACGTAGACGGCCTGGTCGCCCCACAGCTCGAGGTCGAGGTTGCCGTCGGCGTGCGCCGCCAGGGCGGCGACGGTCCCCGGCTCGTCCAGCGAGACGAGCGGGCCGGTCCCGGACGGCAGGCCGGCGGCGAGGTCGCTCGTCGTGAGCACCAGCGAGGCTCCGGAGTCGGCGTGCATGAGGGCGATCCGCTCGGGCGGGTAGCCGGCGTCGATCGGCACGTACGCGCCGCCCGCCTTCAGCACGGCGAGGATCGCCACGACCTGGGCCGGCGACCGCTCCAGCACGAGCGCCACCCGGACCTCCGGGCCGACACCGCGGCCGACGAGCAGCCGCGCCAGCCGGTTCGCCTGCGCGTTGAGTTCCCGGTAGGTCGTCGTGGCCCCGTCGACGTCCTCCAAGGCGACGGCTTCGGGCACCGCGCGCACCTGCGCCTCGAAGCCGCCGATCAACGTCCAGACCTGCTCGCGCCCCTGGTCAGTCCACATAGGACACGCCCTCCCGGTTGTCGTCTCGCTGTGCCGGACGGGCGGCCGCCGGCTCGAGCGTGTGGTCGATCGACGCCGCGCCGGCGAGTTCGGTGCAGGCAGCGACGGCGTCGCGGATCTTGCCGGCGTGCCGTGGGTCGTCGCCGCTGATGAGGACGCCGACGATGGTGCCGCTGTGGGCCACGGTCACCCCGAGCGCCCGGACGTCCCTGCTGATCTCCATCGCCCGCTCGAGGTGCCGCTTGTGACACCTCGACTGGTTGAGCACGGCGCTCCTGGTGCAGATCCGGCCGACCCCGGCCAGGTCGCCGCCGGCCAGCGCGGTGCCGAGCCGGTCGAGCAACGTGCGGTATTCGCGCCGCTCGGCCGCCGTGATCACCGGCCGGGCCGCGTTGAACCGGACCGTGTCGACCTGCCCGCCCTCGTCGATCCCGACGATGGTCATGGGCGGCGTCGGGCCGAGCACGCGGTGCAGCTTCACCCTGCGGTGGTAGAAGGCGACCATTTCGTGGTACATCAGCCCGTCCGTCGGCTCGATCTGCCGCAGGCAGGCCTCGGTCTCCGCCGGTGTCACCGCGATCCCCAGCGCGGCGCCGACGGCCCGGACCGTGGCCACCAGGTCGGCCGAGGAACTCGACATCCCCTTGCCCTCCGGCAGGTCACTGGTCAGCGTGAGCGTGCCGCCCGGCCGCACCCCGTACCGGGCGAGCGCGATCCGGGCCGCGCGCAGCGCCTTGTGCTTGCCGGCCGGCCGGACGAGCAGCTCGTCGGTTTCCGGCGACAGGCTGAGCACCGCCGTGGTCCAGCGCGCGATCGGCAGGGTCACCAGGAAGTCCTGCTCGGGTCCGGGCAGCGCGCCCTGCAGCAGCTCGCCGAACGTGCCGAAGCAGGTGCCCACGCCGGCGCGGAAACCGACCTCCGATCGCTGCGGCGCCGTGATCGCCCCGTCCATCGGGCGGTTCACCCGCCCGTCCGGTTGTCTTCGACGACCGGCACGGCCACCCCGGCCGAGACCTCCGGGAGCGGAGGTCTCAGCCGCACGAGGAGGTACGGGCCGGCGAGGATGTGGATCACGCCCTGCAGCGAGATGATCGCGATGATGCCGACGACGTCGCCGAGCGTGCTCGCCAGCACGATGCCCAGCAGCATGGCCAGCGCCCACCCGGTGCTGAGCGCGCCGAAGACGCGACCGCGGTACCGGTCCGGCGTCTCGGTCTGCTGGATCGTGCTGAACCCGGCCTGCTGCGCCGCCGACGGCGCACCGACCACGCTGATCAGGATGAAGATCGGCCAGAGGGCGGGCAGGGCAAGCGGGTAGAGGGCGATGACCAGGTCGACCACCCCGAACATCAGCGCGCCGTAGCCGAGCAGAAGCCGGGGCGGCCAGCGCCGCCCGACGGCGGCGATGGCGAGCCCGCCCACGATCCCGCCGACCGCCTGCACCGAGATCACGGAGCCGTACTCGGCGCTGCTGGCGTGCAGCACGCTGATGATCAACGGCGCGATCAGCACCGCGAGCACGCCCTCGCCGAACCCGGACATCAGCCGGAAGACGAGGAGGGTGGTCAAATCCCGGCGGGCCAGGCACAGTGCGATGCCCGCCCGCCACTCGTGGTCGAGCCGGCGCCGGTCCCCGGCCGGGTCGATCGGCTCCGGCGGCACCTCGGCCCGGATCATCGCCACCAGTGCGGCGGCGACCAGGTAGCTGACCGCGTCGACGACGGTGACCAGGAAGATACCGCCGGTGGCGGCGAGGACACCGCCGACCGCGGCGCCGATCAACCTGGCGACCTGGCGGTTCTGGCCGTTGAGCGCGTTGGCGGCGACCAGGTCTTCGGCCGGCACGACGTGCGGGACCATCGCGGCTTCCGCCGGCTGGAAGAGCTGCTCGAGCACGCCCTGGACGAAGACGACCACGTAGACGACCCAGATCGTGCGTTCGTCGTGCACCGCGAACAGCGGGATCAGGGCCAGCGCCAGCAGCAGGTTGGTGACGACCATCGTGCGCTTGCGGTCCCAGCGATCGACGAACACACCGGCGAGCGAGCCGAACAGCAGTTGCGGGACCATCGACACCAGCAGCATGGCGCCGGAGGCCAGCGCGGACCCGGTGACCGTGTAGACGTAGAACATCATCCCGATGCCCAGAATCCAGTCACCGGCCAGCGAGATCAGGTTGGCGCCGGACAACAGGAAAAAATTCCGATTGTGCGCCACCAGATTCCAAATATTTCTCATCTGGCTCCTCGCCACTGTTATCGGGCCGGACGGCATCCGAATCGTCGCCGACGCACTGAGCCATATTTCCAGGCCGTGTTCGACAGTCAACCGCCGTTCCGGAAAATCCCCGATCGCACATGGATAGCCCAGTGATAGACGGCCGGATTATCGTTGCCCAAATGCCAGATCGAACCGGCACGAAAACCCCACTTCCCACAGCATGAGGACGTTATGAGCATTCCGGCTGATCCCGCAGTGCTGTCCACACCGGCCGGCGGCCGCACCCGGGCCGGCGGCGCGGGTCTCGATCCCGGGCTGGACATCGACGCCGCCCTCCTGCTGCGTCGCCTGGACGAGATCGCCGCGTTCGGCGCCCGGCCCGGGCTGGGCGGAATCACCAGAACCGGCCTCAGCGACGAGGAGACCGCGGCCCGCCGCTACCTGGCGGCGCGGTGCCACGAGGACGGCCTCACCACGCACGTCGACCAGGCCGCCAACCTGATCGTGCGCCGGGCGGGCGCGGACCACGACAAGCCCGTCGTCCTGCTCGGCTCGCACCTGGACACCGTGGTCGACGGCGGCCGCCTGGACGGCACCTACGGCGTCGTGGCGGCGTGCGAGGTGGTCCGGGTGCTGGCCCAGGCCGAAGTCGAACTGCCGGTGGAACCGGTCGCGATCGCCTTCACCAACGAGGAAGGCGCCGGATTCCCCTACCCGTTCTTCGGCTCGCTCGCTCTCACGGGCAAGGTGGACGTCGCCGCCGCGACGGTAGCGGCGGAGCGCGGCGGCCTGCCGCTGCGTGCCGCGCTGCGGGCGGCGGGCGGGGATCTCGACACCATCGACGCGGCCGCGTGGCCGCCGGGCTCCATCGCCTGCTACCTCGAGCTGCACATCGAGCAGGGCCCGGTGCTCGAAGCACACGGCATCCCGATCGGCGTGGTCGACGCGATCACCGGGCGGACGATCCTGGACATCGCCGTGCAGGGGCGCCAGGGCCACGCCGGCACGACGCCGATGGCCCTGCGCAGGGACGCGTTGGCGGTAGCGGCCCGGGTGGTGCTTGCGGTCGAGGAGCTGGCCACCGAACGCGGTCTCTGTGCCGTCGGCACGGTCGGGCGGCTCGACGCCGAGCCCAACGTCACGAACGTCATCCCGGGCCGGGTGGAGCTGACCGCCGAGATCCGGGACAGCAGACCGGAACGCCTGCGGGCCGCGGAGCGCGCGCTGACCGGCGAGCTGGCCCGGCTCGGCTCGGCGACCGGGATCGACATCGCGGCGACCGTCCGCCCGGTGACCGCGCCGACGCCGACCACCGAGCCCGCGCGGCAGGCGATCGCCGCGGCCGCCGAAGCACTGGGCCTCGCGCATCGGGAGATGTTCAGCTCCGCCGGTCACGACGCCCAGATCGTGAGCGACATCGCCCCGATCGGCATGATCTTCGTGCCGAGCCACCGCGGCATCAGCCACGCCCCGGACGAGCACACCGACGACGCGCACCTGATCGCCGGCGCGCGCACCCTGCTGCATTCGGTGCTGCGACTGGCCGGCCGTTAGCCGACCGCGCTCGTGCGGTCGAATCGTCCGAACATTTTCCCTCGGATCCACCCCGATTGTCGGATCTGTTCTCATCGATCAGATAAGGAAATGCCCATGACCGTTGCCGCCAGCCCCCGACGCGAACTCTTCCGGGAAATCAAGCAAAGCGCATCGGCGCCGGACATCGCGGCCGCGGCGGCGCTGCTGGAGATCGGTGACCGGCTCGGCGTCCTCGAGGAGATCAGCACCGGCGGGAAGTTCACCGCGAGCCGGCTCGCCTCGATCGGAGAGCTGCCGGAAAGCGGTGTCGCCCGCTACCTCGAGGCCTTGGAGTCCGCCGGCATCATCGAGCGCGTGGACACCGACGGTGACTTCTTCCGGACCGTTTCCGACTACGACGTCATCCGGCACCAGGCGGGCTACGTGTCGTGGACGATGAACGCCAACCGTCCCTTCGTCGAGCACCCGCGCGAGTTCCTCATCGATCCGGAGAGCGCGCGGGCGGCGTACGTCCGTGACGGCAGGCAAGTCGCCGTCAGCTCACAGTGGATGGGATCGCTGGCCTTCTACCCCGCGGCGTTCGAGGCGATCACCGAGGCGCGCCCCACCCGGGTCGCCGACCTGGGCTCGGGTACCTGCCGGCTGCTGATCGAACTGCTGGACATGCTGCCCGGCACGACGGGTCTCGGCCTCGACCTCGACCAGGGGGCGTGCGACGCGGCGAAGGACGCGGCCGCGCACGCCGGCATGAGCGACCGGCTCACCGTGCTGCAGCGGTCGATCCAGTCGCTGGCCACCGATCCGGGTCCGCTCCTCGACGCCGACGTCATCCACGCCGGATTCGTCTTCCACGACATGCTGCCGGACGAGGAGCACATCGCCGACGCGGTGCTGGCCAACTGCCACACGGCGCTGCGGCCGGGCGGCCTGATGGCGATCACCGAAGCGATCCCCTACGTCCGCACCGAACGGGAGCGCCGGTTCAGCTCCATCGTGACCTACTACCACCGGGAATTCATGACCCGCAAGCTGTTGTCGGTCGCCGAGTGGGAGCACAAGCTGTCCGGCGCCGGCTTCCGGCACGTGGAGACCGTCGAACTCGGCTTCCCCACCGGCCGCCTGTTCCTCGCGCGCAAGTGACCACAGTGGACCGGGCGGCCCCGCCGGACGCCATCCGCGACATCCTGGCCGCCGCGGCCGCGCCCGGTGTCCTGTCGCTGGCGGGCGGCCTCCCGGCCCCGGACAGCTTTCCCTTGACGGAGCTCGTGACCGTCCTCGACGAGGTCATGAGCTCCGCGGCCGCGGCCGCCCTGCAGTACGGTCCGGTCGAAGGCGTACCGGCGATGCGTGCCGGTCTCGCCGCCCGAGCCGGCGAGACCGGCGGCCACACCGACCCGGACCGGGTGCTGGTCACCAGCGGAAGCCAGCAGGGCCTCGCCCTGACGACGAACGCGCTCGTGGCGCCGGGGGACACGGTGGCGCTGGAGGATCCGGGCTACCTCGGCGCGGTGCGGGTCTTCCGGCAGGCCGGTGCGGACTTGCTCGCGGTGCCCGGCGACGAGGACGGCATGGACACCGAGGCGCTGGCCGGCCGGCTCCGGCGTGGGGCCCGCTGCCGGCTCGTCTACGTCGTACCGCACTTCCACAACCCGACGGCGGCGGTGCTGACCGAGGAGCGCCGCCGTCACCTGGCCGAGCTGGCCGGCCACTACGGATTCCTGATCGTCGAGGACGATCCCTACGCGGATCTCGCGTTCGACGGGGTGCGCCTGCCCTCCATCGACGCCTTCAGCGATCGCGTCATCCGGCTGCTGAGCCTGTCGAAGACGCTGTGCCCCGGGTTCCGGGTGGCCGGGCTGGTCGCCCCGCCCGCGCTGATCGGCCCGCTGACCACCGCCAAGCAGGACGCGGACCTGCAGACCAACACCTTCGGCCAGCACGTGGTCAGCCGGCTGCTGAGCCGGCCGGGCTTCCTGCCCCGGCACCTGCTCCGCCTCCAGTCGCTCTACCGCACCCGGGCCGGCCACCTCGCCGGGCTGCTCGGCGGGCTCGGCTGGCTGACCTTCCGCGCACCGCGTGGCGGGCTGTTCTTCTGGGCCGCGATCACGACCGCGGGGGTGGACGCCGCCACGTTGACCGCGGCGGCGATCGAGGAGGGCCTGGCCATCGTTCCCGGTCCCCCGTTCTGCATCGACCGGGACGGCTCCCGCCACCTCCGGCTGTCGTTCGCCACGCTGTCGCCGTCGGAGATGCCGGAAGCGGTACGGCGCCTCGAACTCGCCCGCGCCCGGGTATCCGGGCCGCGCGGGGCAGCTGCCGCCGGATAGCCGGCCGGTTCCGCCGCACTCGTTCACGACCGGGCGGCGACCTCGCCCCTCGGCGACCAGGAAACCACCCCGTGCGCGGGGGCGGCGGGCCCGGCCCGGCCGATCCGGTCGAGCGCCGTCCTCGCGAAGACCACCGCGTCGTCGTCGCTCAGCGTGGCACCGCGGGTGACAGCGGCGGTGAACGGCTCGTCGCCGAGCCGATCGGCCACGGCGCCGACGACCGCGTCGGACAGCTCGGCCTCGGCCCCGATCGGCCGGATCGCGCCATCGCTGGCCACCAGTGCGCCGTGCAGCGTCGCCGCCGCTTCGTACTCCCCCGACCGGGCGAGCACGGAGACGGCGGTGCGCAACGCGACCCACTGCTGCGCCCAGTGGCTCTCGTGGCTCCAGTAGTCGACCACCTCGGCGGTCAGCCGCGCCGCCTGGTCCACGTCGCCGTGCCGGGTCATCAGGGCGGCGGCCACGCTGAGCGCCACGCCCGGGATGTAGGTGTTGCCCCCGGCCCTCCCGACCTCGCGCGCCTGCCGCAGGGTGGCCAGCGCCCGCTCCGGCTCCCGGTCCTGCAACGCCACCCCGAGCGCGTAGTGCGCCCAGGCGATGGCGGTCGGGTTGCGGGTGACCATCGCCAGCTTCCCGGCCTGGCCGGCGAGCACCACGGCCCGCTCGGCCGCACCTTGGTAGGCGTGCTGCAAAGCACCGCTCGCGGTGACGTAGGCGACGCAATGCGTGTCATCGACCTGCTCCGCCAGCTGCGCGACCTTCGCGTACAAGGTGGCCGCGTCGGTGAGCCGGCCCCGGAACGAGGCCACCCTGGCCAGTACCCAGAGCAGATGCCGCCGCGCCGGGTCGGCCCGCTCTGGCACCGCGCGCAACCCGCGCTCGACCAACTCCTCCGCGTCGGCCAGATCGCCCCGGCGAGCGGCGCCCGCGGCGGCGACGGCCAGTGCGGCCGCCAGTCGCGGGCCGGGCGGCTCGTGGGTCGCGGCCGCCACCGCCCGGTCGGCCCAGCGGTACATCTCGGCCGGTCCGTGTGCCGAGGTGTACCGCAGCAACGCGGCCGACAGCCGGATCGCGGTCGCCGGATCGGTGGTCAGCGCCCAGCTGTGGGCGGCGCGCAGGTCGTTCAGCAGCGCGGCGATCCTGGCCGCCCAGCTTGCTTCGTCTGCCCCGGCCAGCCCGGCGGAAGACGCTTCGGCCACGGCGACGCAGTGGGCGGCGTGCCGGCGCTGCAAGAGCGCCAGCCGCCCGCTGCGTTCGAGCTGTTCCCGGCCGTAGATCCGCAGGGTCTCCAGCATCGTGTACCGGGTCGGGGTGTGCTCGGTTTCGGCGACGAGCATGGACTTGTGCACCAGGTCGGCGACGACGTCGACCACCTCCGCCGCACCGATGTCGTCGTCGACGGCGATCGCCGTGGCGTCGTCCAGGGTGAACGACCCGGCCAGCACGCTGAGCCGGTCGAAGCCGGCCCGATCGACCGGGGCCAGCAGGTTGTAGGACCACCCGACGACGGTGCCGAGAGTGCCGTGCCGTTCCTCCCGCACCCGCCTCGTGCTGTGCAGGAAGTCCAGCCGGCGTTCCAGCCGGGCGGCGACCTCGGCCACCGACATCGACCTCAGCCGCGTCGCGGCCAGCTCGATGGCCAGCGGCAGGCCGTCCAGCCGGCGGCAGATCTCGGCGACCTCGGCGATGTTGTGCGCGCCGACGGTGAAGGTCGCGGTCGCCGCGCTCGCCCGGCGGACGAACAGGGCCACGGACGGCACCGCGGCCACCCGGTCGACGTCCCGGCCGGCGTCCGGCGGCGGGACCTCGAGCAGGCCCACCGGCAGGACGTGCTCGCCGTCGACGCCCAGCGGCTCGCGGCTGGTGGCCAGCACCACGACCTCGGGGCAGTCGCGCGCCACCGCGTCGACCAGGTGCGCGGCGGCGTCCAGTACGTGCTCGCAGTTGTCGATCACCAGCAACGCGCGCCGGGAGCGCAGGAAGTCGACCAGCCCGTCGGTGACGGTCGCGCCCGGCAGCGCCTGCATCCCGAGCGTCGTCGCCAGCACGTCGGGCACCAGCCAGCCGTCCCGCACCGCGCCCAGTTCGCACACCCAGACGCCGTGCGGGAACGCCTCGCTCGCCTCCGCCGCCACCCGCAGGGCAAGCCGGGTCTTGCCCACCCCGCCGACCCCGGTCATGGTCAGCACCCTGGTGTGGCGGAGGGTGGCCAGCGCCCGGGCGATGTCGTCGCCGCGACCGACCAGATCGCTCAGCTCCAGCCGCAGGTTGCCGACGCGGGCGCGCCGCCGGTCCGGTTCCGGCACCGGATCGGTGTGCAGGATGTGCTCGTGGCGCCGGCGCAGCGCGGCGGACGGCTCCAGCCCCATCTGCTCCACCAGCCGCCGGCGGAACTCCCGGTAGACCGCGGCGGCGTCGGCCTGGCGCCCGGCCCGGTGCAGGACCATCATCAGCAGGTCCTGGGGCCGTTCCCGCAACGGGTGCTCGGCGGCGAACGCCTCGATCTCGCCGTTCAGCTCCGCGTGCCGGCCCGAGGCGATGATCGCTTCGAACCGCTCCTCGATCGCGACCAGGCGCAGTTCTTCGAGCCGCATCGCCTCGTACCGGCAGAACTCCTGCCCGGCGAACTCCGCGTAGGGCGCCCCACGCCACAGCTCGAGCGCCTTGGTCAGCTGGGCCGCCGCCCGGTCGGGACGCTCGGCCGACTCGGCGACCGCGCCGGTGACCGCCTGTTCGAAGCGGACGGCGTCGACCACCTGCGGATCCACCCGCAGCTGGTAGCCGGGCGGCTGGGTGATCAGCGCCGCGCCCATGCCGGGTGAGCACTCGTCCAGCGCAGCACGCACCCGCCACACCTGGTTGTGGAGGTTGCGCGACGCCGACGGCGGAGCATCGTCACCCCAGAGGATGTGGACCAGGCGATCGGCCGACACGACCGAATTCAGGTTGACCAGCAGGGCCGCGAGCAGCCGTCGCCGCAGCCCGCCGGGCAGGTGAGCGCTCAGGTCTCCTTCGGTGACCGTGAGCGGTCCGAGCACCTTGAACTCCATCGCAGTCCCCACCCCGGCGTGCACGCTTGCGGCTTCCCTGAGCAGCCCGGCTCCCCGGACCGCCTCCGCGGTCCGTGGAGTCATGCTCCGACTATCTCGCATTCCGTCGACAATCCGTCGACAGTCGGCGCGGTCGCAGTCGCCAACCGGACGCGATCACGTCAGGCCGCGGCGCGGGCCATGATCCGGCGGGTGCGCTCCCGCAGCAGGGCGTGCGTCCGGTCGTGGTGGTTGCGGGGGTGCCAGGCCATGCCGAGCACCACCTCCGGCAACGCGACCGGAATCGGGAACGTCCGCAGCCCCAGCGTCTCCAGCATCGAACGGCCCAGCCGGGCGGGCGTGACGCAGACGACGTCGGTGGCCCGGGCCAGGTGCAGTGCCCCCGCGAAGCTCGGCAGCACGGCGATCACCCGGCGGCTCAGGCCCAGTTCGGCCAGCCGCTCGTCGATCGGGCCGTGGGCGCGGCCCCGGCGTGAGACGACGATGTGGTCGGCCGCGGCGAACCTCTCGGGGGTGACCTTCTTCGCCTTCGCCAGCGGGTGCTCCGGCCGGATCGCGCCGACCAGCGTTTCGGTGACGAGCGTTTCCGAGTGGATCTCCGGGTCGCCCGGGCGGAGCGTCCCGATCTCCAGGTCCACGAGGCCTTCGCGCAGCGCCGGGGTGTCCTCGAGGTTTTCCGGCCGCAGCCGCAGGGAGATCCCCGGCGCCTGGCTCCGCAGGTCGTCGATGAGGGCCGGGATGAACGTCGTCGACAGCATGTCGGTGACCTGCAGGTCGAACATGCGCACCACGGTCCGCGGGTCGGCCGCGGTCGACGCGGTGAACAGCGCGCGGGCCCGGGTCGCGACCGCGTGCACCTCGCTGCGCAGCTCCAGCGCCCGAGGGGTCGGCACCAGATCACGGCCCGCCCGGACGAGCAGCGGATCGTCGAACGCGCGCCGCAGCCGGGCGAGGGTGCGGCTCATCGCCGGCGCCGAGGTGTGCAGGCGCGCCGCCGCCTTCGTCACGCTGCTCTCGGTGAGCAGGGCGTCCAGCGCCTCGATGAGGTTCAGGTCGTGGTCCACGCGCCGATTATCACAGCCGGAATCAGTTCGTACCAACGTTGCACTGGAGTTAACCGGGGGACGTCCTTAGCGTCCATGGCGAACGACGAAGGAGGTCCGCGATGCGAGCTGTGGTGATCGGTGGCGGGGTCGTGGGCCTGACGACCGGAATCGCGTTGCGCCGCAGGGGAATCGACGTGGTGGTCCACGAGTGCGCGCCGGAGATCCGCGCGGCCGGGGCCGGGCTGGGGTTGTGGGCCAACGCGCTGGCGGTGTTCGACGCCCTCGGCGTCGGGGAGCAGGTGCGCGCGATCGGCAAGCCCAGCGAGATGTACTTCCACGACCCGGCCGGGCGGCTGCTGGAGACGCCGGAATTCGGGGTCGAGGATCACCGGTTCCTGCTGGTGCACCGGGCGAAGCTCAACGATCTGCTCGCCGACGCAGTCGGCCGGGGCAACATCCGCCTCGCCACCGGGTTCGCCGCGTACGAAGAGCACGCTGACCACGTCACGGTCCGGTCGGCCGATGGCAGCGAGGAGTCCGCCGACGTGCTCGTCGGGGCGGACGGGGCGTACTCGGCGGTCCGCGCGCAACTGGTGCCGGGGACGCCGGCGCAGGAACACCCCGGTCACCACGCCTGGCGCGCGGTGCTTCCGGAGCCGGGCCTCGCGCTGACCGAGGACCGGCTGATCCTGGGTGGCGATCGCTGCCGCGGCGGGTGGGTGCGCACCTACGACGGCGGCGTGTACTGGCTGGTGAACCAGTTCGACGCGCCGGAACCGACCGGCACCCTCAAGGAACAGGCCCTGGCCCGGGCGGCGCACCTGGACGAGAGCGAGCACGGCGGGGTCCTCGCCGAGCTCATCCGCGCCACGCCCGAGGACCGGATCCTGCACAACCGGATCATGCTCGTGCCGCCGTTGCCGCACTGGGCGTCCGGGCGCGTCGTACTCGCCGGGGACGCGGCCCACGCGATGTCGCCGCACGTCACGGCCGGCGCGACGCTGGGCATCGAGGACGCCGCGCTGCTCGGCCGCCTGCTTTCCCCCGCCGGCGACGTGGTCGCGGCGCTGGCCGCCTACGAGGCGGACCGGATCCCGCGGTACGCCCAGGTCGCGGAGCTGTCGGCGGCGGTGGAGCACGCCGCCACGCCGCAGGGGTTCGCGCGGCACTACGCCGCGTTCAGCCACTGGATGATCACGACGGCCGGGAACCCGGTGACGGCGTGAGCTTCACGGTGGCGGTGGACGTGCCGGTGCCGATGCGTGACGGCGTCGCGCTCGCCACCAACGTGTGGCTCCCGGACGGGCCCGGACCGTTCCCGGCGTTGCTGGTCCGCACGCCCTACGGCAAGGACGACGCCGGGCTGTACGGCAACCCGAAGCTCCCCGACGTGTTCGCCCTCGTCGAAGCCGGTTACGCCGTGGTGGCGCAGGACGTCCGGGGCACCTCCCGGTCGCCCGGGACGTTCGTGCCGCACACCCACGAAGGCCCGGACAGTCTCGACACCCTCACCTGGCTGGCCGCGCAGCCGTGGTGCGACGGCGCGGTCGGCATGTGGGGCGGGTCGTACATGGGGTTCAGCCAGTGGCAGGCCGCGGCGCACGACGTCCCGGCGCTGCGGGCGATCGCGCCGGTGATGACCTCGGCCGACCCGTACGCGGCACCGTGGCGCTCCCCCGGCGGCGCGTTGTCCCAGGACGCCGTCATGACCTGGGGCACCCTCTCGGCCCTGCGCAACCTGCGGCGCGGACTCGAGGACGGCCGCGGTGACCCCACCGACGCCGGGGCGCTGCTGGCCGACCTGTCCGAACCGCCCTCGCTGCACGAACCGCTGCCGATCGCCGGCCGCGCCGCGGTGACCCGCTCCCTGCCCTGGCTCGGCCAGGTGCTCGACCACCCGGAACGGGACGCCTTCTGGCGGGAGATCGCCGCGATCGACCACGGCGAGCGGATCACCGTGCCGGCCCTCCACATCGGCGGGTGGTACGACGTGTTCGTCGGCGAAACCGTGCGGTCGTACACGACGCTGCGCCGCCGCGGGGGCAGCGCCGCCGCCCGCGACGGCCAGCGGCTGGTCATCGGCCCCTGGTCGCACGCCGACGGGACGGACCTCGGCACCTACCCCGACCGGTCGTTCGGGCTCGCCGGCAGCATCAAGACCGCCGGGATCACCGAGGAGCACCTGCGGTTCTTCGACCGCTGGGTCCGCGGCCGGCCCGGCGACACCCCGCGGGTCCGGCTCTTCGTGATGGGGGCCGACGAGTGGCGTGACGAGCCGGACTGGCCGCTGCCGGACACCCGGTACACCGACTTGTTCCTCGACGGCGGTGGCCGGGCCGGCACCGCGGCCGGCGACGGCGTCCTGACCCGCGACGTCCCGGCCGAGGACGCGACCGACACCTTCCGCTACGACCCGCGCGATCCGGTGCCCAGCCTGGGCGGCACCGTGCTCGCCGCGGCGCCGGGCGCCTACCCCGGGCCGGCCGACCAGGCCGCGGCCGAAACGCGCGAGGACGTCCTGTGCTTCACCACGCCGGTTCTCCGGTGGCCCGTCGAGGTCACCGGCCACGTCACCCTGGTGCTGCACATCCGTTCGTCCACACCGGACACCGACTTCACCGGCAAGCTCGTCGACGTGCACCCCGACGGCCGGGCGATCCTGCTCTGCGAAGGCATCCAGCGCGTCCGCTACCGCGAGTCGCTCACCGAACCCGCGCTGCTGGCACCGGGCACGGTCGCCGAACTCACCCTCGACCTGGGTGTCACCGCGAACGTCTTCCGGCCCGGGCACCGCATCCGCCTCGAGGTCTCCAGCAGCAACTTCCCCCGCTACGACCGCAACACCAACACCGGCGCGACGATCGCCACCGACGACGCGGACGCCGTGGTGGTCGCCGTCAACCACGTCCTCCACGGACCCGTGCACCCCAGCCGGCTGATCCTGCCGGTGATCGGACGCTCCCCGTCCGAGGAGGACCGAGCATGAACGCACTGCCGGAGCTGTCCGACCGGTTGGCCATCGCCGACGTCGTCGCCGGCCTGGCCCACGCCCAGGACGACCGGGACTGGGTCGCCCTGCGACGGCTGTTCGCCGAGCAGGTGACGCTGGACCTGTCGACCCACTACCACGGCAGGCCGCCGGCCACCGTGACCGCGGCCGACCTGGTCGAGCTGGCCCGCACGACCCTGGCGGGGTTCGACTGCACCCACCACGCCGCCACCGATCTCCTCGTGCGGGTGACCGGCGACGAGGCCACCTGCCGCGCGCACATGGTCGCCTACCACCACGTCCCCGCCGATCCCGGCGTCGTCGACCACTGCACGATGCGCGGCCGCTGGGACCTGAAGCTGCGCAAGCTCGACGGGAAGTGGCTCATCGAGCAGTGGGCCGTCGTGCGCACCGCGCCGTGGGAAGGCTCGCCGGACGTCTACGCCCTCGCCGCCGCCCGAACCTGAGGAGCACCGCCGATGTTCTACGAAATCCGCACCGAGCACGCCCGGCCGGGTCGCGGCGCCGAACTGGCCCGCTACCTGGACGAGACCGTCATCCCGCTGCACCGGGAACAGGGGATGCAGGTGGTGGGCTCCTTCACGGGGGCCGCCGACACCGTCGTCTGGATCAGGCGCTTCGAAGACGACGCCGATCGCGAACGTATCCTGGAGGCCGTCCACCAAGATCCGCGGTGCGCTGCGCCGGCCGCCGCTGTTTCGGCGCTGACGAGCGACCCGGCGGCCACGATCCGGCTGGTGCCGACCGCCGGGTCGGCGCTGCGCTGAGCCCGACGCCGGAAAGGAAATTCGTGGCCGAGTACCGGCTTCCCGCGACGCGCGAGTCCACAGTGGACGTCTTCGACCGGGCCACCCCGCCCGTGCTCACGGTCGACCCGGGCGACTCGGTCGTGGTCGGGTCGCTCGACGCCGCCGGCTACCTGGACCGGCGGCTGCAGGGCGCCACGATGTTCCCGGACCGGCGCGGCCACTGCCTGACCGGGCCGATCGCGGTGCGCGGCGCCGAGCCCGGCATGGTCCTGGGCGTGCACTTCGCGTCGATCAAGCCCGGGGACCGGGGCTGGACCGCCGCGGGGACGAAGGACAACGCGCTCAACCGCCGGCTCGGGGTGGCCGGCGGCCCCGGCGCCTGGTTGACGTGGGACATCGGGCTCGAGACCGCCACCAGCAACCTCGGGCACACCGTCGCCGTCGCGCCCTTCCTCGGCGTCATCGGCGTACCGCCCGCCGAACCGGGACCGCACCCGACCATTCCGCCGCGGCCGGACGGCGGCGGCAACCTCGACTGCCGGGACCTCGTCGCCGGTTCGACGCTGTTCCTGCCGCTGACGGTCCCGGGCGCGCTGCTGCACCTGGGCGACGGCCACGCGGCGCAGGGCCACGGCGAAGTCGGCGGAACGGCGATCGAGTGCCCGATGACCACCGCGGTGACCCTCACCCTGGCCGCGGACGCGGCGGTACCGGGCATCCACGCCGAAACCCCGGAAGGCCGGGTCACCTTCGGCTTCGGCACCGGCCTCGACGAGGCCATGGCCGACGCGCTGGCCGCCATGGTGACCTGGCTGCAGCGGCTGCACGACCTGGACCGGCCGACCGCACTGGCGCTCGCCTCGCCGGTCGTCGACCTGCGGATCACCCAGGTCGCCAACGAGACGTGGGGCGTGCACGCCGTCCTCCCGCACGGCGCAATCCGCTGACGGCGACGCAAGGCACCCGGTGACTACGTCGAGGCCGGGCGGTAGGAACAGCGGACTCCGGTGTGGACGGTGCCCCGCAGGTGTGTCCCGATCGCCGGATCGGCGGCGCTGATCCGGGCCAGCGCGCGGCGGATGGCTTTTCCCGCCGCGACGCGGGCCCGTTCCCCGCCGTCGGCGAACGGCCGGGCCCGGCCGCCGAGACCGCTGCCGTGGTGCAACTCGGCGAGCAGCCAGTCGTGTTCGGCCCGGACATCGGCGGGTTCGCCGTCGGGATCCCAGGCGGCGAGCTCGGCCTTCAGCCGGGCCAACCGGCGGCGATACTGGTGCAGGGCCGTCGAGTCGAGCACGGGCTGGCGGGAGCCTTCGGCCAGCCGCTCGGTGCCCGGGCTGCCGATCAGTGCCACTGCCGGGACTTCCACCCCGGGGTTGGCGGTCAGCGTCGCCAGGTGGGCCATGCCGACGCAGTGGTCGACCACGGCCACCCGACGGCCCAGTTCGACCCGCCACCAATTGTCCTGCCGGACGCAGCTCACCGCGGGCCGCGGCTTCCGGCTCTCGTCGGGCACGGCCATGCCCATCGCCGCCGCCTCCTCGAGCGCCGCGTCGTGGTGCTGCCGGGCCAGGAGCACGTCCGACGGCAGCGCACGCAGCGTCAGCGCCTGGGCGTAGCGCAGCCGGGACAAGACGACGGCGGGCCAATGGCCGATGGCGAGGTTGCGTTCGACCGCCGCCCGGAAGTGCGCCACCGCGGCGTCGAGATCGCCGGTGGTCAGCGCGGCGACGCCGAGCGGGTGGTGGGCCGAACCGAAGCACGCGACGCCCAGGCTGGCCATCACCGGCAGGCCGGCGAACGGCCGCAGCAACCGGTAGGTCGTCGCCGCGAGGTCGGTGTCCCCGAGCAGGAACGCCGCTTCCGCGGCGCTGCTCACCGTGACCAGCCAGATGCTCGACCTCGGCAGGTCGTCGAGATCGCCGAGCTTGGCGACGGCACCCGCCGCGGCACGGAAATCACCCGCCAGCGCCGAAGCGACGGCCAGCGCGGCGAAGAACGAGTTGTCGTTCGGGCTCAGCGTGTCCGACCGGGCCACCTCGTCGATCAGAGCCGCCAGCTCGGGCAGCCGGCCCTGGTACCACCGGATCGCCATCAGCTGCGCTCCGAACCAGCCGGTGGCGTCGACGTCGCCGGCCGCCGTCCCCCGCGCCGCGCACGCGCTCGCCAGCGCCTCGGCTTCCGCGAACCGCCCCGCCCGGATGGCGAGCATCACCTCGAACGCGCTCGCCACGAACCGGACGGCGAGGTGATCGCGCCGGGCCAGCTCCCGGCGCAGGCAACCCAACCGTCGTTCGGCGTGCGGATCACCGGCCAGGAACAGGTCGGCCACCTGCCACAGCAGACCCATCAGCAGGTCACCGCGGCGCCCGGACCGCGAACTCTGCCCCAGCAGCTCGGCCGCGAGGTCCCGGCGGAGCGCACCGTGTTCCGGGCCCAGCACGCAGTGATGAGCGAGGCTCAGCGCCTCCGCGCAGGCCACGGGGTCGTCGGACCGACGTGCCTCGCCGAGCATGCGCACCATGCCCTCGTGCGCCCCGATCGGGTAGTCGTGTTCGCCGGCCAACCGCACTCGCACCCGCAACGCCGCGAGCGAGCCCGGCCGGCACCTCGTGAGCGTGCGCCGCAGCCGGGCCAACAGCACCTCCACGCCCGCCGCGGTCCGCTGTTCCTGCACCCAAAGCCCGCTCAGGCCGACCACCGCGGCCGCCATCGCCTCGGCCTGGTCGTCTTCCTCCGCCCGGCGGTAGGCGGTGTCGAAGAATTCCCGCGCCGCCCGGAGATCGCCGTCGACGTGCAAGGCCTGTGCGCCCTTGGCGAGCAGCGACTCCGTGTCCTCGGGCGGCACGGCGGGCGTGGCACGCACACGTGAACCATCCATGACAACACCCCTCCACCTCGGCCTCCCCAGGCCGCGCCTACCGGCACCAGAGTGACACGGCGGTACTGGCCGCGGGGTTCAGCGATTCCTCGAACGGCCCAATCCCGGACGCCGGTGGAACCGGCCGGGAACGGGTCCGGAACGCCTCGACGGTCGACGGCACCGGACGGCGCCGCACGACAAAAGGAGACCGTCATGAACGACACCGAACCCACCAGACCCGGCACGACGAAGCGACGCGTCCGGCTGGCCGCGGTGGCCGCCGCGCTGACCGCGGCCGCCTCGGCCATCACCGCGGTCGCCGTCGCCGACCCGGCCTCTGCCCTGCCTGTCGGGCAGGCGACCTGCGACTTCAGCAACCTCACGCTCTCCCCGGCTGTCGGCTGGTTCCCGCTCACCTCGTCCCGCTCGGTCACCCCCGGGATCGAGACCGAGGCCAAGATCACGGTCACCGCGGATGTGGCCGTCAGCGCGGGCGCCGAAGTGCGGCTCGGCTGGTCGATCAACAACAACGCGCCGGTGGAGAGCTTCTTCGGCCCGGCCAACTTCGCCAACCACACCGAGTTCGCGGAAACCCGGGACACCTTCGGCCTGGTCTTCGTCGGTGCCGGCACCACCACCGTTCAGCCCTTCGTCCGGGTCAACGGCCCGGCGGCCGCACGAGCCGGATTGCTGAACAAGTGCTTCGCCGTGGAAGCGCGGACCAGCTGAAGCCGGGTCTGATCGCGGTGGCGGGGCTCCGGGCGTCCTCGGAGAGCCGCCACCGCGCCCGGGTTCCCGGCTGAGCTGAATTCGGTTGGCTCCGCCGGCCGGTTGTTCCGAACCGCCGTCGCGAAGGAGACTCGGATGTCGTTCATGCTGATCCGCGGCGCTGCCTTGCCGGCATCCTCGAGCACGACCTCGCGGACATCGTGCTGTTCCCGCGGGAATCGGCGTTTTCTCGTATCCGGTCGCCACACCTCTTACTCTCTGTTGTGTGGACGGCATCGACAGTCTCCGGCACGCGATCGAGACGATCCCCATTCCCGGCGCCCCGCCCCGGCTGTCCCGGCAGGGCGCAGCGGTCGGCCTGGCGCTCCTGGACACCTCGTTGCGGCTCAACCACGTGCGCCGGCTGACCGAACGGCTGACCGTGGTCGAGCACGGCACGGCCCGGCGCAGCACCGAGGTCGACGTCAGCCTCAAGCTCCTCGACGAGGGACAGCGGCAGGCCACCGCGCAGCTGCAGGACCTCATCGGCCGGGAACACGGCGAGCGGGCCGCCTCGAGACCGGCGCGGCAGCGGTCGTTGTGGGTGCCGCTGGCCCGGCTGCCGCGCCGGGACGTCTCCCCCGTCGACGTGTTCGACAGCGCGGGCCAGAAACTGCCGCGGCTCACCCAGCACGAGGCGTCCCGGCTGGTCGCCGCCGGGCTCTACCGGTTGCTGCGCGGGATCCTCGCGAGCAACGAGAACGCGCAGACCGCCAAGCACGAGCTGAACACGTTCCTGTTCCAGGTGCACGAACCCCGCTGGCTCATCCAGCAGGCGTTGCTGACGCTGCTCACCGAACGGAACCACCCGGAGGACGAGTTCACGCCGGCCCCGGCCGCCGGCACGGTTCCCGGGTACGGGCGGCAATGCCGGGAACTGGCGCTGGACATCCTCACCGGCTGCTCCGAGCTGCTGGTCGAATACGAGTACCTGCTCGACGTCGCGGTGCGCGACTACATGCTGGTGGTGGCGCTGGACGACTCGGTCGAAGAGCACCGGCTCAGTTACGAAACCCCGCTGCACGTCGACGCGCGGCAGCCCGTCGCGAAAGAGCAGTGGCGGCGGCTGGCCTCCAGCCGCCGCGGCTACGTCGTGACCTACGAGACGATGATCCCGGCGACGCTGAAGTCCTACCACCTGGTGGCCAGGACCGCCCCGGAAGCCGAGATCGCCCGGATGTACCTGTCCACGGACGCCGACCAGCACCAGGTCGAAGGCCTGGCCGAGGACCTGGTCTCACTGGCCGAACGGCAGGACGCCGCCCCGCTGCAGGAAGCCGACGGCGCGCGGCACAAGATCCTGGAACTGCAGGCGCAGACCGTGCTGCGCCCCCTGGCGGACCTGGTGCGCCGCCGCAAGTGGGAGGCCGGCCAGTCGGGGGTGGAGCTCTCGCCGCGCAGCCTGCCGGTCTGTCACCGGCTCGCGGCCGCGGCGACGACGGGCGAGGCGGTGCGGACGGACTCGGGCGAGCTGGACAACTCGCTGCGGCGGCACCCGGAGTTCACCGCCGCGAACCTCCGCGAGGCGGC
Organism: Amycolatopsis mediterranei; assembly: GCF_026017845.1. Classification (NCBI taxonomy): domain Bacteria; kingdom Bacillati; phylum Actinomycetota; class Actinomycetes; order Pseudonocardiales; family Pseudonocardiaceae; genus Amycolatopsis; species Amycolatopsis mediterranei. The sequence continues at coordinate 5,569,955 of NZ_CP100416.1, forward strand.
GCGCGAGCTGATCGACCGGGAGTTCGGGCAGGACCTCGTCCTGGCCAACGGCATCGCCGACAACGAGGCGCGGGCCTACTGGCGCCGGTCCGGCGGCCGCGACCCGCGCGGCGACCACGTCCGGGTGCGCGCGACGCTCGTGCTCAAGGACTCCACGAAGTCCGGGCCGCTCAACGTGACCTTCTACGCCTTGGCCGTGGCGACGGTCTCGTTCGTGCTCGGCTGGCTGCTGGTCGGCAGCCCGTGGCCGTACGGGCGGGCCGCCACCGAGGCGCTCGGCCACATCGGCGACGGCCAGTCCGTCATCACCATGCTGCTGCTGTTGCCGGGCTTCCTCTACAGCCGCCTGTCGCTGCCGCCGCGCCGCACGGTGCTGGGTTACCTCGGCACGCTGCCGCAGGCGCTCGTCCAGCTGAGCATCGCGGCCGTCGCGGGGTTCGCGGCGGCCGTCGCGACGCAGAGCCGGGGGGAGATCGTGCAGGCCACGCTCACGGTCGCGGTGGGACTGCCGGTGCTCGCCGCGCTCGTGCTGTTCGGGCAGGCGTCGTGGCGCGAATCAGCGGTCCCGCTCTCCCGCATCGGGGTGCCGCGGTGGGCGGGTGCCGGCGGCCGGAACCACCGCAAACCGCTGGAAGCCGATGTGCGGTTCGACTCGTCCGGGAGGTGGTGAGCGTGCGCAGCCGCCGGATCTCCGTGCGGAACGTGGCCGATCTGGCCCGGGCCGGCTTCGAAATAGCGCGCCAGCCGGTGACCAAAGTGGACTTCGAGGTGCACCACGCGGCCGCCCGCCACGGCTACCTGCGCGAGCTCGTGTCCGCCGATTCCGACAGCGCGGTCTTCCTGGAGACGCTGTGCACGGCCACGAATGGCGCCGGCGTCGTGATCGGCACCCACACCCGCAAGCCCCTGGACGGCACCGAGGTGGTCGAGCACGTCGACGGCAGGCAGCCGGCCGAACGCCCCCAGCAGAACGCGGGCGGCTGGGTCTTCCGCCAGACGACCTCGCCCAACCCGACGTTCATCTACGAGTCCGCGCAGACCTTCGAGGGCCTGATCGCGATCGACCCGGCGGCGCACGAGGTGTGCGAGTGGCACGGCGTGGCCATCCGCGACCTGGTGCGGGAAATCTCCCAAGCCGCGTCCGCGCTCGTCGACGCGCCGCTGTTGTCGCTGCAGTGCCCGGCACAGCTGCCGACGATCGTGAAGACCCGCAACCACGATCTCCGCACGCGCAAGGAGGCCGCGGCCCCCTGCGCGTCGCTGGCGGTCCGGTTCGCGATCGCGCTGCGGGACGTGTCCGCGGCCGCGCGGTTCGAACTGGCCGACCGGTTCCGGGAGCTGTGCGAGAAGCACGGCTACAGCTTTTGGCTCGCCGACACCCGCCCGGGTCACCGGCAGGGGAACTGGTTCGAGGTCTACCACGCCGACGGCGAGTTCTCGCCGCTGTACAAGGGCGACCTCCGGTCCCGGCAGCGGATCGCCACGGTCCTGCCGGTGACCTTCGTCGGGCCGGCGCGGATCGGCTCCACGCACGCGGTCGTCTCCTTCCTGCAGCGCTATCCCCAGGTGGGCGTGGTCGGCTGCGCGGCCACGACGCTGTCCGACGTCGCGTTCGTCCACTTGCAGCTGGCGATCCACGGCGTGGCCGCCGACCGGCTGAGCCGCATTCTGGGCAAGCTGCTCGGCGAGTCGTCGACCCCGGCGCGGCCGCACCGGCTGCTGCGCGAGCTGTTCAAACGGCTCGGCCTGCCGCCCGACCCCGACGGGCCCGGCTCGTCCGAGCCGGACCCGACCGGCGACTACCAGACCTTCGCGGGTCCGGCGTTCGCCTACCGCCCGTACCAGATGCCCGACTGCCTGGCGGTCTGGGTGTCGTGGGAAATCGCCCGCCAGCACCGGGGCCTCGCTGCCCCGCTGGACTGCCTCTACCGCGCGCTGGCCCAGGTCGCGCCCCGGGTGACGACGCCGGACACCACCGCCTCGGCCGGTGAGCTCGCCACCGTCGAGTACCTCATCTGCCGCGCCACCGAGCAGTCGGTCATCCGCGGCAAGGCGAAGCTCGCCGTGCCGCGGTCGGTCCTGCGCGGGTTCTCCTCGAACGGCGAACCGCCCGCGGCCAAGCTGTGCGCGGCGCTGGAGGAGGCGTGGAAGGCCCATGTGGACCGGTCCGGCGTGGACGGAGTGAGCGAGCTGACGGTGGCGTGGCGCGAGTCCTGGCTCGGGCACTGGACCTACTCGTGACCCGGAAGGTCCCACGTCATGATGTCACCGCGCGGAGACCGGGGCGCCGGGGTGCCGGCTCGGCCAGGAGGCGCCGGCCGGCACGTTCGGGCCGGACGCCGGGAGTGGTGCGCACCTCCTCCGCCGGGAGGACGTCGAGCGCGCCGATGGCTTCCTCGTCCACCAGGATGCCGAGCCCCGGACGGTCGCCGAGCACGAAGGCACCGTCCTCGACGTCGTGGTCCACGGTCAGGCCGACCGGGGGCCGCAGGTCCTGCAGCTCGCTGACGAGGTGGTTGGGCACCGCGGTCGCGGCGTGCAGCAGTCCCGCCGGTGTGGTGCCGACCGGGCTCACTGGCAGATCGTGGGCGTGGGCCAGTGCCGCGACGCGCAGGAAGTGGGTGACGCCCCAGACCGACGCCGTCTGCACGACGTCCACCGCGCCGGCGGCCAGCAACGGGCGGAACTGCTCCAGCCCGGTGAGGTTTTCCCCGGTCGCCACCGAGGCGCGGATGCCCCGGCTCACCGCCGCCAGCCCCTCCGCGTCCCAGCGGCGGACCGGCTCCTCCACCCAGGTCAGGTCGAGCGTGCTCTCGAGCTCCCCGACGTGGCGCACGGCCTGCTTGCGCGTCCACGACTCGTTGGCGTCGAGCATCAGCCCCGGGCGCACTCCCCGCGAGAAGTCCGCCAGCACGTCCCGGACCAGGCACAACCGCCGCCGGTCCTGGTCGACGTCTCGGCCGCCTTTGACCTTCGCCACGCGCAGTCCGCGCTCGGCGTACGCCCGGTAGGTGGCCGCGAGCTCTTCCTCCGACAAGGCGATGTCGAGGCCCGACGCGTACGCGGGCACGCGCCGGTCACGGCCGCCCAGCAGACGCCACAACGGCTGCCCGGCGGCCTTCGCCTTGATGTCCCACAGCGCGGAGTCGAGGGCGCCGATCGTGCCGAAGACCTCGCCGGCGTGTCCGGCCTTGAACGTCCATCGAAGCATCCGGTCGTACAACGCGGCCACGGCCCGCGGATCCTCGCCTTCGATCGCCGGGAAGAGCTCCTCGATCCGCGGGTGGGGTCCCAGACCGGCACCGGTGACGCCCTCGTCGGTGTCGAGCAGGACGATCGGCACCTCCACGACGCCGTTGGCGTAGATGCCGTTGGCGTCGCCGACCGGCCGTCCCCAGTCCTGGACGGTGGTCAGGCTCCTGAACCCGGTGATCCGCATGACACCCCTTCACACCAGCCGATCGTGGAGTCCCCGGGCCCGCGTGCGGATCGGCTCCGCAACTCGTGGTACGTAGGATGATGTCCAGGTGCCGTGCCGGAGCCCGGAGGTGATCGATGAGCGCGTTGGCGTTTCCTGCTCCCGACGTGCCGCACCACCGCGGCCGCCGGGCCGATGCGGTCGTCGACCACCTCATCGAGCTGATCGTGAGCGGGGTCGTCCCGCCCGGCAGCAGCCTGCCGGTCGAGTCCGCGCTCTGCGAAGCGTTCGGGGTCAGCCGGACGGTCGTCCGCGAAGCGATCAAGTCCCTGGAAGCCAAGGGACTCCTGAAAGTCCGGCAGGGTGTCGGCACCCTGGTCTCGGCCCAGGAGTCGTGGAACCTGCTCGATCCCGCCCTCCTGACGGCCATCGTGCGCCACGACGAGCGGTACGACATCCTCGACCAGCTCGTCGACGTGCGCACCTCCCTCGAATCGAGCATGGCCCGGGAAGCGGCGCGCAAGGCCACCCCGGCCGACATCGCCGAGTTGCGTGACCTCATGGCTCAGCTCGACGCGGCGGTCGGGGAACCGGACCTCCTCGACGACATCGACGTGACGTTCCACGAGCGGATCATGCTCGTGTCCGGGAACCGGCTCGGCCGGGCGATCGTGCACACGGTGCACGCCGAGGCACGGCGCAGCCCGCGCTACGTCGGTCACTCGGCCTTGAAGCACCGGCGGCAGTCGAACCGGCAGCACCGGGCCGTCCTCGAAGCGATCGCAGCCGGTGATCCCGACGCGGCGGCTTCGCTGATGGCCGAGCACATCGCCACGTCCTGGCAGCGACGCCGTCCCGCGGGTCCGCACCGGCCGGCCGGCTGAGTGCGGGCTCATTCCTTCACCCCGCCACCGACCAGCCCCCGCACCAGCGCGCGCTGCGACAGCATGAACACGATCGCCACCGGGACGACCGCGAGCAGCGTGGCGAGGGCCAGTTCCGGCCGGAAGATGTTCACCTGCTGGCCGCCACCGCCGACCGCGGGGTTGAACGAAGGCGTCGACGACAGCAGATCCGAGAGCCCGACCTGGATCGGGTACTGCGTCGAATCCGCGAGAACGGTGTAGGGCAGGAAGAAGTTGTTCCAGTCGGCCACGAAACTGAAGAACAGGACCAGCGCGACGACCGGTTTCGCCAGCGGCAGCGCCACGTGGCGGAACGTCGACCATTCGTCGCAGCCGTCGATGCGCGCCGCGTCGAGCAGTTCGCGCGGGACCGCGGTGGCGTAGTAGATGTACGCGAGGTAGACGCCGAACGGGTAGAACGCGAACGGGAGAATCACCGAAAGCGCGTTCCCGATCAGGTGCACGGCGTTGAGCTCGAGGAAGATCGGGAGCACGAGCGCCGCCGCCGGCATGATCATCACGACGAGGGTCAGCGTCAGCACCAGCTTCCGGCCGGGGAACCGCCCGAACGCGAGGCCGTAGCCGGCGGGAATCCCCGTCACCAGCACGATCGCGGTCGCGGTCACCGCGTACAGCAGCGAGTTGCCGATCCACATGCGGTAGAGGTGGTCGCTGAAGGCGTCCAGGTGCTGCCACGCCTGCGCGATCCGGTCGAAGCCGCCGAAGGCCAGCGGGCCACTGGTGACGAGGGCTTCGTCGGATTTGGTCGGCGCGAGGATCAACCAGGCCAGCGGGACCACGAAGAACGCGGCGAAGACCGCGAGGATCGCGAACCGGAGGCCACGCGCGGCGAGTCGCATCAGTCATCCGTCCTGAACAGCCCGGTGCGGGTCACGATGAGCGCCGCGGCGAGCAGTCCGATCGCGAGAAGGTCGACGGAGACGGCGGCGGCGGCGTTGAAGTCCGCGTAGCGGAACGCCAGCTGGAACGCGAGCTGGTTGGCCGACCAGGTGTCGGGGACCTGCCCGAGGCTGGCCTGGTTCACCAGCTGCGGCTCGACGAACAGCTGGGTCCCGGTCGCGAAGGAGAGGATCGCCATGTAGGCGATCCACTTGCGGATCAACGGCAGCTTGATGCGGAGCGCGATCGTCACCGGTCCCGCGCCGTCGATGCGCGCGGCGTCCTCCAGGTCTTGCGGGATCGTGTTCAGGGCGCCGTACATGATGACGATCCAGCCGCCGGCCCCGGTCCAGAACGCGATCATCGCGAAGATGAAGGGCAGCTTGCCGGGCGCGATCGACTCGACGAACAGCTGCGCTCCGAACACGTCGTGCAGCAGGAACGCACCGGGGCTGACGGCCGGGTCGAGCATGAACAGCCAGACCAGGACCGACGACGCCCCGGCGAGCGCGCCGGGGATGTAGAACAGGAAGCGGAAGGTGGCCGAGACCCGGTTCGCGCGGCCGTGCAGCAGCAGCGTCAGCCCGACGACGAGCACGACGAGGGAGCCGAGCCACACGCTCGTGTAGAGCAGGATGTGCCCGAAGGCGGGCAGGAAGCGGTAGTCGCCGATGGTCCGGGTGAAGTTGCCGAAGCCGGCCCAGCCGCCCGCGTCGTCGGTGAACGCGAGGCCCAGCGCGTAGATCATCGGAAGGACGCCGAACACGACGAGGAACGGCAGGTAGGGCCCGACGAACACGAGTCCCGGCCAGGTGTGCCGGCGCCGCTTGCGCTGAGCGGGCGCTCCTGCCCCCACGGCAGGAGCGTCCGCTTCGGCGGTACTAGGGCCTGTATCGAAGTCGGTCAGAGCCATTCGTCGATGGCTGCGATGTGGATGGTGGCTTCGTAGCGGACAGC
>NZ_CP100416.1:5885005-5886057 GCF_026017845.1 Amycolatopsis mediterranei
CTAGGGCCTGTATCGAAGTCGGTCAGAGCCATTCGTCGATGGCTGCGATGTGGATGGTGGCTTCGTAGCGGACAGCGAGTTTGTCGTAACGAGTGGCTACGGCGCGGTGGCGTTTGAGCCGGTTGATACCGCACTCCACGGCGTGACGCTGCTTGTAGGTTTCGGGGTCGAAAGCCGGTGGCCGGCCGCCCTTCGACCCCTTGGCCTTGCGGTGCGCGTCCTGATCAGTTTTGCTCGGGATGGTCGCCTTGATCCCACGTTTGCGCAGGTGAGCCCGGTTTGCCTTAGAGGTGTAAGCCTTATCCGCCAGCACCCGATCCGGCCGGGTGCGCGGCCGCCCACCACCGGCCAGCCGGGGCACCCGGATACCACGCAGGACAGGAATGAACTGCGGGCTGTCGCCACGCTGCCCGGCGGTCAATACGATCGACAACGGCTTCTGACCCTGCTCACAGCCCAGATGCAACTTCGTGGTCCACCCACCGCGGGACCGGCCCAACGCATGATCATCCGGCTCGGCGGTCACCCCGCCTGGCGGCTCGGCCTGCAGATCCCCTTTTTACGCGCACCTGCGGCATGCTGATGCGCCCGCGCGATCGTGGAGTCCACGCTCACGTCCCAGACGATCCGCCCCGCCGCCTCGGCCAACGCCTGCAACGCGGTCAATATCCGCTTCCAGGTGCCATCACGCTGCCACCGCCGAAACAGCCCATATGCCGCCGCCCATGAGCCATATCCAGCGGGGATGTCGCGCCACGGCGCGCCGGCACGCACCCGCCACCGGATCGCGTCGATCAGCTGCCGCTTGGTCCACATCGACGGTCGCCCAGGCCGCTTCGGCTCGGGCAGCAACGGCTCCAGCGCTGCCCACTGAGCGTCGGTCAGGTCGAACCGCCCCGCCACCGCTAGGGTGTCCACGAGGTCTCCGGTGTTCAGGTTCTTCTTGGTCGACGAACCAATTACCGGAGACCTCACCTATTTCGGCCGCCGACACGCCCAGCACGGTCAACTCCAGCTCAACCTGCCGGAGACAACTTCGATACAGGCCCTAG
>NZ_CP100416.1:5886157-6046031 GCF_026017845.1 Amycolatopsis mediterranei
CTATTTCGGCCGCCGACACGCCCAGCACGGTCAACTCCAGCTCAACCTGCCGGAGACAACTTCGATACAGGCCCTAGCCGTCGCCCAAGCCGCTCGGCTGCTAGCCGCTACCGGCTGGACCGCCGATACCTACCTCAACCTGCTCACCCAGCGCACCGACGAACTGCTAGCACGGCAGGCACCCGCCGCTGGCGACCCCGTCTCGCTCACCGCTGCCTGGACAGTGTCGTTCGATCAGCTCGCTCGTGACCACCCAGCCGCCCTCTACACCCTCACCCTCCTAGCCTGGCTGGCTCCCGAACCAGTCCCACTCACCCTGCTCACCCACCAGGCCGGCGAAGCCGGCACCATCGCCCAGGACCCGCTGGCCTTCGCTGAACTCACCACCACCCTGCGAATCCGCGGCATGGCTGAAGTCACCACGACCACCATCCAGCTCCACCGCGTACCTGCAGCACTGCTTCGAGCACGCACCCGCCGCGACATCACCGCGGACGACGACCAGGACGCCACATGGCCCGTCACAACGGTCCGGCTGCTTGCTGCTGGTCTACCCGAGGATCCCTGGATCAACCCGCCGAGCTGGCCGAGCTGGCGAGCGCTCTTACCGCACCTGCTCTTCGCGTGCGATCCCGAGCGCCCGTGGCAACCAGTTACAACAGAAGTCGCCTACCTGCTCAGCCGCGTTGCGGCCTATCTCCAGACCCGTGGGGACGCACGCACCGCGCTGCCGTTGTTCCAGCGTGCATACAGACTTCTTAAGGATCTTTACGGCGAGGACCACTCCAGCACGCTCAGCGTCGCCAGCAGCCTCGCCGTCGCCCTCAGCGAACTGGGCAAACACCAACAAGCCCGCGAACTGCACGAAGACGTCCTCACCCGCCGCAAACGCGTCCTCGGCGATGACCACCCAGACACCCTCAACTCTGCCAGCAACCTCGCCGTCGACCTCAGCAAGCTGGGCAAGTACGGGCAAGCCCGCGAACTGAGCGAAGACACCCTCGCCCGTTACAAACGCGTCTTCGGCGACGACCACCCCGGAACCCTCATGATCGTCAACGACCTCGCCATACATCTCAGGACGCTTGGCGAGTACCAACAAGCCCGCGAACTGCACGAAGACACCTTCACCCGCCGCAGACGCGTCCTCGGCGACGACCATCCCAGCACCCTCACCAGCGCCAACAACCTCGCCCTCGCCCTTAATAAGCTGGGCGAGTACGGGCAAGCCCGCGAACTGAGCGAAGACACCCTCGCCCGCCTCAAACGCGTTCTCGGCGACGACCACCCAGACACCCTCACGACCGCCAGCAACCTCGCCGTCGCCCTCAGCGAACTGGGCGAACACCAACAAGCCCGCGAACTGAAAGAAGACACCCTCGCCCGCCTCAAACACGTCTTCGGCGACGACCACCCCAGCACCCTCCATGTCGCCAGCAACCTCGCCGTCGAGCTCAGCAAGCTAGGCGAACACCAACAAGCCCGCGAACTCGACGAAGACACCCTCGCCCGTTCCAAACGCGTTCTCGGCGACGACCACCCAGACACCCTCACCGGCGCCAGCAACCTCGCCGTCGCCCTCAGCGAACTGGGCGAACACCAACGAGCCCGCGAACTGAGCGAAGACACCCTCGCCCGCCTCAAACGCGTTCTCGGCGACGACCACCCCACTACCCTCACCACCGCCGGCCACCTCGCCCTCGCCCTTAATAAGCTGGGCGAGTACGGGCAAGCCCGCGAACTGAGCGAAGACACCTTCGCCCGCCTCAAACGCGTTCTCGGCGGCGACCGCCTCAGCGCGCTCACCACCGCCGGCAATCCCGCCGCCGACCGCAAGGCCCTCGACGATGGCGAGGACGCGCCAGAATGACAGTCCTTCCGTTAGCCGCGCTTTCGCATACCGGCAACGCGCCTGGTCGCTGAGCCTGACCAGCCCTGACCATACGGCCGGATGACGGAAGTCCTAGTTAACTAATCTGCGGCGGCGTGCCCAATGCGTTCCCAAACGCCCAATGCTGCGAGTGCTTTCTGACGAGTCTTCGCAGGTCAGAGCCACTGCCGAAGCGTAACCGTGTCTAACCCTCCGGAGGCAGGTGTCGCAGGTTCGAATCCTGCCGAGGGCACCCTTATGGGAGCGACCTGGCTCAGCTGGCAGTAACGACGAGCCTAGGCAGCCCGACCTTGGTTACGACTCGCGATGAGGTCGGTCCTAGTGCTCGGAGGCTGGTTGTGGGTGCGCGACGGTGGGTGCCCTCACCGGTACCTCTAGCGCTGCTGGGTGTTGCTGTCGCGCTGGCGGGCAACCTGGCCACCGGCCTGGTCGAAATTAAGCAGCCGTGGTGGCCCCCAGCCGTGTTCGCTGCACTGGGGTTGCTGGTGGCCGGAGTGGTGGTGCTAGAGACGGTGCGGCATCGGGCCGAGCGGATCCAGGCGCAGCTACGTCCGGTCGAAGTGCAGTCTCGGGTGTTCGGGGCGCTTCCCCGTCAGGCGTGGCAGTGGCAGCCGCGGCCGTTGGAGGAAAAGGCGGTGCGGGAGGCGCTGGGGCGGCGGGGCAGAACGGCGTTGGTGGCGTTGCCGGGTGCGCGAGGCGCAGGCAAGTCGCAGCTGGCTGCCGGCTACGCCCGGTGGTGCCTCGATCAGGGCTATGACCTGGTGGCGTGGATCAATGCGGAGTCCGGGCCCGTGTCCGAGCTGGCGGCGCTGGCGGCCCATCTCGGGCTGCCGGGGGTGGCGGAGATGGCGCCAGAACAGGCGGCGGCCGCGGTGTGCCGGTGGCTCGAGCGGGACGGCCGAGCCCGGCGGCTGCTGGTGTTCGACAACGTCGACGATCCGGACGTACTGCACGGCTACGTCCCGTCGGCCGGCTCGACAAAGGTTCTGATTACCACCAACCGGCGGGAATTCATGACGATGGCCGGGATCGCTGTGGTCGAGGTCGGCATGTTCTCTCCCGCTGAAGCAAGGGAGTTCCTGGCCCGGGCGACCGGCCTGGACCCGGCCGGCGATGGGGCACGGTTGGGTGAGCAGCTGGGCTGGCTGCCGCTGGGGTTGGCTCAGGCTGCCGCGTTCATCGCCCGGACCGGGATCTCCTATGCCGAATATGCGCGGCTGCTGCAGCGTCAGGACTTGAACGAAACATTGCGTCAGCAGGCCGGAGCCGACCACCCTGGAGTACTGAAGGCAACCCAGCTCAGCTTGACAGGATTGGCCGAGACGGACCATAGCGGGGACGCGGCCCGGTTGCTGCGTGTGCTGTCGCTGCTGTCACCGGACGGGGTGAGCCGTGACCTGCTGGTGCAGGCCGAGCCGCAACTCGGCTTGCACAGCGGAGTGTGGCCTGCAGTCAGCACGTTGGTGACGGCATCGCTGGTCACGCTCGGCGGTGTCGCCCAAGCCGCCGCCTATGGCGAGGACCGTCGGGTCGTCGCGGTGCACCGGCTCACCGCGTTGGTGGTCCGTCACGAAGCCCGTAAGCCGCCCGGTGATGATCAGAAAGCCGCCCTGGACACGGCGGCCGGACTGCTGGACGCGCTCACCGAGCGTTTCCCCGGCGACCAGGTCGCACTGCGCCGTGATGAGCTGGACGAACTCGCCGCCCACCTCGACGCCGTACTCGGCCATACCGACGAGCCGTCGCCACTGCTGCTTGCCCAAGCCAATTGGATTGCCGGGCTGCTGGAGCAAGCCGGCGACCTGACCCGCGCCCTGCCCCTGTTCGAGCAAACGCTCGCCAATCGCGAGCGGCTGTTGGGAGCCGAGCACCCCGACACCCTGACCTCGCGGAACAACCTCGCCGGCGCCTACAAGTCGGCGGGACGCCTGAACGAAGCAATCGCCCTGTACGAGCAGACCCTCGCCGATCGCGAGCGGCTGTTGGGAGACGAACACCCGAGCACCCTGACCTCGCGAAACAACCTCGCCTACGCCTACAGGTCGGCGGGACGGCTGGACGAAGCAATCGCCCTGTACGAGCAGACCCTCGCCGTATGCGAGCGAGTGTTGGGAGCCGAACACCGGAACACCCTGACCTCGCGAAACAACCTCGCCGGCGCCTACAAGTCGGCGGGACGCCTGAACGAAGCAATCGCCCTGTACGAGCAGACCCTCGCCGATCGCGAGCGGGTGTTGGGAGCCGAGCACCCCGACACTCTGACCTCTCAAATCGACCTTGCCAGCGCCTACGTGTCGGCGGGACGCCTGAACGAGGCGCTCGCGCTGCACGAGCAGTCCCTCGCCGTATGCGAGCGGGTGTTGGGAGACGAACACCCGAGCACCCTGACCTCGCGAAACAACCTCGCCAGCGCCTACGAGTCGGCGGGACGCCTGAACGAGGCGCTCGCCCTGTTCGAGCAGACCCTCGCCGATCGCGAACGGCTGTTGGGAGACGAACACCCGAGCACCCTGACCTCGCGAAACAACCTCGCCGGCGCCTACGAGTCGGCGGGACGGCTGGTTGAGGCGATCGCTCTGTACGTGCAGACCCTCGCCGATCGCGAACGGCTGTTGGGAGACGAACACCCGAGCACCCTGACCTCGCGAAACAACCTCGCCTACGCCTACAGGTCGGCGGGACGGCTGGACGAAGCAATCGCCCTGCACCAGCAGACCCTTGCCGATCGCGAGCGGCTGTTGGGAACCGAGCACCCGGATACCCTGACCTCGCGGAACAACCTCGCCGACGCCTACAAGTCGGCGGGACGCCTGAACGAAGCAATCGCCCTGCACCAGCAGACCCTTCCCGGCCGGCCGTCGCAGAAGGCGCACTGACTCTGAGATGGGGCAGGCAGCGAGGCAGCTCCAAAATCTCCCACACGGTGAGTCTGAGCACGTCCCGCTGCCTGACCAACTGCCTGACGATGACCGAAGACTCCAGCGGACATGGACGGACGTCAGCGGACTGCTACAGTCAGGCAGATAGCGGCTTTGACCAGCACTTTTACGCCTGTTAAGTGCCTGGGGGTCAAGGGGTCGCAGGTTCAAATCCTGTCAGCCCGACGGACACACTTGCAGGGCCCGTGAGCAGCATAACCGCAGCTCACGGGCCCTAGCTGCACCTACCCCCCTGCACCTTCTCGGACTCGCGCTCGGGGCGAAGATCCGGCGCGAGTGACTAACTGGGTGACTAAGCCTCACCACCCCCTGCCGAGAAGATGCTCTCCATCGCCAGCGCACCCTCCACGATCACCAGCCGGATCTGGTGCCGATAGACCTGCTCCGCGACGGCCGTCCCGCTGTGCCCGAAGAGCCTGGCGATGTCCTCGATCGGTACCCGGGCGTCCGACAGCAGGGACACGAAGCTGTGCCGCATCTCCCGCGGCGTCCACTCCTCCGGCACCAGGCCGGCCGCCTTCACCACCTTCCGGAAGCCGCGCCGGACGTTGTGCGCGTCGAGCTCGGTGCCGACCGCAGACGCGAACACGAGCCCGTTCTCCTGCCACGGTTTGCCCTTGCCACGGCGGTGCCGTTCCTGCGCACGCTTCTTGATGGCCTCCTGGCGGATCCGGTGCAGCCTGAGCGCCACCACGCAGCGCATCGGCATCGCCAGGCCCCGTCGGGACTTCCGTGTCTTCGTGTCGTTTCCGGCTCGGACCGAGCGGTACACGCTGATCGAGCGCAGCACGGGAGGTGTGACGGTGGCGTTTCCGTTCAGGTCGCGGAGCAGGTTGCGGCGTTGGCGGGTGCGGCAGGAGTCGCCGGTGAGGGTGAGGACCTCGGCGTGGCGGACCAGGCGGTCGATCATGGCTGCGGCGACAACGTCGTCGGAGAGGGTCTCTCCCCAGCGCCCGAACGGCAGTTCGAGGTCACCATCACCGAGCCCTGTCGCTGCCACGGGTCTACTGTGTCCGGTCATGGACTTGGCCGCGCTGTTGGTGGCGATCGCATCCGGAATCATCGCGCTCGGCAGCGCCGCCTACGGTCCGCAGCCATGAATCGACGGGGGCGATGCCGCGCCACGCCGATGAGTCAGGGGAACGTCAGCGGAACCACCGTGACAGGGAAACGGCCGCGCACATTGGACGAGCGACTCAAGTATTTCGCTGAGGACCACTCGGCAAGGTGAAATATCGGCCAGTCAGGCCTTCGGGCGCAAGTTCCCCAAGATCCCCGCCGCATCATGAAAACGTCGAATTAACAACTGAATGTCATATTTGCTCCGGTGACTGACGAGAAGAAGACAGCCGGAAAGCCGAGCTCGGCAATCCAGTTGATAACTTGATTGTCCGCAACAGTCCCGGGGCTCGAAAAGCGCGGAAACGTGAAGAGAGTCGTTCGATTACGGTCCAACAAAGCAAGACGCACGACAACCCAAGCATCTCCGTCGTCGGTTGAGAAGAATCGTGACAGCAACTCTGCCGTCCCGTCGTCGTGAAGTCTAAGGGTTGGACCCTTGTCCAGGGTGCCGTTTATAAGGCCGGACAGCGTGCAATCGCCACTCCTGAGAGGGGTGCCCCACATGAATTCGGCAGTTTGAAAGGCAGCGGTATCTGACTTTTCCTCCGGCTCCAGTTCATCTGTCGATGCGCTTAGAACTTCCTCTAGTTTAGAACTGGTCACAACGGCCTCGGTTTCAGCGGTCTCACCGTTGCTTGACTGCGCCTCATCGGTCATCATATTCCCCGTGATGTGATTGTCGCTGTCGCCCGTAGCAGGTGGATCAGACTAGACCTCGCCGTCGACGCCCGCCACGGTCCTGATCTGTCGAAACTGTGACATCGAGCCAGCCGCGCGTACAAGAGGGTAGTCCCGCACCACCTTTTTGGCCGTAGCCGAAACGAAGGGACCACCCGTTTGGACGCAGTGACAGCAGGAATCCCTCCGAAACTCCGGGTGCGAAATCCATGCCGCTGCTCGCTCGCCATCTACGCCCCGGACCACGCTGACTGGTGAGTTGTCGGTCGCGTTGTCGGGGGCAGCGGAAGCCGTGAGCTCGGCATGACCCGGGCCGGGTGCTCGTCGATCTGGCGGTCGCGGTCGCCGACGGCGCGACTACGATCTCCGAGATTGCGGTGCTGGTCGATCAATCTGGATTGTTCGAGGCTGTGGCGTCGGATTCGACGTGTTGGCGGCTGCTGGATCAGCTCAACGAGACCCGTCTGGCGGCGGTCGTGGCGGCTCGCGCCCGGGCGCGGGACGTCGTCTGGCGCGGCACGCCAATACCCGCGGGGCAGGGTTCCCGCCGGCTAGGGTCGCCGGCCGGGAGCTGCCGGTGCTGGTGATCGACCTGGATGCCTCGATCGTGGTCTGTCACTCGGAGAAGGAGCTGGCAGCGGCAACGTTCAAGGGGTCGTTGGCCATCACCCGATGCTCGCGTTCTGCGACGACACCGGGGAGTTTCTCACTGGTCAGCTGCGTCGCGGCAATGCGGGCGCGAACTACGCCGATGATCACATCGCCGTGCTCGAGCAGGCATTGGCGCAGATCCCCGACGGTCACCGGCACGGCACCCCGATCCTGATCCGGGCTGACACCGCCGGCTGCACCAAGGGTTTCCTCGCGCATGTCCGGTCCTTGCGCGAGCAGGCGGTGAGCTGCGAGTTCTCAGTGGGGCGGCCGATCACCGCCCGCGAACGAGACGCCAACGCGACCCCATCGCGGCCTGCCCCGGCCGGACATCTTCACCACGATCGCCCGCCGCACCCTGATCGGATCCTTCGCAGTCCTCGTCACCTGCGCCAGCTTGCGGCCTTCCTCCATCGACGGTGTCCGGACGAACACCTCGGGTCGACGAGCCACAACCACCTCCCACACTTGATCGACAGGAGACGGCCTCATCCCACGATCACCAAGATCAATTACCGGGTCAACCTACTGAGACAAGCCACTAACAAGCGGTCTGCACGATCAACGGCACAAAAATGACGGCTCCGGCTGTCATTCTTTGCTGTAGAATTTGTTGTTTGACTTGTGGGTCGGGCGGTGGAGAGGTGGCAGTGATGCCGGATGCCCCCATGCAGCGCGAGTTCGAGGTGGTCATTGAGCCGCACACAGACGAATACAGCCGGGACGACAATCGGTGGCGGGCCCAGGTCACGACGCTGCGTCGCGACCTGCAGGAACAGGTGGACACGGTTGACCGCGGCCGGCTGGTACCGGGCGCGAAGGGGACGATCGACGAGCTGATTGTCGGTTTGGGCAGCGCTGGTGCGTTCACCGCGATGGTCGAGTGTATCCGCGCGTGGCTGGGACGCGACAAGAGTCGGCGCATCGAGGTGCGGTGGGACGAAGATGGGGTTGAGCGGTTCGTGACATTCCAGGGGTCGCCGTGGACTCCGAGACGGTGCGAGAGATCGCTCGGGCGGCTGCGGCGCGAATAGGGGGTCAGGCATGGCCGGCCGCTACAGAGCCCTCCTGATCGGCAACTCGACTTATCCGGCGGACGAGCACAACCTTCAGACGCTCTAGGGGCCGGTGAAGGATATCGCGGTGCTGAACCAGGCGTTAGCCGATCAGGGCACCGGCTTGTTCGCCGATGTCGACGTCACACTACTTCCCGAAGCGACGTCCAACCGGGCGGTGCGCGCGTTGGGCGCTTTCTTCACGAAGGCCCATCGGGACGACGTGCTGCTGCTTTATTTCAGCGGTCACGGCAAGCTCGATCAGCTGGGTCGCCTGCACCTGTGCATGCACGACACCGAGACGACCGATCTGCTGTCCACGGCCGTCAGCAGCATGCGGATCAACGAATTCGTCGAAGCGTCTCGGGCCCGCAATGTGGTGATCATCCTTGATTGTTGCTATGCCGGGGCGTTCCGTGGTGGCGGTCTCGGGGACGCCGTTGCCGGTCCGGGCCGGTATGTGATGACCAGCTGCCGCGGGACGCAGCTGGCGAATGACGCGTCCGTCGACAATGGTACGAGCTTTTTCACCCAGCATCTGATCGAGGGTCTTCTGTACGCCGCCGATCAGGACGGGGATGGTTACGTCAGCTTCTCGGATGTCTACGCCTATGTCGACCGCTGTCTGCGCGAAGACGGAAAGCAGATACCTCAGCGACGGGTGGACGGCGACGGGGACCTGCACCTGGCCAGGCGTCAGCAAGCCGGCACCGCCGCGGGCAACATAGGACCGGCGGCTCACCCTGCGGACGGCGCCGGAGCAGACCAGGTGCCGCCGTCGACGGTGGTACCTCCCGTTTCCATCGAGGCCGTCACCTCGCCTACGAGGCGACAGCGTGGCTGGTCTCGACGGCGCATCGCGATCGTCGCCGCGGCCGCGGCCGGCGTGATCGCCGCCGGGGTCGCCGCCGCCGTGCTGCTGGTTCCGTCCGGCGACTCGGGTGACCACGCGGCGACGCCCGGCAGCGGGTCCTACACCGCCACCGCGCCCTGGCGGATTCGCGTCGACGGCACCGGCTACGGAAACGGCTGCACCGTGACCTTGACCGACACGGCTTCCGGGGAAGCGATCCCCGTGCCCGGCAACATCTACAGCGTCGCGCAATATCAGATCGACAATACCGGGTCATTCAAGTGGCAAGCCAACGATCGGAATTGCTTCGTCACACCCTTCGCCGGCTCCGGCACGGCCGTCCTGCCGTTCACCCAGGAACAAAACGGCGACACCGACGCTTTCCTTGCACCCGATCAAGGCGTGGTCGTCCAAGTGAAGGACAACAATTCGGGGATCTGCACGCTACGCCTCCTTGACGCGACGAACGGGCAAGAACTGGACGTAACAAAATGGGCGCCAGGTATGGGCGCCGTCACCCTGAACCCGCAGGGCCGAACGCAAGTCTACATTTTCGACAGCAACTGCGTCATCCAAGTGTCCGCGCACACCTGACTCGGAAGTGCGCAGGCGCGGTTCAATCTTGGGAAGATCGCGGGCGCCGCCGGACGAGCACACCGAAGGCTTCAAGATCCATTCAGTACCCAGAGTCGAGTTGGCGAGTGCCAACTGTCACCAACGCCGGCCGCGTCATCTCCGAACCCACCAAGAGGGTCGCCACCCCCTCAATAGAATCACGCGCATCGTGACCGAAAACATGCCACGGTGCGCCCGGAACGAGACTACTCTTACTTTTGAACTATTCGAGGGGCGTCTAAATGACCAAGAAGAGCGCAAGGAAGGCAAGTGGCCGCCGGGCCAGCCGGCCATCGAGCCCACCTGCTGCTCCCAAGCCGATATTGCAGCGACTCGAGCGCTTCAAAACCGCCCTCCTCAGCGTAGGAGCCATGGCGGCCGCGATCACGGCCATCGTGACGCTCTGGCCGGCTCCCGATCCGGAAGACAGTGCCACGGTCTCACTCCGCGTCGTCCCCGGGGTTCCGCTCAGCGAGTACCAGCAACGGATCAGCACCACTGCCGTCCAGCCACAGGCCCTCATCTCGTCCGCTCACCTGCCCTCATCCGGCGGCCAGAGTCGCCCGCCCTCATCAAGCGCCGGGCGTACCGGTACAGGGACACACTCACCAAACTCCACCTCGACGACCCCGCCTAGTCCGACTGAGCCGGCAAACCCCGCCATCACGTCAGCCGGACCGGTCTCAACCTCTGCACCTGGAGAACTCCGGGTACCTGCCGGAATGACCGACCGTGACGTCGACGACACAACAGAGACAGTCAGCAGGCGCGTCAAGGGAGGGCGCGCCGGCATTCGAGCTCTTGAAACGATAGTTGTCGGCAGCTCCACTGATCAATCCGGCAAAATCGTCCCTCCTGAGGAGGCCGCCAAACGAGTACTCAAAGTACTCCACGACGCCCGGCAAGTGGAGGGCAGCACGGAGCCGGTCGGCGTAGTCGTCAGTGCCGACGTCGAACTGAATGGCCTCCGCGGCAAGACAGTCTCGCTTACGTGGTCCATGTGGCAGACAGAGGGCAAGACCCGCCTACACGGCCAGTGGCTCAACGAGAACCTCGCGTACAATCTCCGTCCCACGACAGGCAAGGACACCACAACAGTCGACCTGTGGGTTCCCCTTCCACCGGGAGCCGGCACATACGTTATCCATGGCGACCTGTCTACTGCCGGAGTGCCACTCGCAAGCAATCAAAGTGAGCCCTTCAATTAATCCTTGAACCGAGCCTTGGGACGTGCCGATCGTCTTTCACGCGCACGGGCGCGACATGAGCAGTCGGCCAGGCATGGACCCCGCCGACAGAACTCACCAGAACGACGTCACTCAGACCGGGAAAGCCTTCAACCTTGAGGGGATTCCCCAACCACACGACCCAGACAACGGACAATCGACCTCGAACTGCACGGCGGCCGCACCATCGATGGTGTCACCGCCCCATCGCGCAACGCCTGCGCCTCTGACCGCCGCCATCTGGCATAACCGCGCCAGATCAAGAACGACGGCGAGACATCCTCCGAGGACATATCGCCGCCGTGGACGGCTCTGTGACACGGCTCGATGACCGAAGCGGGTCAGGCCTGGTGGGCGAACCGCTCCAGCCGGCACCTGCCCTTCAGGAGCATGCCGAGGGGATGCCGCATACCCTCTCGGACGTCTGGGCTCAGGCCGGGCGGAAGCTGCCCAGGCAGGGGTGGCCCGGAAGAGCGGCTCTGGCCGGTTTGCCCGGCGGCGGGTAACCCACCAACCACAGCTGCCCGGTCACCGCGACGTTCGTGGCCAGCGAGATGTCGGCGACCAGCCGGAACCGCGTCTGCCGGCCGTCCGGGTACAACGCCCAGCCCGTCAGCCGGACCGCGGTGCGGGCTCGTGGTACGAACGGCGTGTCGAGTGCGACCCGCAGTTCCACCCAGCTGTCTCCGGTGATCGGACGGCGCATCCGCAGGCTGCCGACGGCCGTCAACAGCCCCAGCATGACGAACACCGCGCTGCCCCCGGCGATGCCGCCCACCCCGGCCGCGTCCGCGACGCCACCGGGTTCGGGCTCCACCGACGACGTGAGCGCGAGCCCCGCCGCACCCAGCACCAGGAACGTCACCCCGGTGACGGCCGCCCGCCGGACCTGGAACGCCCGGTGCGCGGCGAGCACCGGATCACGCGAGGGCGGTGTCGGGTGGCGCGAGACGAACTCGGCAAGCGTCGCCCCGGAAACGGGCGCGTCTTCGATCCGCCCGGACCGCAACCACATCGCCCCCGGCGGGCGGACGAAGACCCGCCGGCCCGTGCCGAGCACCCACAGCCGTCGCTCGCCCGCCAGCTGCACCCGCGGCCCGTCGGGGAGCCGGGTCCGCAGCCACCGTCCGTCCGGCAGCCGCACCGATACCCGTGCACCCTTCGTGAGCAACCCGTCCGGAGCGACGTCGAGCCGGTGGTACGGCTCCCCGAAGTGACTTCGGACGCGCCGGTAGAGGATCAGGACGTAAGTCCACATCGCCAGCATGCCGCCGAAGGTGCCGAAGTAGATGTAGGGCAGCGTGCTCCCCCACCCTTCGGTGAGCACGAGCAGCAAACCCAGCATGACAAGCGCTCCGCTGAGCCCCATGCGGACAATGGTCAGGCCGGTCAATTTCTGGACAAACCCCGCAAACAGCGGTTCGGCCCCGGACGGCACGTTCGGAACGGGTTCGTGAACGCGGACTCTGTCCGTGCCGGAAGTGCTGTCCATGCCTTGTCCCCCATCGGTTCACGTGCTCGGCCGCGGCAGCCTATCCGGCGGGGGAAACCTGATCGGAACCGCGGACACCTCTCGGCCCGGGAAGCTCGTGATGTTCGGCGCATAACGGACAGAGCACCGGCGGGCACGCGCGTTCGTTCCGAAGTCGTTCACCGGGAAGGGGTGGAAAGTCCGGCAGCGGTGGATGAGCGTGTGCGGATGACCGACGACGAAAAGATCTTCAACCGCCACGTCAGCCGCCGCGGCTTCCTCGCCGCCGCGGGTGTCACGCTCGCCGCCGGGCCGCTCGCCGGTACCGCCGAAGCCGAGCCGGCCGTGGAGCTCACGACGACCACCGGCGACCCGGCGAAGAGCCCGGCGGTCGCCGGTCTGCACCTGCAGTTCGGCGCCGACGCCGCTGACGAGGTGGTCGTTTCGTGGCACGCGCTGCAGCCGACGCGCAACGCGCGCGTGCTCCTGGGGCGGGCCGACGGCCGGTACGAGCGCAGTGTCCCGGCGAAGACCGTCAGCTACACCGACGCGAAGTCCGGCCAGGTCGTCTACGCCTTCCACGCGGCGGTTCGCGGGCTCCGGGCGGACAGCGAGTACCTCTACGCGGCGCTGCACGAGGGTGCCGAGCCGGTGCTCGCGACGTTCCGCACCGCGCCGCGCGGCCGGGGGAAGTTCACCTTCACCAGCTTCGGCGACCAGGGCACCCCCACGCTCGGCAAACGCTACGTTCCGCCGGCCGGCGTCACGCTGCCGAACCCGCCACTGGTCAACGACAACCTCGGCTCGCCCGCCGCGGGCGACACCACCGCCGGCGTCGAGCGCGTGCGGCCGCTGTTCCACCTCTTCAACGGCGACCTCTGCTACGCCAACCTGGCCACCGACCGCGTCCGCACCTGGTGGGACTTCTGGACCAACAACAGCCGCAGCGCACGCAACCGGCCGTGGATGCCGGCCGCCGGCAACCACGAGAACGAACTGGGCAACGGCCCGATCGGCTACGCCGCCTACCAGACGTACTTCTCGGTACCGCCGGCGTCCGGGCAGACCGACGCCACCCGCGGCCTCTGGTACTCCTTCACCGTCGGTTCGGTGCGGGTGATCAGCCTCGCCAACGACGACATCTGCTACCAGGACGGTGGCAACTCCTACGTCCGGGGCTACTCGAACGGCGCGCAGAAGGCGTGGCTGGAGCGGGAGCTGGCGACGGCGCGGGGCGACCGCGGCGTCGACTGGGTGGTCGTCTGCATGCACCAGGTCGCGATCAGCACCGCCGACCAGTTCAACGGCGCCGACCTCGGCATCCGCGAAGAATGGGTGCCGCTGTTCGACCGCTACGGCGTCGACCTCGTCGTCTGCGGCCACGAGCACCACTACGAGCGGTCCCACCCGATCCGAGGCGCGGCGGCCACCCCGACGCGCACGCCGGTACCGGCGTCGACCCGCACCGACGTCGTCGACACCACGAAGGGCACCGTCCACATGGTCCTCGGCGGTGGGGGCACGTCCGCGCCGTCGAACCAGCTCTTCTTCACCCCGCCCCGCTGCCGGGTGATCACCAAGGTCGGCGACCCCGACCCGAAGACCGGCAAACGGCCCCCGGTGTACGTCACCGAAGACGCCCCCTGGTCGGCGGTCCGCGACGCGGCCAACTCCTACGGCTTCGCGGCCTTCACCGTCGACCCGGGCACCCACCACGGCGGGACGACCACCATGCAGGTGACCTACTACGACGTCGTCGGCACCGACGGTGCCCTGAAGCCCTTCGAAACCTTCACCCTGCAGCGTCCCCGCTCGGACGCCTGATACCGCCGATGCTCATTGGGCCGGCCGGTTCGGTGCCGGAAGGA
This sequence comes from Amycolatopsis mediterranei, assembly GCF_026017845.1. Classification (NCBI taxonomy): domain Bacteria; kingdom Bacillati; phylum Actinomycetota; class Actinomycetes; order Pseudonocardiales; family Pseudonocardiaceae; genus Amycolatopsis; species Amycolatopsis mediterranei. The sequence continues at coordinate 5,900,527 of NZ_CP100416.1, forward strand.
GAGATCCCTCCGGCACCGGACCGGCCACGCCGTCGCCTTTGGTCAGCCGCTGCGCGAGACCCGCACGTAGTCGACCAAGAGCGACTTCCCGGCCACCGTGGATTTGGTCGGCTTGCCCGGCCAGTCGCCGCCGATGGCCAGGTTGAGCAGGACGAAATAGCCGTGGGCGAACGTCGACTTCCAGGTCGAACTGCCCACCGTCGATTCCGTGACCGTCCAGTACGGCACGCCGTCGACGGACCACTGCAGTTGCGTGGGGCCCCACTCGACCGCGTAGGTGTGGAATCCGCCGGTGGCGAGCGGGGTCTGGCCGGTGAGCCCCGTGTCCTCGCGGCACGGGCCGCCGGACTCCGTCTTGCCGCAGTGCAAGGTTCCGTGGACGATCTTCTGGCTGTTGATGTTCTCCATGACGTCGATCTCGCCGGCCTGCGGCCAGTTCGTGTAGTTGCCGCGGAACGGCGCCCCGAGGGTCCAGAACGCCGGCCAGTAGCCGGGGCCACCACCGTCGGGCAGTTGCAAGCGAGCCTCGATGCGCAGGCTCCCGCCGGGCGCCGGCTGGAAGTCCGAGCGCTGGGTCTCGATCCGGCCCGACGCCCACTGTCCGGACTTGTCCTTGGTCGCGGTGATCTTCAACGCGCCGGTGCCGTCCAGGCTGACGTTCGCCGGGTCCTTGGTGTAGGTCTCCAGTTCGCCGTTGCCCCAGCCACTCGCGCCGCCGGGATAGGAGTGTCCGGTGTCGAAGATCCAGTTCGCCGCCGCGGGCAGGGTGCCCGCCGGGCCGTCGAATTCGTCGCTCCAGAGGACGGTCCGGGCCGGGGTCGCCGAGGCAGCCGGGACCACCCCGGCGAACAGGACGCAGCCGAGAACCACCGGCAGCACTCGTGAAGGGAACGCACGCATGATCTCGCTCCTTCCGGTCAGTTCAGCTCGGCGAGCATGGCCGAGTACGCCTTCTTGGGCTTGAGGTTCTGGTCCCAGGGCAGCGCGTCCCCGACGGCGAGGGGGTACTGCCCGATGTCGGCCGTCGAGCCGTAGCGGTCGGTGAACCCCCACATCCCGAACGTCGTGCAGTTCGGCTCGTCCCGGCAGACGGCGAGCTTTCCGGCGAACTCCTTGGCCTGCATGGTCGTGTCCCCGCCGGACACGACGTCCATTTCGGACACCCGGACCTTCAGCCCGAGCGCGGCGAGGGCCTGGACGTGCTTGCGGAACGTCTCCGGCGGGGTCCGGTCGCCCTTTTCGTACTCGTGGTTCTGCATCCCGACGCCGTCGATCGGGACGCCGTCCGCCTTGAGCTGCTTCACCAGCTTGTACAGCGCGTCCCAGCGCGGGCCGCTCTGTTCGACGCCGTATTCGTTGAGGTACAAGGTCGCGGCCGGGTCGGCCGCCCGGGCCGCCCGGAACGCCTGCGGGATGTAGGCCACCCCCATCGCCTGGTACCAGAGGTTGTGTTCCAGGCCGTCGGAGTTGTCCTCGTTCATCGGCTCGTTGACGACGTCCCATTCGGCGACCCGGCCGGCGAAGTGGCCGGCCACCGCCTTGATGTGGTCGAGCATCACCGTCTTCTTGTCCGGCGCCGAGCGCATCCAGGTCGGCAGGGCCTCGAACCACACCAGGGTGTGGGCGTGCACGGCCATCCCGTTCGCCCGCGCGAAGTCGACCAGCATATCGCCCTCGGCGAACGCGAACACCCCCCGCGAGGGCTGGACGAACTCCGGCTTCATGTCGTTCTCGGGGGTGAGCGCGTCGAACTCGCGCCCGGCGATCGTCCGGTAGGCGGCATCGTCGACCAGCGGCGTGCTGGCGATGGCGGAGCCCACGCGGACCGGCCGGGGCAGTGCGGAAGCTTTGGCGCGCAACGACGTGCTCGACGGCTGCTGGGCCCAAGCGGGCGCGTCGACGATCTTCGCGCTGCCGGACGCGGTCAACGCGCGCAGCGTCCAGCCGCCGCCGACCTGCGCGTCCGCGCCGAACCACACGGTGCCCGCGGAGAACGCGCCGTGCTCGCCCACACTGCCGAGCTGCTTGCCGCCGGCGGAGACGGTCACCTTGCCGCCGCTGCGGCTGATCGACACGGCGACGTCGCCGGCGAGACCGGAGCCGAACGTCCTGGTCTCCACGGCTTTGTCGGATCCGCCGTCCCAGACCGCGACCTCGAGCTTCCCGCCGACGACCCCGACGCGCACGCTCGGCCGTTCCTGCCGCCATTCGTCGTAGATCACCGGCAGCCTGCCGTAGAGCTGCAGGTACGCGGACTTGCCGCCGGTCACCGACATCAGCGCGTCGACGCCGAAGTCGCCGCTGACGTCCAGGTGCGGACCGGCCAGGTTGGCGGGCGGGTTGGGCTGGAGGCGTTTGCCTTCCGGCGTGGTCACCCAGCGGTCCAGCGGGGTGATCTTCACCCCGGCCGCCGTCGGTTCGGCACCGGAGAAGTGCGCCCAGTCGTGCCCGGCGAGCAGATCGGCCGATGCCGCGTACGCCGCGCCGGGTGGCGCCAGGCTCGCGCCGGCCAGCAGCGCCGTCCAGACCGCCGTGCGAATTCCCAGTCTCATCGATTCCTCCACGAGATCACCAGGGCGCGGGCGGCGGCCGCACGCTGACCGGTTGGATCCTGCTCACCCAGCGGCAGCCACCCGGCTGGGTACCAGGTCTTCGAGCACCGCGCGCAGGGCCACGACCACCGCGCCGGTGAGGGTGGCCGCCCCGAGCCGCGAGACCTCGACCCGGGGCGGGTACGGGGTCAGCTCGGCCAGGGCGGCCCGGACGGGCTCCAGCAGCAGGTCGCCGTTGAGGCCGAGGCCGCCACCGAGCACGATCAGTTCGACGTCCACGACCCGGGTCAGCCCGGCGGCGGCCCGGGCGATCCGGGTGGCCTCCAGCCGGACCAGCGAGACGGCGAGTGCGTCGCCGGTCCGGGCCGCGGCCATCACCGCCTCCGCGGTGACGGGGCTCCGCAGGACAGTGCCGGAAGAGACACTGCCGGAAGAGACACTGCCGGAAGAGCGGGCCAGCCGCTGCTCGGCGTGCGCGAGAAAAGCGTCGGCCGCCGGGCTCCGGGGGTCGAACTCCCGGTCCGCGCGGACGTAGTCGATCTCGCCCGCGGCGCCGTGCTGCCCCCGGTGCAACTCCCCCGCCAGCACGAGCCCGGCTCCGACGCCGCTGCCGACCGAGAGGAACGCGAAGTTCCGCACCCCCGCACCCGCACCGTGGGCCCCTTCCCCCACGGCGGCCAGGTTGACGTCGTTCTCCACGACGACCGGCACCCCGAGCGCGGCCCGGAATCCGGCGGTGGCCGCGAACCCGTTCAGCTCGTGCTGGTTCGCCACCCGCACCTCGCCGGTGCGCGGATCGATCACGCCGCCGATCCCGACGGCCGCGGCACTGACGTCGGCCACCCCGGCCTGCTTCAGCAGCCGGTCTCGCACCTCGACGGCACGGGCCAGCACCGCCGGCCCGCCGGCCGCGGTCAGCGGCAGGTCGGCCCGGGCGAGCTCGACACCAGCCAGGTCGACGAGCAGGCCGCGCACGTACCTGCTGCCGACGTCCAGGCCGAGCACGACGGCGGCGTCCGGACAAGGCTCGAAGAACACCGCGCCGTAGCTTGTCGCGTCGGCCGGCGGGGCGGCCTCGCGGATCAGCCCGGCGGCGAGCAACGCGTCGACGGACCGGCCGGTGGTCGGCTTGGACGTGCCCAGCCGGCGCGCCAGCTGCGCCCGTGACACCGGGTGGGCCTCCCGGACCGCCCGGTAGACGACCTGGAGGTTCACCTCTCTGAGCAGGGAACCCGTCACCACGCCACTCAGCACACCCTTACTCTAGTAACGAGGTATTACCATGTCTAGTAATGCTTCGTTACCACATTTGCACGTCCGCCGGATGGAGCAGGACGAACTCACGTCACACGTCTCAGCCGGCGCGGGTTCCCGGGGCCCAGGGGATCTGCGCCGAGGCGAAGAAGCCGATCCCCAGCACCGTCCAGCGCGGCCCCTGTGCGCCGAGGCGGGACCGGAACGACGTCCAGTCGTGCGTCGCCGCCGGTGACCAGCCCAGTTCGGCGATGGCCGGCAGCCTCGGGAAGGTCATGAACTCGAGGTCGGCGAGGGTGACCAGGGTTTCCGACCACAGCGGCGCTTCCACGCCCAGCACCGCCGACTCCCCGACGCCACTGAGATAGGACCCTGGGTTCCAGTCGTAGGCCGTCTGCTCCTCGATGTAGCCGGCCCAGTTCTGCCCGAGCTTGGTCTTGCGGCTGTACTTCATGTCCAGGTACGCCTTGTTCGCCGGGGCCAGCACCACCTTGTTCCCCCGCGCCACCGCGGCCGCGGTCTTCGGCTCGGACGTCGTCGTTCCCCAGTACTCCAGCACGGTCGAGGCCGGCGGGGTGACGGCGGCGATGTCGTGCCAGGCCATGGGCGCCTTGCCGTACCCGGCCACGAGCGGCAGTTCCTTGCCTTCGAAGCTCGTGTAGTCCTTCGCCTTGGTGGATTGAGCCTCGTCGCCGCCGATGTGCAGATAGGGGCCGGGGGTGAGCCCGGCGAGCTCGCCGAGCACGTTGTCGAGGAAGGTGTAGGTGATGTCCTTGCCGACGCACAGCGAGCTGAATCCGACATCCGTGCCGGTGTAGAGCGGTGGCGCCGTTCCCGTGCAGTTGAGCGCCGGATACGAGGCGAGGGCGGCGTTGGTGTGCCCCGGGCCGTCGATCTCCGGCACGATCGTGACGTAGTGCGCCCGCGCGTAGTCCACGATCGCGCGGTAGTCGGCCTGGGTGTAGTAGCCGCCGGGGCCCCCGCCGACCGCGGTGCTGCCGCCGACGGTCGCCAGCTGTGGCCAGCTGGTGATCGCGATGCGCCAGCCTTGATCGTCGGCCAGATGCAGGTGCAGGCGGTTCACCTTGTACCGGGAGATCTCGTCGAGGTAGCGCTCCACGGTGGCGACCGGGAAGAAGTGGCGGGCCACGTCGAGCATCGCGCCGCGGTAGGGGAAGCGCGGGTGATCCTCGATGTGCCCGGCGGGCACCGGCCACGGTCCGGGTTGGATGGTGGCGCTGTCCGCGGCCGCCGGCAGCAGCTGGCGCAGCGTCTGCACCCCGTTGAACAGGCCTTCCGGCTGGTTCGCGCGGACGACGACGCCGCCCGCGCTCACGTCCAGCAGGTAGCCCTCGTCGCCGAGTTCGGCGCCCGCACCGGACAACAGCAGCGAGATCCCGTCGGCGGTGGCCGCTTCCCGGCCGGGGGCGGCCACCACCGGTAGCGCGTAGCCCGTCGAGCGGCGGAGAACCCTCGCGAGCTCGACGCCGATCTCTTCGACGGGCGCCGACCCGGGCTCGACCAGGATGGTCGTGCTCGCCGTGATCGCGTAGCCGGTTCCGGTGGCCTGCTGAACGGCGACCGGTTGCGGCACGAGGGCGTTCATGCCGGTCACGGGCGGCGCTGTCCGGCCGGCATCGCCCCGGGCCGCACCGGCGTGGCCGCCCAGGGCGAGCGCCACGATCGCGATCACGACCACGGGCCGGGGACTTCAGCTTGATCATCCTCTGTCGCTCCCTTCAGGACGGACACGAACCTCGGTGACGCACCCCGACGGCGATGACGTGCGTCACCGAGGTCCGGTCACACCGGGCGGAACCGGGTCCGCGACGGTGTGCTCGCCGACGACGCCCCGCCGGGCGCGCTCTGGCCGGTGAAGGTCACGTTGACCGGCGGCTGGTACCCCTTGCCCTTGGTGTAACCACCGCCGAACCGGATGGCGATGCTCGCGCCGACCGGGATGGCCGCGTCCGACGCGATGCTCGTGAGCGTCCAGTGGTGGGCGTTCGAGGTGACGGTGGCGCCCGTCGCGCTCGTGACGGTCATTCTTCCCACCAGGTCGAACTGGAGGTTCCAGCCGTTGACGGCGCTGCCGGAGTTGTTCGTGATGGTCGCCGTGTCGGTGTAGGTGCTCCCGGTGTCGGCCGTTTTGGTGATGGTCACCGACACGGTGCCACCGCCGGGTGTCGTCGCCGTCACCGGCGCGCTCGGCGGTGACTCGTGGCCCGCCGCGTCCAGCGCGGTCACCGTGAACGCGTGCGTGCTCCCCGCGGCCAGCCCGCTCACTGTGGCGCTGGTCGTCGTCGACGCCGCGACCACCGTGCCGCCTTCGTAAACCTGGTACGACACCGCGGGATCCGCACCGGCGGGCTCCGTCCAGCCCACCTCGATCGTCGAGCCCGATGTCGCCGACGCGGTCGGATCGACCGGCGTCGCCGGCGCGGTGCCGGAGCCTCCGGCCGCGAGTACGTCGATCTTGGCCGCGTTCCAGCCGGACAGGCTGATCACCGGGGTCGCGCCGTGCAGGTCCGCCGCGCGGTACGACACATTCAGCGTCTGCGATTCTCCCGGCCACAAGGTGACGTCGTTGTCGTCCCACAGCCCTGAGGACACCTGGTTGTCCCCCGGCTGCTCCGTGCCGTCCGGGTTGCCGCGGCGGACGTCCGCGCGCAGGAAGAAGCCCACGGCCGGCGTCTTGCTGGTGTTGGTGATCGTCACCGTGCTGACGGTGTCCGCGCCGTCGGGCCCCGGCTGGCTTCGCGTGCTCGCCACCGCGCCGATCGTCGACTGCGGCAGCGACTTCAACGCCTGCAGGTCGGCGTACTGCGTCATCGACGCCTGCGGGTTGCCGAGCGTGGACGCCCAGTTGACGACGTCCTGCTGGGTGGACTGCCAGTAGACGTTGCGGTCCACGACCGCGTTCCCTTGACGCAGCAGCAGTTCCACGAAGTACGTCTTCGCCGCGGCCGGCGGTGTCGTGGTGGCAGGCACCTTCGGCGTGAGCACGGCGTTGCGCACCTGCTGGCTGTTCAGGGTGAGGTCCGCGGCCTGCTGGTCGTCGAGCAGGGTGCCCGCGATGTCGTACACCTTGGACTCCACGGTGAGGCCACTCTGCGTCGTGCCGCCGAGATTGTCGAGAGTCACGGTGTCGTTGTCGAGGGCGTAGAGCGCGTGCAGTGTCCCGTTGGCCTTCTTGGCGCCGAAGAAGCTGCCCGCCTGGTCACCGTCGTAGTTGTACAGGTCCCACAGCACGGTCGGCCAGCCCTTGTTCACCTGCCAGTAGACCGTGCCGGTGGACGGCGCGGCCGCATTGGTCGAGTGGTCCATGAAGGCCTCGAACTGCGCCCGGGTGTTCTCGTAGTTCTGCACCTGCGCTTCCTCGACGTAGCCGCTCAGGTCGGACCAGGCGCCGTAACGGCTGGTCAGCGCCTGGTCGAAGACGAAGAGCGTGCCGAACTTGTAGCCGCCGTGCCCGGCCTCGTAGTTGGCGTGGTACTGGTTGAACCCGGGGTTCTGCCACAGAGCGGCCTGGTCCGACGCGGACAGGAACCGGCTGATCGAGTCCTGCGTCGGCACGGTGTCGCCGGCGCTCTGCTCACTGTCGAAGCCCCACGACCCGCCGGCGTTGGTGCGCGTCGAGTCCGACTTGTCGAAGTGGCTCGTGTCGTACCAGTAGTTCGGCGGCACGTAGTCGTACGGGCCTTCCTTCTCCCCCGACGCACCGAGTTTCGGGCTGCCGTTGTACTCGGCGGACGCGATGAGCGGCACGGCGAAGTCGGCCTGCGCGAACGCGTCGATCGTGCCGGCCTCCTCGGCCGCGCCGGGCGCGTTGTCGCTCCAGCTGAAAGACATCACACTGGGGTGGTTGCGTTCGTGCTGGGCGATCGTCAGCGACGACAGTTTCCGGACGGCCAGATCGGCCGCACCGGGGCTGTCGTTCTCCCAGGCGTCGCAGCACTGGAAGCCGGAGTCGACCATGATCCCGGCGGCGTCCATCTGCTGGTAGAAGTCGTCCGGGAAGAAGTGCCCCTCGATCCGGACGAGGTTGATGCCGAGGTTCTTCATCAGCGCGATCTGCCGGGCGATGCCGGACGAGGAGTAGCGCAGGAAGAGGTCCTCGGCGAACCCGCCGCCACGGATCACGACCGGCCTGCCATTGACGCTGAAGCTGCGTACGCCACTCGGCGCCCCGGTGGACTTCCCGACCAGGGCCGAGGTCACCGTCCGGATGCCGAACGTCTCGTGGGTGGAGCCGGTCGCGACGCCGCCCTGTGCGATCACGGTGTCCAATGTGTACAGTGGCTGCGCGCCCAGCTGGTACGGCCACCAGATCTGCGGGTGAGCGATCGTCAGGCCCGGGTTCTGCCCCGGCGTGAACGACACCGTCTGCGTCGCGTGCGCGGCGACCGTCACCGGCTGCTGGACCACGATCGGCGGCCCCGCGCCGCTCGGCGGGGTCACCGTCGCGGTAATCGAACCGGTCTGCGAGGCGGCCGAGTTGTTGGTGACATCGGCTTTGACCGTCAAGGCCGAACTGCTCAGGTCGGCACTGGTGTTCGGCACCACGTGCGCGTTGCCGACGCCCAGCGCGGAGGCCACGTCGAGCTGGACCGGGAACTGGATGCCGGTGTTGTTGTCCGGCGGGATCTGGTTCCAGTCGACGTCGTCGAGCGTGAGCATCTTCGACGGGTCGTTCGGGTAGACCTCGAGCGCCACCGAGTTCGTGCCGGTCAGCATCAGGCTCGTGACATCGAAGGTGAAGCGCGTGTAGGCACCGGTGACGCTGGCCTGGGTGGCGACCTCCTTGCCGTCGACCCAGACGTCGGCCTGGCCGACGATCCCGTTGACGACCAAGCTCGCGGTCTGGCCGGCCTGCAGGCCGGGCGTGAAGTCGGTGCGGTACCACCACGGAACCATGAACTGCGGGACCGTTTCCGGCCCGATCTTCTTCTGGGTGCCGAAGCAGGTCTTCATGTTGTCGGCGAAGAAGACGTTGGGGCACTTGCCGTTCTGCAGGAGCGCGGTGATCTCGGTTCCGGGCGCTCCGGCGTCGTCCGGTGCCACCGGCAGCCAGCCGGCGGTGTCGAAGCCCGGTGTCGAAATCTGCTGTCCGCCCTGGCCCGCGGTGGCACTGCTGAGCACTTTCCAGCCGGTGGCGCCGAGAGTGGACAGCCCGGGTGCCGCACCGGCGGCGAACCGGGGCACCGGCGCCGACGGGCCGGCCGTGGCGGCGCCGCTCGCGGTGTGTCCGGCTACCGCGAGCAAGGTTACGGCCGCGAGCACCAGGAATTTTCTTCGCATGCTGCCTCCAGAACGTGAAGGGCTGGACCGGGCTCTGCGGCGTGGGTGGTGGCACTGGCCACGTGCCGAGATTCGCACAGGGCCGACGCCGGCGAGCCCCAGATGTGGGGATTCACATCGGAGTCACATCGTCGGCGTGGCAAGCAGAATGTGAGAACCGTTTGGGGGGCATGTGAATCTCCACATTTTCGTACGGTCCGTGCCCGGAAGCGCACGCCCCGGATACCATGGCGCCAATCGTAAAGAAGGTTTCCAAACGGAGAGGGAGTGGCATGACACAACGCTGCAAAAGGACCGCGCGAGCCGGCGGTGTGGCGCTCGCACTCATCGCGGCGACCGCGACGGCAGGTACCGGGCCGGCCGCCGCCGCGAGCCGGAGTCCCTTCGAGACGGTCAACCACCCCTTCCCCGCCCACGTCACCTACGCCACCGGAGTACTGCCCTCGGCGAGCCAGGCCGCCCGCGACACCGCGGTGGAACGGCAGTACGACTCCTGGAAAGCCACCTACCTCGTCGCCGGGTGCGCGGCGGGCCAGTACTACGTTTCGACCAAGGGCGACGACGACGCCCCGAACAACGGCCCCGTCTCGGAAAGCCAGGGCTACGGCATGAACATCGTGCCGCTGATGGCCGGCTACGACGTCAACGCCAAGGCCGAGTTCGACGGGCTCTGGAACCTCGTCAGCACCCACCGCGACGGTCACGGCATGATGCAGTGGCAGCTCGACGGGAAGACCTGCAAGTACGCCGACTCGGGTACCCCCGACAGCGCGACCGACGGCGACCTCGACATCGGCTACGGCCTGCTGCTGGCCGACAAACAGTGGGGCGGCTACTCCGCCGCCGCGACGGACTGGCTGGCGAAGTTCTACGCCGCCGACGTCGCTCCGGACGGGCACCTCAAGGCCGAGGACGACGGCGACGACAACGTCACCCGGCCGTCGGACCACATGTACGACCACTTGCGCGCCTTCGCCGCGTACGACAAGGCGCACGACTGGAACAAGGTCATCACCCGGACCGAAGCCGTGGACACCGCGTTCTCCGCGAAGTACTCGCCGGCGACCGGGCTGCTGTCGGACTTCGTGCTCGGCGCGGACACCGGCAGCCCGTCCCCCGCGCCGGCGAAGTACCGGGAGAACCAGCCGGACAACATCGTCGGCTACAACTCCATCCGGGTGCCGTGGCACCTGGGCACCGACGCGCTGCTGAACGGCAGCGCGGCCGCCGTCGAACTGTCACTGGCCACCAAGGAATCGGCGTGTCTCAAGGCGCAGTCCGGCGGCGTGCCCACCAAGGTCTACCCGCACACCAACCTCGACTGCACACCGCACCCGACCGACGGGTCGGGCCATTCCGACACCCAGGCCGAAGAAGCCGGCGACGCGATCGGGCCGGCCGCCATGGCGGCCGGCGACCAGGCGTGGACCGACGCCATCTGGAACGAACTCGCCACGAACCCCTTCGGTGACCCGTACTACGGCGAGACCATCAAAATGCTCGTCTACATCGTGATGGCCGGCGACTACTGGTCCCCCACGGGACCGCCCGGCGGCGGCACCGGCCCGGCCGCACCGGCCGCGCTGTCGGTGACCGGCACCACGAACTCGAGCATCGGCCTGTCGTGGACCGAACAGGACAACACCGACCCGGCCGTGTCCTACAAGGTCTACGAAGGCTCCGCGGTGGTGGCCACCCCCACCGGAACGACGGCCACGATCAGCGGGCTGGCCGGCGGCACCAGCCACACCTACACCGTCACGGCCGTCGACGCCGCCGGCCTCGAATCACCGCACAGCGGCCCAGTCACCGCAACGACCGGCGGTGGAACCGGCGGCGGGGCCACCGTGACCGTCACCAAGACCGCCGACACCGGCACCGGGACCTACACCGACCAGGCCGTCATCACCAACAACTCCGGCGCCGACGTGCACGGCTGGAACGTGCAGTTCGACCTCAGCGGCCGGATGACCGTCACGAGCGCGGCCAACGCCGTGGTCACTTCCAGCGCGCACCACTGGACCCTGACCAACACCGCGGCGGACGCCACCATCGCCGCCGGCGGCACCCTCGTCGTCACGTTCGAAGGGACGTACACCAAAGGCAAGCAGTACGTCGCACCGACCAACGTCACCCTCCGGACCACCTGACCCTCGACGCCGACTTGGAGCAGCATGAGAAAACTCTCGATTCGCCGGGTGCTGGCCCTGGTGCCGGCCCTGGTCGTTCCCCTGGCCACCGCACCGGCCGCCGCGGCGAGCCCGGCACACCACCTCGGATACTTCAGCGGTGACTACCTGCCGAGCCTGGAAATGTACAGCTTCAACCTCAACCTGAACGCGGCCATCAAGGGCCGCAAGGGTGTCCCGCCGATCACCACGGTCGACGCGATCAAGTGGGCGGCCTCGGCCGGCTTCCCCGCCGTCGACATCACCGCGTACTACCTGCCCGGCTACGACACCCACACCATGCCGACGGTCCCCACCGCGGACATCATGGGCTACGCGGACCAGATCAAGGCCCTCACCCAGCAGCTCGGCGTCGCGATCAGCGGCACCGGCGTCTTCAACGACTTCGCCGACCCGGACACCGCGCGGCGCGCCCTCGACATCCGGCGGGTGGAGTTCTGGACCGACGTCGCGGCCCGGATGGGTGCGCCGGTCATGCGCGTGTTCTCGGGCAAGGTCCCGGCCGACATCGGCCAGTACGGGTGGGCGGACATCACGCGGACGCGGATCGTGCCCGCACTGCAGGAGGTCACCGCCTACGCCGCGACCAAGGGCGTCAAGATCGTGCTGCAGAACCACGGCGACATGGCCGCCACGGCCGATCAGACCCTCCGGATGCTCGACTGGGTGGGCAGCCGCAACATCAGCGTCATCGACGACACCGGCTACTTCCGGCCGTTCCAGGCCGACACGGGCCTCGGCTACGACTGGTATCCGGACATCGCCCGGACACTGGCTCGCTCCGACAGCATCCAGGTGAAGCAGCTGCCCGCCGGCGAGGGCACCGACGTCCCGATGGACCTGGACCGGCTCTTCATCGACATGCGGCTGAGCAGCTACCGCGGCTTCATCCCGCTGGAACTGCTCTGGGTGGCCGGGCAGCCCGGCTACCCCCGTGACCTGCCGGCCCCTCCGTTCGACCAGATCACCGCGTTCAAGACGAAGGTCGACACGGCTTTGGCGGAGACGAAGACCGAGCCGTTCGACGTGCTCCGGAACGACATCCGGACGCTCGCCGGGTCCGGCGACGTGGCCGGGCCGGTCCGTGGACAGCTCTACGAGATCCTCGGCCAGGCCGACGGCCACTACCGGGAGGCCCAGCCGGGCCAGGCCATCGCCCGCATGCGGGACTTCCTGCACCGCGTCGCGAACCCCGGACCGCGGAGTCACTTCTCCGACATCGCGAAACAGCAACTGACCCGGCGCATGAGCGCGCTGCTCACCTCCTTCACCGACGTCTTCGGAGGACCACCCGCCGACCCGACGCCCGCATCGACCGACCACCGAGGAGCGCCACTGTCATGACGAGGAAATCGTTCTGCTCATCGCTGTGCCTCGCACTCGCGGCCCTGCTCCCGGCGAGCGCCGCCGCCGCACCGCTGAGCGGCCGAGCGCCGTACTACTCGGGCGACTACCGGGTCAGCCTCGAGCTCTACAGCTTCAACGTGAACCTCAACGCCTACCTCAAGCACCGCAAGGGCGCCCCGCCGATCAGCCCGACCGACGCGATCAAGTGGGCCAAGACGGCCGGCTTCGACGCGGTCGACATCACCGCGTACTACCTGCCCGGCTACGACAACGCCACCATGCCGACGGTCCCCAAGGCGCAGATCCTGGCGGCCGCGGACGAGATCAAGGCACTCACCCGGCAGCTGGGTCTCGGGATCAGCGGGACCGGGAACTTCGACGACTTCGCCGCCCCTGACCCGTCCCGCGTGGCGCTCGACGTCCGGCGGGCCGAGTTCTGGATCGACATCGCCGCCGAGATGGGCGCGCCCGAGTTGCGGGTCTTCTCCGGCTCGGTACCAGCCGACATCGACCAGCTCGGCTGGGCGAAGATCGCGCAGACCCGGATCGTGCCGGCCCTGCGCCAGGTCGCCGACTACGGTGCGACCAAGGGGGTCAGGATCGGGCTGCAGAACCACGGCGACATGACGGCGACCGCGGCCCAGACCATCCAGATCGCGCAGTGGGTGGACAGCCCCAACTTCGACCTGATCGACGACACCGGGTACTTCCGGCCGTTCCAGGCGACGACCGGGGCGAACTACCCGTGGTACTCCGACATCGCGGCCGTCCTGCCCTACTCGGGCAACGCCTACGTCAAACTGAAGCCGGCGGGCGAGGACTCGGCCGCGCCGCTGATGGACTTCAAGAAGCTCTTCACCTCGGTGCGGGCGAGCGGTTACCAGGGCTACCTTCCGCTGGAACGGCTCTGGGACAAGACCGACCCGGACAACCCGAAGACGCAGAAGACTCCACCCTACAGCGAGATCAGCGCGTTCCTCGCGCAGGTCCGGACCGCACTGGCCCAGACGAAGACGCCGCCTGCCGGCCGCTGAGCGCGACCGGTGCCCGGTGGCGGCCGCCTCGACCCGAGACGGCCGCCACCGGCGGGCTCGTCACAGGACATCGACGGCCAGTTCACGAACCGCCGCTTCGTCGACCTCCACGCCGAGACCGGGGCCGGTCGGCACCTGCGCGACGCCGTCGGAGACCACCACCGTCGTGCCGGTCGTGTACACGGAGCCGATGAATTGCCGGCCGTTGAGATCCACCGGGGTGTCGATCCCGTGGGCGGCGAACAGGTGCAGCGACGCGGCGAGGCCGAGGTCGGAATCGGTCAAGCCCGACCCCATCAGCCGGACCCCGCTGTCCTCGGCCAGCACGCACAACCGGCGCGACAGCGTCAGCCCGCCGCTGCGCTGGACCTTCGCGATGGCCACGGCCACCGCGTCCAGCCGCACGAACGTCGCGAGATCGTTGGGGTGGCGCAGGCTCTCGTCCAGCGCCACCGGGATCGGGGACACGTCGCGGAGCCGGCGCAGCCCGACGATGTCGTTGGCGGGCAACGGCTGCTCGAACGCGGTCACGTCCAGCTCGACCAGCCGCCGCGCCAGCCACAACGCGGTGTCCACCGTGTACGCCTGGTTGGCGTCCACCCACAGCGGTGCGGCGCCGCTCGCCGCGCGCACCGCGCGCACGACGGCGAGATCCTCGAGCGCGGTGTGCAAGCCCACCTTGACCTTGAAGGCCCGGTAGCCCAGCGCGCGCCCTTCGGCGACGCACGCGGCGACCTCGGCCTCGGTCTGCCCGGACACCACCCAGCCCAGCTCGATGATTTCTCGACGCCGCCGGCCCCACAGCACGCCCACCGGCACGCCGAGCGCGTGCCCGAGCAGGTCGTGCAGGGCGACGTCCACCGCCGACTTGGCCAGCGGCGCGCCGATGCTGAAGCCCCGGTTGATCGCGTGGTCGAACGCGTTGTTCACACCGCGCAGGTCCCAGCAGGGACGGCCGAGGATCGCCGGGGCGAGGTAGCGGTCGATGGTGGTGACGATCGACTCGGCCGTCTCGTAGGTCCAGGCCGGGATCGGGGTCGCTTCCCCCCACCCGGCCACTCCGTCCGCGCTGACCTTCACCAGGATCCGCAGACTCGGCTGCCCGGCTACGGCGATGGAGCCGCCGGAGACGCCGAAGGAACGCACCGTCGGCAGCGCGACGGCAAACGTCTCGACCCGGTCGATGGTGAGCCCGGTCAGCGTCCGGCCGTCCGCGATCACGAGGCGACCTCCGTGTCCGATGGGGACGTCCGCACGGTCATGGCTAGTCCTTCCGTCGTTGGCAGCGTCGCGGTGCTGGCCCGGATCACGACCTCGCCGGCCATCCGGATGTTCTGGGCGCGCTTGCCGGTCTTCCCGTCGAGCGCCAGTCGCAGGGCACGTTCACCGAGCCGTTCGAGCGGGAGCGCCACCGTGGTCAACGGCGGTGTCAGATCCCGGACGCCGGGTATGTCGTCGAATCCGGCGACGGAGACGTCGCCGGGCACCGACAGTCCCCGATCCCGGATCGCGGCGCAGGCACCGATCGCCATCACGTCGGTGACCGCGAAGACACAGGTGGCCGGCAGGCCGACCTCGATCAGGCGGGTCATCGCGTCGTATCCGCCGTCCCGGGTGAACGCACCCTCGACGACGTCTTCGTCGGCCAGGTGCACGCCGGCGGCGGCCAGGCCGTCGCGGAAGCCGCCGAGCCGGTCGGCCACCGTCGTCAGCACGCGGGGTCCGGTCAGCACGGCGAACCGCCGGTGCCCCATCCCGGCCAGCGCCGCGGCGAGTGCGGCCGCGCCGGCCCGGTTCTCCGGGAGCACGCTGTCCACCCGCAGACCCCGATGCCTGCTGATCACCGCGACCCGGCCGCCGCCCCGCAGGTAGGGGTTCAGCTCGGCGGCCATCCGCCGCTCCCAGCGGCGGTCCTCGATGCCCGAGCCGATCAGCAGGATGGCCGGGGCGCGCTGCGCGCGGAGCATCGAGACGTACTCGATCTCCCGATCGAACCGGCGGAACGTGCTGGCCAGCAGGACCAGCATCCCTTCGTCCGCGGCGACCTGCATCACGCCGCGGGCGATGGCGGCGAAGTAGGGATCGCTGATGTCGTGGCAGATCACGCCGACGGTCCGGTGCGAGGAGCCGGCCAGCGCCTGCGCGTGGGCGTTCGGCGTGTACTCGAGCCGGCTCGCCGCTTCGTGCACCCGTGCGGCCAGCTCGGCGTGGACGGTCGCGCTGCCGTTCAGCACCCTCGACGCGGTGGCCGGAGACACCCGGGCCGCTTTCGCGACGTCCTCGAGGGTCATGTGGGTCCACCGGTCCGGTTCCCGGCGTGCGGTTTCCCGGTGAGCGGTCATGAAAGCGCTTTCTCTTCGGCCGGGTTCGCCATGGAGGTCGCTGACGTGTCGCACGAGTCGCCTCCGCCGATCAGCCCGGCAGGTCCACGGCCAGGGACCGCACGACCTGCTCGTCGACGTCGACGCCGAGTCCCGGACCGGTCGGCACCTCGGCCGCGCCGTCGACGACCGTGACCGTGCGGCCGGTGGCATACGGGGACCGGACGAACTGACGCCCGGCCAGGTCGACCGGCGTGCCGATGTCGTAGGCGGCGAACAGGTGCAACGATGCCGCGAGCCCGAGATCCGAATCCGCGAGCCCGGAGCCCATGAGCCGCGTGCCGCAGTCCTCGGCGAAGCCGCACAGCCGCCGCGACAGCGTCAGGCCCCCGCTGCGCTGGACCTTGGCGACCACGACGTCGACCGCGTCGAGCCGGACGAGGGTGGCCAGATCGCTGGGGTGCGGCAGGCCCTCGTCCAGGGCGATGGGCACCGGCGACGCGTCACGCAGCCGCTTGAGGCCGGCGATGTCGTTGGCCGGCAACGGCTGTTCGAAGACGGTCGCGCCGACGTCGGCCAGCGGTCCCGCGACCCGCAGCGCACTGTCCACTGTGTACGACTGGTTTCCGTCGGCCCAGAGCACCGCGTCGGAGGCCGCCGCACGAACCGCCTCGACGATCCCCGCATCCTCGCGCCGGCCCAGCCCGCCGAGGTCGACCTTGAACGCCCGGTAGCCGTGGTCGAGCCCCTCCGCGACGGAGTCGGCCGCTTCCGCGGCGCTCCGCCCGGCCACCGTCCAGCCCAGCTCGAGCCGATCCGTCCGCCGCGCGCCCCACAACACCCCCAGCGACAGTCCCAGCGCCCGGCCGAGCAGGTCGTGCACCGCCATGTCCACCGCCGCCTTGGCCGGCGGGGCACCGATGGTGAACCCGCAGTTGACGGCCCGGTCGAAGGCCGAGGTGATCCCGTCGAGGTCCCATGCCGACCGGCCGACGAGCGCCGGGGCGAGGTGGTACCTGATCGTCGCCAGGATCGATTCGGCCGTTTCGCAGGTGCGTGCGGGGGTCGCCTCTCCCCAGCCCGTTACACCGCCGGCGGTGACCTTGACCAGAATGCGCGGCGCAGTCCGGCGCTCCAAGGAACGGACGGCGGGAAGCGCGATCGCCCAGGCCTCGACCCGATCGACGACGAACTCCGCCGGATCGGCCCGGTCGCCGGCACTGGGCGCACCTGTCACTGGCCCGCTCCTCGATCAGGTGGATCCACGCTGGGGAGATTCACTTTAGGGCGACGACGATGTGCCACCCGTGTGAGTTCGGTGTGAATCCTCAAATGCCGGCCGGTACTTCCCCCAGTGGTGTTAGGAATTTGACAGTCACCCGTCAGATCGTTCCGCTCGGTGCTGAAAGCGCTTTCCGCAGCGGGGCGATCCGGCCGCAGCAGGCTTTCCCGATGGGAGGATCCCGACCGTGACGGTACCCACGACCAGCGGCGACGGACGAGCGTTGCAGCCGGACGCCGGTCTGCGGGGCGTTTCCGTCCGGCCGGGCCCCCGCACCCGCGATCGGCTGCGGGACGGGGTGGACCGGCTGTGGCGTCCCCTGGCGCTGATCGCGGCGTGCGGGTTCCTCTGGTGGCTGGTCACCGCGCTCGGCGGGGTACCGGGCTACCTCGTCCCGTCACCCGGACGCACCTGGCAGGTCATGGTGGAGCAGGGCGGCTACCTGTGGCAGAACACGCTGACCACGACCGGGGAGACGCTCCTCGGTTTCGTCCTCGCCGCGGTGGCCGGGGTGCTGGCTGCCGTCGTGATGGTCTACTCGGTGACCGTCGAGCGGACGCTGTACCCGCTGCTGCTGTTCGCCCAAGTGGTTCCGAAGATCGCGATCGCGCCGCTGTTCATCGTCTGGCTGGGGTTCGGCACCCCGCCCAAGATCGTGGTGGCGGTGCTGATGGCCTTCTTCCCGATCGTCATCTCCGGGGTCACCGGGCTGCGGTCGGTCGACTCCGAGTTGCTCGAACTCGTCGCCACGATGGGTGCCAAACCGCTGCAGACGTTCCGCAAGATCCGGTTCCCGGCGTCCCTGCCGCACCTGTTCTCCGGGCTCAAGGTCGCGGCGACCCTCGCCGTCACCGGCGCGGTGGTCGGTGAGTTCGTCGGCGCGAACGAGGGCCTCGGCTACGTGATCCTCCAGGCGAACGGGAATCTCGACACCCCGATGCTGTTCGCGGGACTCATCATCATGTCACTGCTCGGCGTGCTGTTGTTCGCCGTCATCGAGGTCACCGAACACCTCCTACTGCCGTGGCATTCGAGCAGGCGAAGCAGCCCGGTAACCGCCACCTACTGATCTTCCGGCCCGATTGGAGAACCCGCACCGATGAGAAGCCGTGCTCTGCGCCGGTTGTGCGCGCCGTTGATCCTCTTGCTCGCGACGGCCTGCGGCGGTCCGGCCGCGACCGCCCCGGACGCCCAGGGCCTGAGCAAGCTGACCCTGACCCTCAACTGGTACCCCTACGGCGAGCACGCGCCCCTGTACTACGGCCTGGCCCACGGGATCTTCAAGAAGCACGGCCTCGACCTGACCATCCAGGCCGGGCAGGGCTCCGGCAAGACCGTGCAAGCGGTCGGCGGCGGCAAGACCGACTTCGGCTGGGCCGACACGCCGGCGCTGCTCTCCGGCGTCGCGAGCGGCTTGCCGGTCCACAGTGTCGGGGTGTTCCTCCAGAGCACTCCCGCCTCGGTCGAGTTCTTCTCCGACCGGAACATCACCCGACCCCAGGACCTCAAGGGCAAGACGATCGCGACCACGGCCGGGGACGCGCTGAGCGCGACCTTCCCCACGTTCCTGCGGGGCTTCGGCATGTCCACAAAGGATGTGACCCTGCAGAACGTCGACGCCGCCGGCAAGATCGCCGCGGTCATCAGCGGAGGCGCCGACGCACTGCTCGGGTTCTTCCACGACCAGGGCCCGACCCTCGCCGACAAGAGCGGCAAGCAGGTGTCCTTCCTCCGGTTCGCCGAACACGGCTTGGACTTCTACAGCACCGGCCTGGTCGCGAACGACTCGACCATCAAGAGCCGCCCCGGCCTGGTCCGGGAGCTGGTGGCGGCCGTCAGCGAGTCCTTCACCGCCGCGATCGGCGACCCGGCGGCCGCGGTGGCCTCGATGGCCGGCGTGAACCCCCAGCTGCCCCCGGCCGGCGTGCTGACCACGTCGTGGCAGGACACCATCAAGCTGCTGCACACCGACCGCACCCGAACCTCGGCGCCCGGCGTCGACACCGCCGAAGACTGGCAGGCGACCATCGACACGTTCGCCAGGTCCGGAGTCCTGAAGAACCCCGGCTCCCCCAGCGAATACTGGGACGCCGGCTTTGCCCCGAAGGCGTGAAATGACGACCTGGACGAGGTTCCGGCCCGATGCGACCTCACGGCCGGACGGGGACGGCTCCGCCGCGGTGACCATGGAGCAGGTGTCGGTGCGGTTCACCGCCCGCCGCACCCGGGTCACCGCGTTGCGGGACGTGTCCTTCGACGTCGCACCCGGTGAGTTCGTCTCCATCGTCGGCCCTTCGGGCTGCGGGAAGTCGACCCTGCTCAAGGTGATCGCGGGCCTGACGAAGCCGTCGGCGGGCACCGCGTCGCTGTTCGGCCTGCCCGTCACCGCGCCACGGCCGGACATCGGCTACGTCTTCCAGCGCGCCGCCCTGCTCGAATGGCGGTCCGTCCGGCGCAACATCGCGCTGCAGGCGGAACTGCGGCACCTGCCCCGGGGCAGCGCGAGCGAACGGGTCGAGGCGCTGATCGGGATGACCGGCCTGCGGGGGTTCGAGGACGCACTGCCGCACGAGCTCTCCGGCGGTATGCAGCAACGGGTTTCCCTGTGCCGGGCGCTGGTGCACGAGCCGCCGGTACTGCTGATGGACGAGCCCTTCGGCGCGCTCGACGCGTTGACGCGTGAGCAGATGAACGTCGAGCTGCGCCGGATCTGGCGAGAGACCGCGACCACTGTCCTGCTGGTCACCCACTCCATCGCCGAGGCCGTCTACCTGTCGAACCGGGTGATCGTCATGAGCAGCCGGCCCGGCAGCGTGCTGGAGATCGTCGACGTCGACCTCCCCCGGGACCGGGACTACGTGGCGACGATGGCCGCACCGGGGTTCGCGACCGCCACGGCACACATCCGGGAACTGCTCGGCGCCCGCACGACCGCCGACTGAGCACCACCGCGGACACCGAAGCGCCCCGGCGTCAGCCGAGCGGGATCCGGATGCCGACCCGGGCGCCACCGGAGGGCCGGTTCGCGGCGGCCGCCTCGCCGCCGTGTGCCCGCGCGACGGCCCGCACCACCGCGAGACCGAGGCCGCTGCCGCCACCGGCGCGGGAGCGGGCGGTGTCGGCCCGGCGGAAGCGTTCGAACGCCTGCTCGGCGAATCCGTCCGCGAATCCCGGTCCCTCGTCGGCCACCTCGATCAGCAGGCCGTCGCCGTCAGCGGTGGCCGAGAGCACGACTTCCGACCCCGGCGGGGCGTGGCGGAGCGCGTTGGCGAGCAGGTTGTCCAGCACCTGGCGGATCCGTCCCGGATGCAGCGGCGCCGCCAGGCTGCCGTCGGCCACCACTCGCAGGTCGACTTCCTTCCCGGCGGCGACCGGCCGGGCGGCGGTGACGGCGGCGTCCAGCAACGGCAGCACCGGCTGGCCCGGCATCCGGTCGACGGGCACGTGGTCGTCGTCGGCCGCGAGCACCAGCAGGTCGTCGACCAGCCGGCCGAGCCGGATCGTCTCCTGTTCCGCATGGCGGACGGCCTCCCGCAACTCCGGCAAGCTGCGACCCGGCGCACCGGCCAGCTCCAAAGTGGTCCGCAGGTTCGTCAACGGAGTCCGGACCTCGTGCGAGGCATCCGCGACGAACTGCCGCTGGCGCGTGAGTCCGGCCGAGATCCTGGCCAGCAGGGCGTTCATGGTCTCGGCCAGCGCGGCGACCTCGTCCCCGGTGCCGGGCACCCGCACCGGCGTGGACGGATCGGTCTCGGATATCCCGGAGACCTCGCGGCGCAGCTGTTCCACGGGTCTCAGCGCGGCGCCCGCCAGCAGCCAGGCGCCCCAGCCGCCGACGAGCACCGTCACGGCCGCGGCACCGCTCAGCCACCAGGTCACGCGCCTGGTCAGGTCGTTCTGCAGGTCCAATGGCGTCGCCACGACGACGGTCCAGGTGCCGGCCGCGGTTTCCGCCGGTGTCGCGTACAGGCGGTAGTCCGGCCCGGTGCCGACCGTCCGGTAGCCGCCGCCCCGCCGGGCGGACTTGACCTGGCCCGCGTCGAGGAGCGTGACGCCGCCGAGGTCGGGGGACCCGGCGGCGGCCTTCCCGCTCGGGTCGATCAGCTGGATCAGCAGGTTCGCGTGCGCCGGGGTCATGGCGTGCACGGCGGCCGGGCCGTCCCGCGCGACCACCCTGGCCAGCCGGACCGCCCGCGACCGCAGCTGGCCGTCCAGCCGGTGGTCCAGACCCAGGTCGAGGGTCGCCGCGAACAGGACGATGCCGATCGCCGTGAGCACCGCGGCGGTGAGCACGTACACGGCCGTCAAGCGCGTCCGGACCGGAAGGTTCAGGGGCACGTGACCCGCAACCGGTAGCCGACGCCGCGAACGGTCTCGATCAGGTCCTGGCCGACTTTGTGCCGCAGGTAGCGGACATATTGGTCGACCACGTTCGAGGTGACCGGATAGCGGTAGCCCCAGACCTGGTCGAGGATCCGCGAGCGGGTCAGCACCTGGTCCTGGTGGTGCATCAGCAGTTCGAGGAGCGTGAACTCCGTCGCCGAGAGGTAGACCTCCGACGGGCCGGACCAGACCCGGCGGCTCAATGGGTCCAGCCTGAGCGAGCCGGCCTGCAGCCGCACGGCGACGTCACGCCCGATACCCGCGCGGCGGGTCAGCGCGCGCACCCGCGCGCACAGTTCGACGAAGCTGAAGGGCTTGCACAGGTAGTCGTCGGCGCCCGCGTCCAGGCCTTTGACCCGATCGGACACCGAGTCGCGGGCGGTGAGCATCAGGACCGGCACGTGCCAGCCCGACTGCCGCAGCCGGGCGCACAGCTCGAAGCCGTCCACGTCCGGGAGCATCACGTCGAGGATCGCCGCGTCGTGTTCCATCGACGCGGCGGTCACCAGTGCCTGGGAACCGCTTTCGGCGATGTCGGTCGCGTAGCCTTCTTCGGCGAAACCACGGCCCAGCAGTTTCGCCATGTAACCCTCGTCCTCGACGATCAGCAGCCGCATGGTGAGTGCATTTTAACGAGCGTGATCGTCGAACGCCAGAGACGCGCCCGCGGCGTTGCTCGAATGGAGGCGAAGGCAAGATGTGAGAATTCAAATCTGCTCCACATGATCACCACATCGTCACCGCTCTACGCTGAGCGCGGGCCTGCAACTCCAGCGAAGGAGCACCAAGACCATGCGACTCGGGCTACGAAAGTCTCTTCGACGTCCGGCAACCCGCACAGTCGCAGCCGGCGGCGTCGCACTCGCCTGCCTCATCGCGACCGGCGTGCCGGATGCGGCCGCGGTGGGCGGCGGCGGTTTCACCGGAAAGTTCGAAAACCTGTGCAGCTACACGCACACGAATCAGGACGACGCCATTCTCTTCCCCAACCAGCCCGGCGCGTCGGCACACCTGCACGACTACGTGTCCAATCCCGCGGCGGACGCGAACTCCACCGCGGCCAGCCTCCGGGCCGGAACCACCAACTGCGTCAACAACCTCGACTTCGCCTCGTACTGGGCACCGACGCTGTACAGCGGCACCACGGCGGTGCACACCGCGAGCGACACCATCTACTACCTGACCAACGGCAAGAAGAACGTGCAGCCCTATCCGTTCGGCTTCAAGGAGATCGCCGGCAACGCGAGGGCCACCAACCCTTCGCAGGCCCAGAACATCCTGTGGGGCTGCTCGACGACCGCACCGACACTGCCTGAGGCACCGAACTGCGCCTCCGGCGAGCAGCTGCACGTGCGGGTGAACTTCGCCGACTGCTGGGACGGTGTCCACCTGGACAGCCCCGACCACGTCAGCCACGTCGCCTACAGCACCAAGAACGTGTGCCCGGCCGGGTTCCCGGTGCCCATTCCGATGCTGAGCATCCTGTTCAAGTACCCCACCGCCAACGGCGCCGTCCTGAAGACCTCGGCCGGGATGGGGACCTACAGCATGCACGCCGACTTCTTCAACGCCTGGGACGTCAAGGAGCTGCAGCACATGGTCACCATGTGCCTCGACGCGGGCAAGGACTGCGGCCGGCCCACCGGTGTCCAGTAGCGACGGTCGACCGCGCCCGGCGCCGAGGGGATGCGGCACCACCGGCGCATCCCCTTCGCCCGTGGTGCCGGCGAGGTTCGACGCCGACATCCCCGCCCCCGGACGGAGGTTCCCGTGATCCGGCTGATCGTGGTCTCGTTGCTCGCGGCCGCCGCGGTCGTGGCCGCCGGCTGCGGCAGGCCGCCGGCTCCGGCCGGCCCACCGTCCGCGGCGCCGTCCCACCTCCCCTCCGACACGCCGTCGAAGGCGGCGTCGATGGTCTGCGCGGACGAGGCGCAGCACGAGATCTCGCTCAGCCTCCAGCTCGAACTCGCCCGGCCGGTGACGCCGACCTGGTCGGACCACCTGTACTCCTGCCGCTACCCCTACCCGGTCGGCACGATGACGTTGTCGGTCAAGGAACTCGCCGGCACCGCCGCCGCGGCCTCGTACTTCACCGCCCTGCGAAGCCACGTCACGCGGCCGGTCACGGTGCCCGGCCTCGGCCAGGAGGCCTACCGCGAACCGGACGGATCACTCGTCGTGCACAAGGACTTCATGGTCCTGCGGATCGACGTCGGCGGTCTGCCCGGCCGGTTCGGGCAACCGCCGCTGTCCAGGTCCGAAGCCGCCCGCCGCGTCGGTGCCGACATCATGGCCTGCTGGACCGGGCACTGAGTCCCCGAGCGAACTTGATCCCGGCCGGGGCCGCGGGATCAGTCCTGCAGGTCCTCCGCGGTGAACGAGCGTCGTTCGGTGAGCTGGGCCAGGTGCGCTTCCAGGGTCTCGAGCTGCTCGGGTCCGATCCGGGCTGCCCAGCGGCCGCGCACGTCGTCGAACAGGGCACCGCCGATGGCCATCAGCTCGCGGCCTCGCGGAGTGACCCGCACGCGCTTGCGGCGTCCGTCGCTCGGGTCGGGCTCGCGGTCGACGTAGCCGAAGTCCTCCAGCACGGCGATGGTCTGCGCCGCCGCCTGCTTGGTCACCGACAACCGGCGACCGAGCTCGGAGGCGGTGTCCGCACCCGCCTCCACCGCGCGCAACGCGAACTCGTGCACCGGGCGGACGCCTCGGTGGCCGCGCTTCGCGAGCTCCACGTTCACCTCGTCGACCATCGAATGGAACCCGCCGAGCAGCAGAAGCGCGAGCTCGGCACCACTGGACTGCGCCATGCGGCCGATCATACGAGGCCCGGCCATATAGACAAGTTACTTGTCCATCCCCTAGGGTTCGACAAGTAACTTGTCCATCTGCTCGAAGGGACCTCATGGACCGCCTCGCCGCCACCATCCCCGGTGTCGACCACCACCGGATCAGCCTCAACGACACCGAACTGCACTACGTCGCCGCCGGCACCACCGGATCTCCCGTCCTGCTCGTGCACGGCTTCCCCGAGACCTGGTGGGTGTTCCACAAGCTGATCCCCCTGCTCAGCGCGCACCACCGGGTGTTCGCCGTCGACCTTCGCGGATTCGGCGACTCCGCCACCGCCACCCGCGAGCACGACAGCGCGACCGCGGCGAACGACCTCAGCGACCTGATCACCCGCCTGGACGTCGGTCCCGTCCACCTCACCGGCCAGGACATCAGCGGCCCCGCGACGTTCCGGGTCGCCGCAACCCACCCCGAACTCGTCCGCAGCTACACCGGAATCGAGACCGGACTCCCGGGATTCGGCGCCGAGAGGCTCGCCGACGTCACCCACGGCGGCGCCTGGCACATCGGCGTCCTCGCCGCTCCCGGCATCCCGGAAATGCTCCTCGCCGGACGTGAGCGGGAGTTCATCGCCGACTACGCGATCCCCTCCCTCACCGCGAACCCCGGCGCGTTCACCGACGCCGACATCGACGAGCTCGTCCGCTCCTACGCCCGACCCGACGCCTTCGCCGGCGCCGCCGGCCTGTACCGGTCGCTGCTCTCCGACGGCGAAGAACTCCGCCGGCTCGCGACTCGGAAGCTGGACATGCCCGTACTCGCGGTGGCAGGTCGCTCGGCGAACTTCACACCCGCCACGCTGCAGCAGGTCGCCACCGACGTGACCGCCGTTCACATCGAACGGATCGGCCACTACGTGGCCATGGAAGCCCCCGGCCAGCTCGCGGCGGCCCTCCACTCCTTCTACACGAACGTCGATTGAACAAGCGCTTCAGGTTGTTCTGCGGCGGGCCGTGCCGGCTGCGCTCAGGGCCGTTCGTCCGCGTCGGGTCCGGTGAACACGTCCTGGTTTCGCCGTCGGCCCAGCAGCGTCAACGCGATGAGGGCGGCCGCCGCGGCGGCGATGCCGCACACCAGGTAGCCGATGGCGTAGGCGTGGGAAAGGGCGTGGAACGCGACGTCTTTGAGGGGGTTGAACGGGATCGGTGTGCCGTCGGGTCCCGGTACCGTCGCCGGGACGCCGTTCTCCCCGAGCGGGCCGGACTTCACCGCGTGGACGGCCGCTTCCACCGCCGGGCGCTGGGCGGCGGGGACGTGCTGCGGTGCGGCGTAGAAACTGTCCAATGCGGACTTGAGAGAAGGGGACGAGGCGATTTCGGCGTTGATCGCGTTCGCGGCGTTCGTCAGCGCGATCGCGCCCACGATGGCGGGCCCGAGCGTCAGGCCGCCGTCGCGCAACATGCTCGTCGCCCCGCTGGCCATGCCGGCTTTGGACGTCGGGACGCTGTTGACCGCGACGACGGTGATGGAAGTGACGGCCAGCTTGAACCCGGCGCCGACGACCAGCAGCGGAGCCGCGACCGCCCCGATGGAGAGGTTCGTGGCCGGGATGGCGGCGAGCACGAAGTCGCCGATCCCGATCAGCGCCATCCCGGTGCCGAGCACGACGCCGGGGCTGAAGCGCTCGACCACCCGGGTGCTGACCGGGAACAGCACCACGCCCATCACGTTCAGGCAGAAGAAGCCGAGGGACGTCGCGAGCGGGGTGTACTCCTGGATGGCCGACAGCCGGATGCTCGTCGCATACGCGGTGCCCAGGTAGGCGAACATGCCGACGACCGTCACCACCGCGGAGACCGTGAACATCCGGTTGCCGAACAGGTCCAAGCGGATCAACGGCCGGTCCACCCGGCGCTCGATCACCACGAACAGCACCATGAACACGACGGCCACGACGAACCCGCCGATCACCGGAACGCTGCCCCAGCCGTCGTCGGCTCCCTGGATCACCGCGTACAGCAGCGCGAACAGGGACACCGCGATGGTGATCTGGCCCGGCCAGTCCAGCGACCGGCCCACCGGCGCTGCGGAGTTCTGCGCACCCACCAGGGTGATCGCACAGCTGACCACGGCCAGGACCGCCATGGCGAGGAAGGCGTAGCGCCAGCTCGCGTACGCACCGCCCGAATGGGGGATGCGCGCCAGCAGGCCGGCCAGCACCGGCGAGATGAAACCGGCGCCGGTGAGGGCGGCGGCCCAGATCGAGATGGAGTGCGCGCGCTGCCGGACGCTCTGCGTACCCGCGGCGAGCATCGCGATCGACGTCGGGAAGATCGCCGCGGCTCCGATGCCGGAAACCACCTGACCGGTGATGAGCACCCCGGTGCCGCCGCTGGGCGTGAAGAAGCCGAGCAACCCGCCCACGGCCATCAGCGCGGCGCCGGCGGCCAGCAGCCGCTTGCGTCCGAAGAGGTCGCCGACCACGCCGAAGGACAGCTCGAGCAGGGTCACCGGAACCAGGAAGGCGTCGGAGATCCAGGTCAGCGTCGTCGACGAGGTGTGCAGGTCCTGGTTGATGAAGCCGTTGATGACGGCCGGGATGGACAGGCCGATCTGGGCGATGGCGACGGCCGCTGCCGCAGACACCAAGGTGCCCCGTCGGAGCTCCACTGGTGCAGCCGGGCCGGAGGGGGCGACGGTCTCACTCACGATTGTGAAGCAAACCACACCGAAAACCAGATGTACAGGTTTCCTGACTATCGCCTGAAGGTGGGCTTCTTCCGTGATTTTTCGTCCACCGCGCGAGGTGCGGGGTCACTTTCGACCCCGTGCTCGAGCAGGGCGCGACGGCACAGTTCCAGCGAGCGTTGCAGTTCGCCGGCCTGGCCGTCGGAAAGCAGCGAGAGCATCCGGTCCTGCAACGCGGCCACCTCCGGCCGGAGCCGGTCGAGCAGCCGCTGCCCGGCGGGCGTCAGGGCGATGACGAGGCGGCGGCGGTCGGCGGGGTCGCGATGGCGCTCGATCAGGCCGCGGTTCAGCAGCGTCGTCACCATGTCGGCCATGCTCTGGTCGGTGACGAACGAGTGCCGGGCCAGCCGCGCGGCGGTGAGATCGGGGTGGCGTTCGAGGACGGTCAAGGCGGTGTACTGCAGCGTCGTGATGTCCGCCGGACGGACGAGGGCGTCGAGTCCGGCGCGCACGGACAGTTCGACCTGCTTCACCAGGTACAGCAAAGTCGACGGCGTCGCCACCGGATCGGCCGCACCGGCCCGGTGCGCCTGAGTATCACCAGTCTTCATGGTCAGCCAGGACCTCCCTGGACAACCATCGTAGGCGGCTGCCCGGACCCGGACGACCGAGCGAGATCGAGCGGGTCCAGCGCAAGGCCCGGGCGTGGTACCCGGCCGGCAGCTCCGGCGGCTCAGCCATCCGCGATCGGTCGTTCCCCCTTGTCCGTCGGCTTGGCCCGATCGTTCCGCTGCACCGGACAGCGATGTCGCGGCACCACCGTGGGCGGGGCGTCGTCGAGGGTCCAGCCGAGCGCCGCGGCGGTTCGCAGAGCACAGGTGCGGCACGGGTCGTCGCCGTTCACGTCACACCCCGGCCTCGACCGCCGGGCGGCGGGTGACGAGGTAGTCGCTCAGGAACGCGGCGGCCAGACCGCCGACGAGCGGGCCGGCGAGATAGGCGAAAAGCTGGGACCACGCAACACCCTGGCCGGCGAAGAACAGCACGATGTCCGGGCCGAAGGTGCGGGCCAGGTTCACCGAGGCACCCGTGAGCGGACCGAACACCATGATCTGGGTGGCCAGCGCGAGCCCGATCCCGATGCCGGCCACGCCCCTGGGCGCGTCCGGCGCGACAGCCAGCGCGAACACCGCGGTGACCAGGATGAAAGCGCCGATCGCCTCGGCCACCAGCGCCTGGACGTAGCCGGCCCCGGCGCCGAAGGTCGTGGCGCCCAGCCCGGCCGCGGTGGCCGTGTCGGCGTAGGTGGCATAGACCAGCGCGGCACCGAGCACGCCGCCGGCGAGCTGCGCGACTACGTAGGCGGGGACCTCCCGCCAGGAGAACCGGCCGCGCGCGGCCAGTGCGACGGTGACCGTCGGGTTGAAGTGCCCGCCCGACACCGAACCGAAGGCGTAGATCGCGACGGCCAGTGCGAGCCCGTGCGCCAGCGCGACGATCAGCAGACCGGGCCCACCCGCACGGGCCGCCGCGACGGCAACCGCGGCGCCGATGCCGAACAGGCACAGGATGGCCGTGCCGGCGAGCTCGGCCACCAGGCGACGAACCAGAGACGTGTCCATGTACTCGTCCTTTCCTTGCTGTACAAGGGAAAACGGGACGGCGGCACAGACTGACGTTAGAGACTCACCACCTCGGCAGACACCGCCGATCGGCCAACGTAAGCGATTGGTAAGAACCACTGGGAAACAGGCCGGCGGTCAGCTGCCTTCGTGTCACCGTTCGTGGACGAGACGCCGGCCGGTGGCGAAGAACTGCACCACCGCGGCCACGTCCGTCAGCTCGCGCATCGGGCGGGCGGCACCGAAGGGGGCGTTCCAGAACTCGCCGCTCTCCGGTTCGAACGGGCCGACGTAGGCGTAGGGCTCGCCGAGGTAGCCATCGCCCGGGGAGACGCCGTAGTTGACCTCGTCGACGGCGATCGCGACGTCGAAGTGTTCGGGCCACAGCACCGGGGCGGCGTCCGGCGCGAACTCGCGCAGCGCGCGGTCCCCGTCGGCGAAGGCCCGGAGCAGGAGCTTCAGCGGGTCGGCGGCGAAGACGATCGTCTCGCCGGGCCGGACGCCGGGACCGCCGGAGTAGACGCCCGCGGGTTCGCCCGCCTCGAGACCCACCTCCGCCGCCACGTCGGTGTACGTGCGCCCGGTGAGTCGCACCCGGGCGGAACCCGCACGGAGCTCGTCCCCTTCGACGCGCAGCGCGGGCTCGGCGGCCGTCGCGAAACCGCCGTCGACCACGGACAGGTCGATGCGCCCGGTCGCGCGGTGCTGCGGGCCGGCGAGCAGCAGCTCGGCCACCCCGTGCAGGGACCGCCTGGTGGGTTCCCAGTCCATTCGAACTCCTCGTGTAACGCCCGGGAGGGTTCCGGGCACTGAGCCAGCCGTCACCGCAGTGTCCCGGAACCCTGGAGGCGTTACATGGCGGACTGGCATCGGGTGGACCCCGCCGACGTGCCCGCGGACGGCCGCGTGCGCAGCGTCACCGTGGACGGCCGCAGCGTCGCGCTGTCGCGGTGTGGCGCGCGGCTCGGCGCGTTGGAAAACCGCTGCCCGCACCAGGGCGGGCCGCTCGGCGAAGGCTCGATCGAGAAGGGCTGGCTGCGCTGCCCCTGGCACGGCTACGACTACGACCCGCTGACCGGGCAGCCACCCGAAGGCTTCGGGGACGCCGTCACCACCTACCCGGTCGAGGAACGCCCCGACGGCGTCTTCGTGGAGCTGCCCGAGCCCGCCGCCGCGGTGCGGACGGTCGCCGATGTGCTGGTCGAGACGCTCGTCGCCTGGGGTGTCCGGCACGTGTTCGGCATGGTCGGGCATTCGAACCTCGGCTTCGCCGAAGCGTTGCGGCGCGCCGAAGCCCGCGGCGAGCTGACGTACGTCGGGATCCGGCACGAAGGCGCGGCGGCGTTCGCGGCGAGCGCGTACGGCAAGCTCACCGGACGCCCCGCGGCGTGCTTCGCGATCGCCGGGCCGGGCTCGACGAACCTGCTCACCGGGCTCTACGACGCCAAGCTCGACGGCGCGCCGGTGCTCGCGATCTCAGGACAGGTGCCGTCGAAGGTCCTCGGCCGCGGCGCGTTCCAGGACGTCGACCTCTCGGCGGTCTTCCGCGACGTCGCCGTGTCCACCACCACCGTCCACAGTGGAAGTGACCACGCCGAGCTGGCCGCGCTGGCGGTCAAGCATGCCCTCGACCGGCGGGGCGTGGCGCACCTGGTCCTGCCCGACGAGGTCCAGGTGCAGCCGAGCGACGCCACGCCGGCCACCCCGGACGGACGCTGGGTGCGCCGGTCCGGGCCACCGGACGCCGCCTCGGTCACCGCGGCGGCCGCGCTCGTCCGCGACGCCCGGCGGCCGGTGTTCGTCGTCGGCCACGGCGCCCGGGACGCCGCCGCCGAGGTCACCGCGCTGGCCGAACGCCTCGGCGCCCCGGTGCTCACCACGTTCAAGGCCAAGGGACTGGTGCCCGACACCCATCCGCTCGGCGCGGGCGTGCTCGGCCGCAGCGGGACGCCGGCGGCCAGCTGGCTGATGAACGAAGCCGACCTGCTGATCGCCGTCGGTGCGTCGTTCAGCAACCACACCGGCATCGCCGCGTACAAACCGATCCTGCAGCTCGACGACGACCCGGCCGCGATCGGCCGGTTCGACGCGGTGACGACCGCGCTGCTGGGCGACGCCCGGCTCGCCCTCGGGGCCCTGACCGCGGAGCTGCGGGAGACGAAGGCCGAGGACCAGCGGCCCGACGTCGCTGCCCGCTGGGCGATCTGGCGGGCCGAGAAGGCCCGCCGCGTCGCCGACGACCGCGGCCGGGGCGTCTCGGCGGCGGCGGTGTTCGACGCGCTGTCCCGGCACCTGCCGGAGGACGCCGTGGTGACGGTGGACGTCGGCAACCACGCGTACTCGCTGGGACGCTACCTGGAGTCGAAGGGCCAGCCGGTCTTGATGTCGGGCTACCTCGGCTCCATCGGATTCGGCTACCCGGCCGCGCTGGGCGCGTGGGCGGCGGCGCCGGACCGTCCGATCGTGGCGGTCACCGGCGACGGCGGGTTCGGGCAGTACGCGACCGAGCTGACCACCGCCGTCAAGTACGGCATCCCGGTGAAGCACCTGCTGCTGAACAACAACGCCCTCGGCAAGATCAGCAAGGAGCAGCTTGCCGGGGACTACCCGGTGTGGCAGACGTCCCTGGTCAACCCGGACTGGGCCGCCTACGCCGAACTCTGCGGCGCGACGGGCATCAGCGTCACCGCACGCGACCAGCTCGACGAAGCCATGGCGGCGCTCTTCGCCGCCGACGGCCCGGCCCTCCTCTGCGTCGAGCAAGATGCGGAGCTCCTCTGACGGGATCGACCAGGCCCGACGAGTTCGGGGTTGAGAGCGTGCCGGCGGCTACTGCGCCAGGGTGTCGGCGACCCAGTCGGCGATGTACGTGCTCGTGTGGGACAGGTGGTCGAGGCCGATGTGCTCCGTCGCGCCCTCCTCCGCGGTGAACAGCCTCAACCGGCGGTGGGGGCTGTTCACCGCCTGCTCGTACGAACGGCGCGCGTAGGCCACCGGGATCTGGCGGTCGTTTTCGCCGTGGCAAATCAAGAACGGCACCGTGATGTGCTCGACGACGCCGTCGAGGTGCACCGCGTCCGCGAATTCGGGGAACGTCTCGAGGTTGTCGTGGCCCCAGACCCACAGCACGTGCTCCCAGTAGTGCGGCACCGGACGTTCGCCCTCGCGCTCCAGACGCCTTCGCTGCACCGCACCCCAGTTGTGGTTGGCGCCCCAGGCGACCACGAGTGCCAGGCGCTTCTCGAACGCCGCCGCGCGGGGGGCGTAGTAGCCGCCCAAGGACCAGCCGACCAGGCCGATGCGGGTGGGGTCGACGTCGTTGCGGGATTCCAGGTAGTCCACGCACGCCGTGGCCCAGCCTTCCGTCTCGACGCGCGCCGTCAGGCCCTGGACGCGCAGCGCCTCGCCCGAACCCGGGCAGTCGACCATCAGGCAGGAGATGCCGCGGGCGGCCAGCTCGGCCCAGTGCCCGGACGAATACATGTGCTCCTTCGTCGAGTCCAGGCCGTTCCACATGATCATCACCGGCGCCCCGGGGCCCGCCGAGCTGAAGTACGCGGGCAACGTCGTCCGCTCGAAGGGCACCGCCACGCGGGTCACCGCGGGATCCATGGCCTTCTGCTGCAGTTCCAGCACGCGGCGGTAGGTGTCGAGCCGGCCGGGCGTGGACGCGCTCTGCAAGCGTTCGGCCTGGCACAGGTAGTTGGCCGCGCGGGCGTAGAGCTGCCCGGCGGTGCGGGCGTGGCCGGCCTTCTCGGCCTCTTCGGCCTGGCCGACGAGCTGGTCGGTCAGCGCCGTCCACGCCCGCAGGAAATCCCGGGTGCCGGCGTCCTCGCCCTGGGCGGCGGCTTCGCGGATGGGACGGCAGGCGCGGTCGACCTCGTCGATGAGGCCGCCGCTGTTGAGGGTGGCGACGACGCCGAGGTTCCAGACGTAGTTGCCGGGGAAGTACTCGAACACGGGGGTTCCTCTCAGGTTCGTGCTGCTTCGCTGATCGACTTCACACCGCCGTGCGCGGTCATCCCGCCGTCCACCGGGATGTCGGCACCGGAGATGTAGGAGGCCTCGTCGCCGAGCAGGAACGCGACGACGGCGGCGACCTCGGCGGCCGTACCGGTCCGCCCCAGCGGGGTCTCGGCGACGTTCGCCGCGCGGAACGCGGGTGGTGCCGACGCGGTCATCGGCGTGTCGACGTACCCGGGGTGCACGGCGTTGACGCGGATGCCGCGGCCACCCAGTTCGAGGCAGGCCGCCCGGGTGAAGCCGCGCAACGCCCACTTGCTCGCGGTGTAAGCCACCGGGAAGTGGCCGGTCAGCGCGGCGGCCGAGCCCACCACGACGATCGACCCGCCGGTCGGCATCACCGGCAGGACCGCCCGCACCGCCCGGTGGACGCCGCCCACGTTGACCTCCAGCACGCGGGCCAGGTCGGCCGGGTCCAGCTCGCCGAGCCGGGCCCGCCAGGTGACGCCCGCGTTCGCGACCAGGCCGTCGATCCGGTCCAGCCCGGCCACGAGCCGGGCCCACCCGGCGGAGTCCGTCACGTCGAGCTGCCGGTAGTCGACGCCGGGCAGGTCCGCGGTCTCGGCGAGGTCGGCGCCGATGACCGTGGCGCCGTCCGCGGCCAGGCGCCGGGCCACCGCCGCGCCGAGGCCCTGCCCGGCGCCGGTGACCAGCACGGTCTTGCCCCTCACCGCGCCCGGTCCCGGGTGCGGGCCGGGCGGACCGGCGGCAGGTCGATCCCGGCGACGACCGTGTTGCGGATGCTGCCGATGCCCTCCACGGTCATCTCGACGACGTCACCGGGCCGCAGCGGCGGCGGGTCCTGCGCACCGCGGCGGCCCCACAGCTCGGCGAGGCAGCCGCCGTTGCCGCAGGTACCCGAGCCCAGCACGTCGCCGGGCCGGAGCCGGGTGCCGCGGGCGGCGTAGGCGACGAGCTCCTCGAACGGCCAGCCCATGTTGGCCAGCCGGTCGTGCCCGATCTCGACGCCGTTGACCGACACCCGCAGGTCCAGATCGAGGAACCCGTCTTCGTCCACAGTGAACTCGTCCGCGGTCACCAGCCACGGCCCGAGCGTCGTGACGGAATCCTTTCCCTTCGCGGGCCCCAGTCCCACCTTCATCTCGCGGCGCTGGAGGTCGCGGGCCGACCAGTCGTTGAAGATGGTGTAGCCGAAGATGCCGTCCGGGCCCAGCACGGCCGCGACCTCCAGCTCGAAGTCGAACAACCGCGAGCCGGGCGGGATCGGGACGTCGTCGTGCGCGCCGGCCAGCGCGGCCGGGTTGGTGAAGTAGAACGTCGGCGCTTCGTACCACTCCGGCGGCACCGGACCGGGAGCGACCATGCCCTCGACGTGCTCCTCGAAGGCGACGAAGTCCCGGACGGACGGCGGTTCGAGCGGCGGCAGCAGCCGCACCTCGGTCAGCGGCACCGACGGTCCATCGAGGACACCGGCATCGAGGGCGACCGGCAGGCCGGACCGCACCAGGTCCAGCACCGTCACCCCGGCCGGGAAGGCGTGGACGCCGTCACCGGAGACCACGCCGGCGCGCACCGCGCCGCGGTGTTCGTAGGTGGCGAGCCGCATCAGACCGGCGGGGCCACGAAGAGGCCCTTGTCGGGGTCGTTGAACGACTTCCGCGCGACGAACTCGTTCATCGCGTTCGCGGTGCCCCACTGGTCGGACACCTCCGGCTTCGAGAAGTCGTGCAGCTGCGGGTGCCAGCCGTCCTCGTCGACCTGCTCCAGCTCGGTGGTGTACTCGACGGTGTTGCCGTGCGGGTCGAGGAAGTAGCTGAAGGTGTTGTGGCCGGCCAGGTGCCGGCCCGGACCCCAGATCTTCTCGACGCCGGCGCGCAGCAGCCGCCCGGTGCCGCGCATGTACTCGTCGAGGCCGCGCAGCTCGAACGACGCGTGGTGCAGCGCCGGGTGCGGGCCGCGGGCGATCGCCAGGCTGTGGTGCCACGCGTTGATCCGCAGGAAGTACATCATCGCCCCCATCCGCGGGTGCATCAGCGTGTCGGAGAGGCGGAACCCGAGGTGGCGTTCGTAGAAGGCCCGGGTGCCTTCGGGGTCGGCGGAGTTGACGACCACGTGCGACAGTCGCACCGGGACGGACTCGCCCTCCTCGATCCGGCGGTGGGCGCGCGTCCCGACGTCCGCGCTGATCTCGATCGTGCGGCCTTCGTTGTCGAAGAACCGGAACCCGTATCCGCCGCCCGGGGTGTCCAGCGCGCGGGGCTCGTGCACGAGCGTGATCCCGGCCGCGGCCAGGCGGCCGGCCAGGGTGTCGACGTCGGCGGCCGTCGCGACGCCGAAGGCGATCAGGTCGATCCGCTTGTCCGCGGCGTGCCGCAGCCGGACGACGTACTGCTCCGGCGACCCTTCGGCGGCGAGGAAGGTGATCCCGGTGTCGGAGTGCTCCTCGGCGAGGCCCCAGGCGCCGGTGTAGAAGTCCTGCTGGCGCGCGAGGTCGGGCACGGCGAGGTCGACGTGCCGCAGGTGGGTGATCAGGCGGTCGGTCACGGTCTTCGTCCTTTCAGGCGGCTGGTCAGGCGGGCTGGGACACGAGGTCGCCGATGCGGCGGACCAGGCCGGGCACGTCGCCCTGCTCGTGGTCGAGCAGCCACCGGCCGATCCGGTTGGAAGCCTCGACGACGGTCTTCGCGCGGTCGTGGCGGCGGGCGGTGAACTCCGCCCAGAGGTCGTCGTCGACACCGTCCCGGCTGAGCAGCAGCTCGGCCAGCACCGCCGCGTCTTCGAGGGCCTGGGCGCCGCCTTGGGCGAGGGTGGGCGGGCAGGAGTGCGCGGCGTCGCCGACGAGCACGACCCGGCCGCGGTGCCACGGCTTCGGCACGACGTGCGTCTCGAACCGCGTGTAGTTCACCCGGCTCGCATCATCCAATGTGGACCGGATCTCGTCCCACGGCCCGTGGTAGGCGGCGGCGAGCCGGCGCAGGGTGGCGAGCCGCTCCGGCGGCGTCAGTCCACTGTGGTCCCGGAAGTCCTCGACGACGAACGCGTAGAGGGAGTCCGGACCGGTCGGTGTGTACCCGGCGATGTAGGACGGGCCGCCGTAGCACAGGTCGGTGTGGGTGATCGACGCCGGACGCGGCCCGAACGCGCGCCAGATCCCCATGCCGATCGGCTGCGGCGTGACGTCGATGCCGATCATTCCGCGGATCGCCGAGTGGATGCCGTCGGCGCCGACCACGAGGTCGTACCGGCCGGCCGTCCCCGAGGCGAGCGCGACTCCGACGCCGGAGCCGTCCTGGTCGAGCCGGGTCACGGTGTCGCCGAAGCGGATCTTCACGCCGGTCTCGCGGACGCGGTCCAGCAGGATCCGGGCCAGCGCCGGCCGCGGCATGCCCATCGAGGCGGGCAGGTCGGGCCCGCCGCTGCGGACGTCGGGGATCTCGGCCAGCAGGGTCCCGTCCGGTGCGCACAGGCCGAGGCAGTCGAAGGGGTACCCGGCCGCCTCGGCCCGCGGCCACACCCCGAGCCGGCGCAGCTCGCGCAAGGCGTTGCCCTGCAGCGTGATTCCCGACCCGATGGCCGCGACGTCCGGCTTGAGCTCGACGAGGTCGACGGCGACGCCTTCCTGCGCGAGCAGGACAGCCGTGGCGGCCCCGGCGAGACCGCCGCCGACCACCAGCACCTTCGTTACCGCGGGCATGTGAGGACTCCTTCGTCCTGGGCGTTACTTGACGGCGATGGGCGCGACCGGTGCGCCGACCGCGCCGGTCACCGGCAGCGGGGCGGCGGTGAGCCAGAACTCGTGGACGCCGTCGGCCGCGCAGTCGGCGGCGAGGGTGTCGAGGTCCCACATCTCGCCGAGGAACAGGCCGAGGTGCGGGATGGCCACCTGGTGCAGGGGCTGGAAGGCGTCGTCGAACTCGTTCGGCCGGACTTCGACGCCCCAGGTGTCGGTCGCGACGCCGGCGATCTCCGAGCCGTACAGCCAGTCCACTGTGGAGAAGGACAGGCCGGGCGAGTCGCCGCCGGCGTAGTCGCCCCAGCCTTCCCGCCGGGCGCGGGCGAGCCGCCCGGTCCGCACCAGCAGGAGGTCGCCGCGGCCGACGCGCGCGGTGCTGCCGTGCTCGGCGATCGTCGCCTCCAGGTGGTCCGCGGTGATCGCGAAGCCGTCGGCCAGCTCGCCGCCGGTTCCGAACACCCGGCCCACGTCCAGCAGCACGCCACGGCCCGCGAGCAGCCCGGCCGTGGTTTCGATGCCGGTGACGCGGTCGCCCTCGCTGGTCACGACGTCCCCCGCGCGCCGGCCGTTGTAGGCGAGGCCGTGGTCGAAGATGTGCCCGAGGCCGTCCCACTGCGTCGAGGCCTGCAGCGGCATGGACACCACGTCGTCGGCGCCGCCGATGCCGTGCGGGAAGCCCTGCGTGCCGCGTTCGGCGTCCGTGCCGGTGTCGAGCATGGTGTGCACCGGGTTGGTGCGCCGCCGCCAGCCCTTCTGCGGCCCGTCGGCGTCGAAGCGTTGCGCGAGCGAGAAACTCGCGCCGCGCCGGACGAGCGCGGCGCCTTCGCGGCGCTTGGCGTCGTCGAGGAAGTTCAGGGTGCCGAGGACGTCGCCGGCACCCCAGCGGCCCCAGTTGGAGCACCGCTGGGCCGCCGCCGCGATCGCGCCCTCGGGATCGGTTCGGTCCACGCCTTCACTCTCGGTGCGCGGGCGGTATCAGGGAAGACGAAATCGTTAATGTGCGGTATCAGCGGCGTTGATACTGTGGTCGGCTGTGAACCTCGCCCGGTTGGACCTGAACCTGCTGGTGGCCCTGGACGCGCTGCTGCAGGAGCGCAGCGTCACGCGTGCGGCCGAGCGGATGGGACTCGGTCAGCCGGCGGTGTCCGCCCAGCTGGGCCGGCTGCGCCGGCACTTCCACGACGACCTGCTGACCCGGGCCGGCAACCAGTACCGGCTGACGCCGCTGGCCGTACAGCTCAAGGAACGCGTGCGGGTCGCCCTGTCCGGCGCCGAACGGGTCTTCGCGGCCGAACCCGACTTCGATCCCGCGTCGTCCACCCGCGAGTTCTCGATGCTGATGAGCGACTACGGCATCGCCGTGCTCGGATCGGGAATCGCCGCCCGGCTCGCCGAAGAAGCGCCGGGCACCCGGCTGCGGTTCCCCGCGAACACCCCGAAGATGGTCGACGCGGCCGTGCACGAACTCGTCCACACCGACCTGCTGGTCATCCCGCACGGGTTCGTCGACGACCTGCCGCACGCGGACCTCTACCGCGACGAATGGGTGTGCCTGGTCGCCGCGGACAACACCGGCGTCGGGGCGTCGCTGACCGTCGCGCAGCTGGAGACGATGCCGTGGGTCGTCACCTACCACGGCCCCACCGCGTCCACGCCCGCCGCGCGGCAGATGCGCATGCTCGGGATCGAGCCGCACGTCCAGGTGGTCACCGAGACGTTCCTGACCGTGCCAGGGCTCATCGCGGGCACCGACCGGGTCGCCCTGCTCCAGCGGCGCCTGGCGGACGGGATCCCGGACGAGCTCGGCGTGCGCGCCGTGGCGTGCCCGTTCGATGCGGCCCCGCTGGTCGAAGCCATGTGGTGGCACCCGATGTACGACGCCGACCCCGAGCACCGCTACCTGCGGGACGTCGTCATGCGGACGGTGGCGGCGGTGATCGGCATCGACGGCGTCGATGCGCCGCTTCGGCGGAAGTGATTTCCGTATCCCCGCACCGGGGCTGACACTTCGACGCACACGCCGGTCGCCGAAGACCGGCTCGGTGTCTCCCGGAGCTGCCCGTGTCCGATCAGTCCGTCTCCGCTCCCCCGCTCACCACCGATCCCGCCGGCGGCCGGCAGGCCGGCCCCGCCCAGGCGGTCGTGCTGCTGCTGGCCAGTTGCCTTTCGGTGCTCGGCGCGGTGCTGCTCGCCCCCGTCCTGCCCCGCATCCAGGACGCGTTCGCCGGCACGCCGGGCGTCGCCACCCTCACCCCGATCGTGCTGACCGTGCCCGCGCTGGTCATCGGGCTCACCGCGTCGATCGCCGGCCGCGTCGTCGACCGGCTCGGCCGCAAGCGGCTGCTGGTGGGCGCGCTCGTCGTGTACGCGTTCCTCGGGACCGCGCCGCTGTGGCTGTCGTCCCTGCCGCTGATCGTCGCGAGCCGGGTGCTGGTCGGGCTCACCGAGGCCGCGATCATGACGTGCTGCACGACCTTGCTCGCCGACTACTTCCACGGAGCCGAGCGGGACCGGTACTTCGGCCTGCAGACCGTCTACACCACCGTCGCCGCAACGGTTTTCTTCGCCGTCGGCGGCCTGCTCGGCTCGTGGGGCTGGCGGACGCCGTTCTGGCTCTACGCGGTCAGCCTGCCGCTCGCGTTCGCCGCCGCGCGGGTCATCCGGCCGCCGTCGCAGACCCGGACCGGGGAAAAGCTCCCGCCCCTGCCGTGGCGCGCTTTCCTGGCGCCGGTCGGCGTCACCTTGGCCGGCGGCCTCGTGTTCTACGTCCTCATCGTCGAACTGTCCTATGTGCTCGACGGCATCGGCGTCACCGCCACGGCCACCGTCGGGCTGGTCAGCGCGGCCGGCTCACTGGCCACCGCCGTCGCGGCGTACCTGTTCCCCCGGCTCGCCAAGCGGGGTCCCGCCGCCACCATCCCCGCGGCGTTCGTCCTGTGCGGACTCGGCATCCTCGTCCTCGCGCTGGCCACCTCGGTCCCGGTCGTGGTGCTCGGCGCCGTCGTGACCGGCTTCGGCAACGGGCTGCTGCTGCCCGCCCTGCTCACCTGGGCGCTGGGCAGCCTGACGTTCGCCCAGCGCGGCCGGGGCACCGGCATCTGGACCTCGGCGCTGTTCATCGGCCAGTTCGCCAGCCCGCTCATCGTGCTCGCGCTGGCCGCGGCCACGACCGGCCTCTCCCCGGCCCTGCTCGTCGTCGGCGCCGCGGCGCTCCTGATCGCCCTGGTCGCCGGGATCGTCCACCGCACGCGGTGGGCCGCGGCCCGAGCTTGACCAGGAGTCCACCGTGGCTTTCACGATCCGCCGAGGCGGTACTCCGCGTTCACCAGCTCGAGGAGCTCGGCCACCGACGTCTCCGCGGCCGGGCGGTCGAAGGTGATCTCGCCGTGCTGCAGCAGGTTCACCCGGTCGCAGACGTCGATCACCTGCCCGTAGTTGTGGGCGATGAGGATGATCGCGATGTCGCCGCGGCGTTTCAGCTCCTGCAGCAGGCGCAGGATCAGCGCGCTTTCCTTGGCGCCCATCGCGGCGAGCGGTTCGTCGAGCAGCAGCAGCTTCGCCTTCGAATACACCGAGCGGGCGACCGCGATCGCCTGGCGCTGGCCACCGGAGAGCATGCCCACTTCGGCGGTCACCGACGGGATGTCGATGCCGATCGAGTCGAGGGCCTCCCGGGCGCGGCGTTTCATTTCGCCGCGCTTGAGGAACGGGAGCGGGCGGTGGGTCAGTTCGCGGTTCAGGTGCAGGTTCAGGTAGACGGGCAGGTCGTCGACCATCGCCAGGTCCTGGAACACCGTCTCGATGCCCAGTGACCT
This sequence comes from Amycolatopsis mediterranei, assembly GCF_026017845.1. NCBI lineage: Bacteria > Bacillati > Actinomycetota > Actinomycetes > Pseudonocardiales > Pseudonocardiaceae > Amycolatopsis > Amycolatopsis mediterranei. Next base: position 5,940,822 of record NZ_CP100416.1, read on the forward strand.
CGCGTGCACCACCGACTTCAGCGTCGTCGGCTCGCCTTCGAACAGGATGCGGCCGCCGTCGGGCTGGTGGTAGCCGGTGAGGATCTTGATCAGCGTCGACTTCCCGGCGCCGTTGTCCCCGATGAGCCCGAGGACCTCGCCGCGCCGCACGTGGAGGGTGATGTCGGCGAGCGCGGTGACCGGGCCGAACTGCTTGCGGACCCCCTCGACCCGGATGACGTCGGCGGTCATGTCAGCTCCCGGGAGCCGGCGCGCTTGCGCACCATGATCAGGGTCACGTTGAGCACCATCGCGACCAGGATGGCGGCGCCGAGGACGATGTTGAACGCGTTCGCGCTGACCCCGGTCAGGTTGAACCCGTCGAACACGATGCCGAGCAGCAGCGCGCCGAGGAACGCGCCGACCACCGTGCCGGATCCGCCGAGCAGCGCCGTGCCGCCGATCACGGCCGACGCGACCGCGAAGAACATCGTGGTGAACCCGCCGTTGGTCGGGTCGTACGAGCCGACCCGGGTGCCCTGCAGGATGCCGGCGAGCCCGGCCAGGGTGCTGGTGATCGCGAAGTTGACCACCTTCACGCGGTTCACCGCGATGCCGGACTCCGCGGCGCCGACCGGGTTCCCGCCGGTGGCCTGGGTGTGGATGCCGAACCGGGTCGCCGAGAGCACCACCTGCATGACGACGACCACCCCGGCCGCCCACAGGAACTCGGTCCAGCGCGCGCCCCCGAAGACGTCGACCACCCAGCTGTCCTTCGGCGCACCGACCGGGCGGGCGTTCGAGATGATCAGGACCAGGCCCTGCAACAGGAACGCCATGCCCAGGGTGGTGATGAACGACGGGATGTTCAGCAGGGTCCGGATCAGCCCGTTCACCACCCCGACCAGCGTGCTCACCACGATCGCGCCGGGCAGCGCGAGCCACAGCGGCCAGCCGTTGACGAAGAACAGCATGAGCAGGAACGGGGCGAGGGTGAACACGAACCCGGCGGAGAGGTCGATTTCGCCGCAGATCAGCAGCATCACCTGCCCCGCGGCGATGATCGCCCACGGGGCGACGTACTGGGCGATCGTCTGGTAGTTGTCCGGGGAGTTGAACGCGGCACTGGTCACCGTGAAGTAGCTTCCGGCGGCGATCGTGACCAGCAGGATGCTGAGTTCCTTGACCCGCATCACGCCGAGCAGCCAGGGTCTCATCGACATCCCCCCGCTACCGGCCCGGCACCGACGCCGGCGGCAGCGGGATCGCGCTCGGCATCCCGATGACGTCCTTGTTGTCGCCGCCCTCGAACCGGCTGTGGGCCGTCGCGTACGGGCCGACGTTCTCCTTGGTGACGAACGTGAGGCCGGTGTCGGTGGCCGGCGGCGCGACCAGCGTGCCGGACAGCCGGAACAGGTACAGGTAGAGCACGGACAGGAACCCCTGCAGGTACGGGGACTGGTCGATGGTGAAGTCGAGCGCGCCGCCCTTGACTCCGGCGACCGTGTCGTCGAGCAGGTCGAATCCGCCGGCGCCGACCTTGCCCGCCAGGCCGCGATCGGCGACCAGCTTCGCGCACGCGGCGGTGCTGCCGGCGTCGACCGCGTAGATCCCCTTCGCCGCGGAGTTCCCGGTGAACGCGGCGGTCATCGCGTTCAGCTCGCCGGCCTGCTCGGCCCCGGTGTTCACCGACTGGACGCGCACGCCGGGCGCGGTCTGCTTCAGCGCATCGGTGATGCCGTCCAGCCGCGGCTGGACGTTGTTGCCGCCCGGCTGGGAGATGCCGACCAGGATGTCCCCGGAGGTGATCTTCTGCGCGATGCGCTGTCCCATCCGGAAACCGGAGAGGTACAGGTCCTGGCCGACGTAGGTGAGCGGGTAGTTGCCGGCCGCACTGGCGTTGTAGGCGATCACCGGGATGCCCTGGCCCAGCGCCCGCTTGGTGAGCTCGACGAAGGCGTGGTCGTCGGTCAGCGCGACGGCGATGCCGTCGACCTTGCTGTTGATCGCGGTCTCCATCGCGCTCGCCATCTGGGCGACGTTGCCGTTTTCCGAGCCGGTCCACTGGGGCTCGGGCACGCCGAGCAGCGCCGCCGCGTCGGCGAGCCCGGACCGGGTCGGGACGAAGAAGGAGTTGGTGGTGACGTGGTTGACGAACACGAACCGCCACCCCGGATTGCCTGGGAACGGCCCGGAATGCCCGCCGTTCTGGGCTTGCTGGACCCCGGTGCACGCGGACAGCACGGCGCCGGCGGCCACCACGCCACCGCCCGCGCCGAGGTACTTCAACACCGCTCTCCGGGAACTGGCGCCTGGTTCGGACATCATCGGAGTGACCCCCATTCAGCTCAGCGGCAGCGCGGGAATCCTCGGCTGACCACCGGTGGATTTCCTGCCCTGCACCGCAATCGACGTTCCTGCCTCCGGCGGCCGAGGTGCCGCCGTCCGCGCGCTGCCGGCCCTTGCCGGATCCCTGGTCACCGGCTGCCCCGGCCGCGTCGCCGCAGCTGCCGGAGTGCGGCGGCGAGAACCGCACCGGGATCGGGCGCCAAGGCCTCCTGCGCCCGCAGGGTGCGGCGCAACTCGTCGAGATCGGCCATCGCACTCTCCTCCGCCCCGGGCCGCTGTCCCCGGGAGAACCCTTCGCACCGCACACCCTCAAGACGCCGCCTGCCGCGCACTCTGTTGCGCCGGCGTCCGAGATTCTGGGAGCGGTCCCACGGCTCGCCGGGAATTTCCGGCGGAAACGCAACAGGATGCCGGGGTCGGCGCATCTGACTTGATGTGCACTTCGAAGAGTTCGCACGGGCGGAACTGCCCGGATCGGTGCGGTTCGCGGCCGTCCTGACCGGCGACCGCGAACTGGCGCAGGACGTGGTGCAGGACGCGCTCGTGCGCGCGCACCAGCAGTGGCGCCGGGTGGCCGCGGCCGACCGGCCGGAGCTGTACCTGCGGAAGATGGTGGTCAACGGCTACCTCTCCTGGCGACGCCGCTGGTACCAGCGCTCGGTGCAGGCCACGCCGGACGTCACGACGTTCGCCGAAGCGGCCACTCCCGACCACGCGGACCGGATCGTCGACGCCGACCGGCTCGCCCGGCTGCTGGGCGCCCTCTCGCGGGCGCAGCGGGCCGCGATCGTCCTGCGGTTCTACGAAGACCTCGACGACAGCGAGATCGCCGAGGTGCTCGGGTGCGCGGTCGGCACCGTCCGCAGCCACATCTCCCGGGGGCTCGGCGCCCTTCGCGTCCAAATCGCGGACGGCAAGCAGGTCGCGTGCTGACCGCCCCGGAAACCTCGAGGAAAGGACAGCCGGTGCGAAGCCGACGACAGAGCAAGGCCTTGCTGGTCAGCGTCCTGATCGCGGCCGTGATCCTGCCCGCCGCGCCGGCGTTCGCGGCCACGCCGGAGCGGGTACCGGTTCGCTGGCTGGAGGGCACCCGATCCACCCACGTGGTCCACGACGGGACCGACACCGGGCCGGCCGATCCGGCGGCCCCGGTCACCGCCCAGGTGTTCCTCGCGGGCGACTCCCGCAGCTTGGCCGCCTACGCACGCGCGGTGTCGGACCCGCGTGATCCCCGCTACGGCCACTACCTGACCCCCGAGCAGACCCGCGCCCGCTTCGGGCCGGCGCAGCGCCGCATCGACGCGGTCAGCGCGTGGCTGCGCGGCACCGGCCTGTCGATCGTCAGCGCCGACTCGCGGGCCGTCGTCGCCCAGGGCACGCTCGCGCAGGCGGGCGAGGCGTTCGGCACCCGCTTCCGCACCTACACCCTTTACGGCATCCCGTTCCGGGCGGCGGTGGATCCGGTCACCGTGCCCGCGGCGGTCGGCCAGGACGTCCTGACCGTCACCGGACTCACCGTCGCGACCGGGACCGGCCGCCCGCCGGGTCCGCCTCCCGGAAGCGGGTCCCGCAAGGCCCCCCGCGCCGCCGCCCGGGCGACGGTGCCCACCAGCCCCTGCCCGGACCACTACGGCGACACCCCGGCCACCGACCTCCCGCCCGCCTACGGGCATCCCGCGCAATGGGCGCCGTGCGGGTACACGCCGCGCCAGGTGCGCGACGCCTACGGGATCACCGGGACCGGCCTCACCGGCAAGGGCGTGACGATCGGGATCATCAGCATCGGCAACGAAATCAACACCCTGCCCGACGCCAACCGCTTCGCGACCGAGCACGGCGAGCCGCCGTTCGCCCCCGGCCAGTTCACCGCCTACATCCCGGCCGACGCCCGGCCCGAGGAGGCCAGCGGCGAGTTCGCCATGGACGTCCAGGCCGCCCACGCGATCGCCCCCGAGGCGAACATCGCCTTCGTGGTGGGTTCCCGTGCCCGCTACGGCGACGACGTGCTGGACTCGATCGTCCAGATCGTCGACCGGCACCTCGCCGACGTCGTGTCCGGCTCGGTCACCGTCGGCGCCACCCCCGGCGAGGCCCCGGACGCCATCGGGGCGTACGAACGCGCGTTCCAGGAAGCCGCGGTCGAGGGCATCACGGTCACCTTCGCCAGCGGCGACTCCGGCGGCGGCGGCATCGTCGACTACCCGCCGTCCAGCCCGTGGGTGACCGCGGTGGGCGGCACCACGCTGGCGATCGGGCCCGGCAACTCCTACCGGTGGGAAATCGGCTGGGCGACCGACGAAGTGCCGCTGTCCGGCGACGGCAGCTCGTGGGAGGCGGCGCCGCCCGGCTACCAGGGCAAGGCCTCCGGCGGCGGGACCAGCACCGTGTTCCCGCAGCCGTTCTACCAGCGCGGCGTCGTGCCCGCGTCGTTCGCCGGGTCCCCGGCGATGCGCACGCTGCCCGACGTCGCCGCCCTGGCGGACCCCGACTTGTGCCTGCTCATCGGCGAAACCGAGTACAACGTCGACGACAGCCTGTCCTACAAGGTGGGCAACGGGGGCGGCACGAGCCTGTCCTCGCCGGCCTTCGCCGGGGTCGAGGCCCTCCTGGTCCAGGCACACGGTCCCCTCGGCTTCGCGAACCCGGCTTTGTACGCCCGGCCTCTGTCGGCTTACCACGCCATCGACGGCAATCCCGCCGGGACGCCGGACACGGTGGCGTTCGCGGTCGAGAAGTACGGGTTCGTCGACCTGATCACGCCCGGGCAATACGCGGACGCGAACCTGGTCTACGCACCGGGCTACAACACGGTCACCGGCCTGGGCTCCCCCACCCGGGCACTGATCGAGTCCTTCCGGCGGCACCGGCCCTAGGCGAACCGCTCCCAAGCCGACTGGCGGGTCATGCCCAGTGCCTCGCCGATCTGGGACCACGTGCCGCCCAAGGCGCGGGCCTTGCCCACCCAGGCCGCCAGGTTGTCCTGGACCTGGGTGCTCGCCGCCGAGACCGGGCGCAGGTTCGAGAGCACTTGCTCCAGGGGCAGGTCGTGCTCCCACGGCGCGATGAGCGGCACGTCCGCCGGCTTGCCTTCGATCACCGACACGCACAGCTGCACGCACCCGTCGCAGATGAACACGCCCGGGCCGGCGACCAGCGTGTCCACTTCCGTGTTGGGCTTCGAACAGAACGAGCAGCGCGCGAACACCGCAGCACTCATCAGGCCTCCCTTGTCAGGCGCGACCTTACAGTCGTAAGGGAGCTCCTGACAAGAGAAAGGCCGCCGTCCACTCGGACAGCTCTGTCAGCCGGCCGGTCAGCTCCTCGATCTCCGCCCAGCGACGGTGTTCGCGCTCCAGGTCCGGCACCAGGAAGTCCTCCACCAGCAGCAGGAGCGTCGCCATTTCGTAGGCGACGTCGGCGAGCTGGAGGAACGGCCGGTACTGCGCCTCCGTGCCCGCCCCGTGCCGCGCGGCCCAGTCGCGGGCGCCGTGGCCGGCGGTGCGGCACACCGCCTCCACCGTGCGCCGCAGGTCGGCGCGGCGGGAGCCGGGTGGTCCTTCGGTCAGCGGGGCGACGTTCCAGGCCACCGACAGCAGGCAGCACCCGGCGTCGTCCATCGACTCGTTCATCACCGGACGTACTCTGCTGACCGGCACGCACAGTGCCGCCGTTCCGACTCGCCGGCTCACCCCATCGTGTGACCGGCCGGCCCGGATCGGGTGAGCATCGGCACCGAGACGAAGTCCGCGAGTGCCTGCTGGCCGGCGGCGTTCGCGTGGATGCCGTCCCCGTTGTCGTAGGCCGGCCGGATGCTGTTCGGTTTCAGGGGATCGGCCAGCACCGTGTCGAAGTCGACGACGCCGGAACACGTTCCGCCGCAGGTGTTCCAGCGCTCGACGAACAGCGCGATCTCGTGCCGGGCCAGGTTCGCCTGGTCGCCGTACCCCGGCCTCGGCGTGCTCGGCGTGACGTACACCGAGATCCCGGCCGCTCGCAGCCGCGCGAACACCGAACGGTAGCTGTCGAGGATCGTCGCCGCGTCGCAGCCGTACGCCAGGTCGTTGGTTCCGTAGTAGTAGAGGACGGCCGTGACGCCGTGCAGCGCCAGGACGTCCCGGTCCAGCCGGCTCGCCGCATCCAGGCCCGCGACCGAGGGCGGCATCCCCGGGCACGAGCGGGCGCTCGTCGTGCCGGAGACGCCGGCGTTGGCCACGGCGAGCGGCGCGGACGAGGTGACGATCCGCCGCGCCAGGTCGTCGGTCCACCGGCGGTTCGTGCCGGGCTCGGTGCAGCCGGAGCCACAATTGGTGCTGCCGATGCCGTCGACGACCGAGCTGCCGAACGGGACGACGACGCCCCGCAAAGCCGCGTTGTGCACGTCGACGGCGCTGACGACGTACGTGGCGCCCACCGTGGCCGTGAAGGCGTCGCCCGAAGCGTCGCCGGCGTGGTCGCCCGAGCCCGGCGGCGTCAGGTAGTTGTCGCGCAACGCCGCGCCGTGGCGGCCGGGCACGGCGGTCCCGTCGACCGCCATGCTCACCGCGAGGTCGGAGTCCGGGCGCGTCGCGAGCCGCGTCTCGTCGCTCCAGACCTCGCCACCCGCCGGGATCGTGACGGCGGGCCGCCCGAAGAAGGTCAGGTCACGGACCCCGGTGACGGCGGCGCCGCCCGCGCTCGGCCCGGCGGTGGCGTGCCCGATGGTCAGCGGCCCGGTGCCGAAGGTGTTCTGGAACCGGACGCGCACCGCGTCGCCGCCCTGGCTGAGGTGGGTGATCATCCGCAGCGACTGGCCGGTGACCGCCGTGTCGGCCCGGCCGTCCTGGGACTGCGCCCACGACGTGAACCACGTCCGGCCGGCCCCGGCGGCGCCCGGAGCGGAGACGACGGCGGCCGCGGCCACGGACACCGCGGCGAGGACGGCGAACCTGCGCACGGCGCCTCCCGAGTCCACAAAGGACGTACGACGAAGTACTGCCTGCCGATCGTAAGCAGCCGGTCACGGAAGCGACAAGGTTTTGTCCGATCTTGTCAGCGGCGGCGGTCTCCGGTTCGATGGCGGCATGACCGAACCCCGCATCTTCGGCGATCCGTACGAAACCCCGGACGGGACGACGGTGGTGCCGGTCCACCGGCCGGTCGGCGTGTTCGCGGTCCGCGACGGCCAGGCCCAGTGGGCACCGGCGGTCGACGCCACCCGCGTCGCCCTGCTGGGCGTGGGCATCGGACTGGTCGCCGCCACCCTCGCCGGGATCGCCATGGTGCACCGGCCGCCGTGGCCGGACCTGCGCGCACGCCGGCGCTAGCCCTTCGCCAGCGCCTGCACCCGGCCGAGCGGGCCGTTGTAGTAGTTCTGGTCCCCCGGCAGGCTGCCGGCGCGGGCGAACTGCCAGATGCTCTGCTTCTCCCACCCGGCCGGCAGTTCCCCGACGTCCGGGCCGTAGCGCGCCAGCCACAGCGGATCGGTGTTCCCGAAGCGGGCCGTGTTGCCCGTGCACTGCTTCCACCAGGCCGTGCTCGTGTAGATCAACGCACTGCGCTTGACCTTCGCCAGGTACGTGCGGGTGAAGTCCGCGATCCACGCCGTCAGGTCGGCCGGGTTCTTGCCGTAGCAGACGTCGCCGTACGGGTTGTACTCGATGTCGAGCGCGCCGGGCAGCGTGGTGCCGTCCGCGCGCCAGCCGCCGCCGTTGGCGATGAAGTACTCCGCCTGCTCGGCGCCGCCCGAGACGTCCGGGCGGGCGAAGTGGTAGGCGCCGCGGATGATGCCCGCCGCGTGCGCGCCGTCGTACTGCTGCCCGAACTGCGGGTTGACGAACCCGGTGCCCTCGGTCGCCTTGACGTAGGTGAACTTCGCCCCGGCGCCGGCCGCGGCGGCCCAGTCGACCGGGCCCTGGTGCCCGCTGACGTCGTGCCCGAGCGTCTGCCCGGGCGGGTCGGCCCGCGGAGTGCCCTGGACGCCTTCGTGACGGGCGATCTGGGTTCCCGCGTAGTTCGTGTCGGCCAGGGCATAGCCGGCTCGGGCGGGCGTCGCGACCACCACCGCCGCGAACACCGCCAGCGCGGTCGCACCCGCCAGCCCCGCCACGGTTCGGTTCATCCGGGCTCCGATCTCGGTAGCAGCAGGTCCGAAATCCATGCTGCCCGCCGTGCCCGGTCCCCGCGAGGCTTGTGTCACCCGATGCAGTGATCTTCAGAGTTCGGTGGTGATGATCGCCTCGACGAGCACTTCCCCGGCCGGGGTGAGCTCGACGACGCCCGGCCGCAACCGGACGAGGCCACGCGAAGCCAGCGAGCGGAACTTGCCCAGCCACGGTTCCGCGAACAGCGACCGCCCGGGGAACCGGGCGGAGTGCAGGGAATCCCGCAGCGGCTGCAACGTCGTCAGCGCCATCTTGACGGCCCGGGCCGCCTGCGCCTCGGGCGTGAACCGCGTCGCCGACCCCAGCGGGATCCGGCCGGAGAGCACGGTTTCGGGGTAGCGGCGGGAGTTCACGTCGGTGATCGCCTCGGACGCGCGGCAGCTCGAGCTGCCGCCCAGCCCGATCGCGACTTCGGCCTCCTGCTTGTCCTGGTCGACCATGATGGACTTCCACTTCTCCGGCCCGAGGCCGTCGCGCGCGAAGTACATCGTCGGGTGCTCGGTGTACCCGGCCGCGCGCAGCCCCTCGGTGAGCAGTTCCCGCATCTGGTACTGCTCGCCGAGCGTGGGCCAGCGGTGCCCGTCGCGCACCAGCTTGTCCCGGTAGGACGGCAGCTGCCACGCCGCCGGCTTCTCCCCGGTGACGCCGGTGCGGGTGTCGCTGTAGGACGCCAGGTGCAGCTTCGTGCACACCACCGCCGTGACTTCGTTCTCCAGCACGACGTCCAGGTCGCGGCGGACGCTGTCGAGCGTCTGGTCGAGCAGGCCGTACATGAGGTCGATGCTCACCCACTCGAAGCCGGCCGCCGTCGCGTTGCGGACGAAGTCGACGCACATCTGCGCGGTGTGCTCGCGGCCGCACAGCTCGAGCACGTGGTCGTCGAACGACTGGACACCGCTGGAAAGCTTGGTGCAGCCCAGTTCCCGCAGCAGCTCGAGCTTGGCCGGGGTGAACGTGCTCGGGTCGCCTTCGAAGCGGATCGTCGTGCGGTCGGTGAACCCGAAGTGCGCGCGGTAGAACTCCAGCAGGCGGCGGATTTCCGGCTCCGGCAGCAGCGACGGCGTGCCGCCGAAGACGTTGAACTCCCCCACCTCGGCCCCCGCCAGATGCGGCACGGCGTCGAGCCACAGCCGCGCCTCGGCGATGTTGAGGTCGACCCAGTCCGCCGCCTTCTCGATCTTGCCCTTGACCAGCACCACCGGGTACTGGCAGAACCGGCAGCGGTAGGCGCACGTGGGGATGTAGGACCACAGGTGGATCGGCCCGGACGGCGAAGCCAGCTGCGCGTCCAGGTCGCGCAGGAACTCCGCCGGCGAGCCGGGCACGTTGCCGGGGAACACGTGCGCCCCGAACGGGTCCTCCTGCACGAAGTCGAGCAGGTGCCGGTTCTCGGGCGCTTCGAGGACGTCGAGCACGGCGGGCCGCGGCCACGCCGGGTCGATCGCGTGCAGCGAGCCGACCGCTTCTTCATAACCCAGGCTCATCAGAACACCCCTCCGTTGCCGAAGTAGTTGTGGGCTTCTCCCGATTCGCGGTCCTCGCAGTAGTAGCGGACGAATTCCGCGAACCGTTCGGCCGGCACTTCCGCCAGGCACGGCGGCAGCGGCGGCGGGTGGCCGATGTCCGCGCCGACGTGCCGCCGCAGGCAGGCGAACAGTTCGTCGGCGAACTCGAAGTACAGCCGGTAGGACGGCGTCTTGTAGGCGTGGATCGGGGTGAAGTCGACGACCCGCATCTCGTGCCGGAGCTCACTGATCCGCCGGGCCAGCCGCGCGGCGAGATCGGGTCCGAAGAACGCGATGACGGCGTCGTCCTCCAGCAGCGCGGGCGTCAGGAGCACCGGCAGGATGGTGTTCTTCGGGGTGAAGTCCTTGATCGAGAACTCCCAGGCCTGCTGTGCCTCGGCTTCGGTGAGGTCGGCCGTCGCCGAAGGCGCCGACGGCCGGATGTCGCGCATGACGATGATGCCGTCCGAGCCGTAGGCCCGGCCGGCGATGACCTCGTCGATGGCGTGGTCGACGCGCCGTGGGTTGATCTCGACGCGCGAGCGCGGCGCGTAGGTGATCGCGTCGCCGCCGCTGGCGACCTTGATCCCGAAGTCCCAGTCGTCGGAGAGGTGGTTGACGAACTTGCCGTCCTGCAGCTGGTAGAAGATCTCGATGCCGCCGGCGCGCTCGTAGGCGTCGCGCTCGACCGCGAAGCCCTTGCCGTCGGGGAAGCCGCCGAAGAGCGCGAAGGTGACGGCGCGGCACCGCAGCGTCCGCTGGATCGCGTCCCACAGCCGTGGCCGCCCGGTGAAGTGCCCGGCGTTGTAGTAGTAGTCGCAGACGCCGATGGCGGCCTTGCTCGACTCCATCGCGGCGAACAGCTCGCTCAGCCAGTGCGGGTCGACCCGGCAGTCCGCGTCGGCGGAGACGAGGTAGAACCGCTCCCCCGGGTCGCTGTCGGGCCGGTTCCGGCTGCGGGCCGCGGCGAAGTCCATCCCCGCGCGCCGGGCGCACGAGACGCCCTGCTCGGGTTCGTGGATGACGTGCAGGGCCAGGTCCGGGTGCGCCGCCGCGAAGGCGTGCGCGATGGCCACGGTGTCGTCGGTGGAGTTGTTGTCGACGAGCACGACCTCGTACCGGCCCTTGTCCAGGGGCGCGTCGCCGTCGCGCTGGTCGTGCAGCGTCCGCAGCACTTCCGGGAGGTTCGCGGCCTCGTTGTACACCGGCAGCACGACGCTCAGCCGCGTCGCCGCGCCCATCGGCGGCGGGTACAGCCGGTCCACCAGGTCGTCGACGACGCGCGCGCCGAACCGCGCCTGCCCGAGTTCCGAGTTCACCCGCACCACTTCCGCCCGTTTCCCTTCGTCGGTGATCAGCTCGGCGACTTCCCGCGCGAACGCCGCGTCCGGCAGGTCGCGGGCCCGGATGTCCAGCACCGGCGCCCGGAAGCTGCCGTAGACGACGTCGTAGAGCTCGTATCCGCTGGTGATGTACGGCGTCCCGGACGCGATGGCCTCGCTGATCGGGTTGCCGTAGCTCTCGTAGTCGTAAGAGGTCAGGAACGACACGATCGTCGCGTGCGCGAGGAGGTCGCGCACGGAGTACCGGCCGGGAACGGCTGTGTCGTACGGGGTCAGCCAGCCGCCGAACACGACGCGCTCGCGCACCCCCAGGAGGTCTGCGAGGTCGACGAGCCGGGCGTGTTCGGTGGGCGTCTCGCCGACATCGCCGGCGACGAACAGCCACACGTCCGGCAGCAGGGCCAGCAGGTGCAGGTCCCGGTCGATGCGCTTCTGCGGGATGATCCGGGTGATCCGGGCCAGCAGCGGGACGCCTTCGGGAATCCCGTGGTCGCGCCGGAAAGCCGCGTTGCGGTCGTCGATGCGCGCGGGAGCGATGGCGAAACTGTTGGGCAGGACGTCGATGTTCGCCAGCTCCGGGACCCACTCCAGGGTCCGCGCCTTCGCCTGCTCGTGCAGCGCGAAGTAGTGGATGTGCGGGGAGTTGCGCGGCGCGGGGACGCCGGGGTACGGGAACGTGCCGTACTTGGCGATGCCGGGTTCGCTCTGCCACATCAGGTCGTGGTCGCGCCAGAAGACGAACCGGCCGAGCCGGTGGCGGGCGCCGTAGCGGCCGATGGCGGTGTACAACGCCTCGGTGTAGGCCAGGTTTTCCGGCAGGGTCCCGTTCTCGACCATCACGACGGTCACGCCGAGGCGTTCCCAGGTGGCCACGATCCGGTCCGCCAGCTCGCCGGCGACGCGATCGATCTCGGGCCGCAGCGCGTCGTCGCCGCCCTGCACGACTTCGCTCAGCACCCGCTCGACGAACTCGCGGTCGTAGCCGCGGATCCGCTCGACGCCTTCGACGCGGTCGAGCGTGACCCAGTCCGGCAGCAGCCGGGCCTCGTCGCGGTAGGGGCGGAAGAACGCGCCCTTGTCGGCCTTGATGTCGTACCCGAGGTCCAGGTGGACGCGGTGCCCGCGCGCGGCGAAGCGGTGCGCCGTCTTGAGGAACTCGACCACGACCCCGGACAGCGGAGTGGCGTCGAAGGACACGCCCCAGAGCACTGACATCGATGTCAAACCCCCGTATCGGCCTCGCCGTGGCTTCCAGCGTAAGCGCCGGGGCGCCGAACGGCCGGGTGAGCGCTTTCGTGGTTGACCGCGGCCGCCCGCAGCCTCCACAGTGACCGCATGAACCGGGCCCTCGGGGAAGCACCCGAGTACCCCACGCGGCTTCCGTGGTCCCACCACCCCGAAGCCGGATTGTGACGACGGACGGTAGCGCCGCGTCAAGGCGGGAAAGCGTGCCTTGACCCGGCACCACCGTCCGCGTGCCGGCTTCGGATCGGGGTGGCGGGGGAGGTCTGGGTGGTCGGTTCGCGTACTGAAGCGTCGGTTGGCGAGCCGACCGTCTGAGTACGTGACCCGACTGTCTGGGTGCGCGGGCCGACTGGCTGGGTACCCGACTTGGCCGACCGGGTGCGCCGCGGAAGCGGGTCGGGCGTCGGCGAGGTCGCCACCGCGCGCTGGACGGCGAAGGTGCTGGAGCTGCCCACCGACGGCGTCGTCTTCGAAGGCCAGGCGTGGCCGTGGCTGCCGACGGCGCTGGTGGTGCTGGGTGTCGCGTCGGTCGTCGTGGTCGTCCGGACGCAGCGGAACCGGCGACCTGAAACGATTTAGAAAAGCCGGGAAAACGGTAGCCTGCGGGCAGCAGGCCTACCAGCGGCGTATTGCCAATGCGTGAGCTTCTCATTACAGTCACCTACCACGCCTGGTTGAAACGTTCTAATCCCTCGTTCGTCCCCGCCGCAAGGGAGCCCTGCATGCTGCCCTCGAAGCTCTGGCGCGCCACCACCACGACCCTCGCCGCGATCCTGGCCCTGTCGGCCGCCGCGGTTCCCCCGGCCGGCGCCGCGCCGCCTCCCGCGCTGGCCGGCGCGCACTGGATCTGGTATCCGGACGGCCACGCCGCGGCCACCGGGACCCGGTACTTCCGCACGACGTTCACCGTCCCGGCCGGCGCGGTCACCGACGCCCGGCTCGTCCTCACCGGCGACGACACCGCCGACGTCTGGCTCAACGGCACCCCGCTCGCGTCCTCGGCCCGCACCCGGGACTCGTGGCGCACGGCGCTGCCGGTGGACCTGCGGCCCGCGCTCACTCCCGGCGTCAACACCCTCGCCGTCGCCGTCCGCAACGCCGGCGGCCCGGCCGGCCTGCTCGGCCGGCTGCGGGTCACGACCGCGGCCGGCCGCACCGACCTGGCCACCGGGACCGGCTGGAAGAGCGCGTCGACCGTGCCGGAGGGCTGGGAACAGCCCGGGTTCGCGGACGGGACGTGGGCGGCCGCCGCGGATCTCGGCGCCTACGGCACCGGGCCGTGGGGCACCGGCGTCTCCATCCCGAACCAGGCCGAAGCGTCACCGCTGTCGGTCGCGAGCGCCACGGTCGCGAACCGCGTCAACCCGCTGGGCGTCGATCCGGCGCAGCCGCGGTTCGGCTGGAAGCTGACGTCCTCCGGGCCGCAGCAGCGGCAGTCGGCGTACCAGATCGTCGTGTCCGCCGGCGGGCACGACCTCTGGGACAGCGGCCGCGTCACGTCCGCACAGCAGGCCGACATCGCCTACGGCGGCCCGGCGCTCGCCTCGCTGACCGCCTACACCTGGCGCGTCCGCGTGTGGGACGCTCAGGGCCGGACGAGCGGCTGGAACCCGGTGCAGCGCTTCGAAACCGCGCTGCGGGCCCCGGCGACCGAGTGGACCGGCGCGTTCCTCGGCCGCGCCACGGCCGGCCCGGACCTCGCCGGGGCGAGCTGGATCTGGTACCCCGAAGGCGATCCGCTCGGCGGCGTACCGCCGTCCACCCGCTTCTTCCGCAAGACCCTGGACCTGGCCGCGGCCCCGGCGAAGGCCACCTTGGTCGTGACCGGGGACGACACCGCGACCGTCTGGGTCAACGGCACCCGCGTCAGCGACTCGCCGCGGGTCGCCGACTCGTGGAAGACGGCCGCGGTCGTCGAAGTCGGCAACCTGCTGACGGCCGGGACGAACACCATCGCGGTCAGCACCGAGAACACCACGCAGAGCCCGGCCGGGACGATCGCGAAGCTGACCGTCCAAGGTGGACCGCCGGTGGTCACCGACGGCACGTGGAAGGCGAGCCAGAGCGGCCCGGACGGCTGGCAGCAGCGCGCCTTCGACGACAGTGCCTGGCCCGCGGCGCGGGCGCTGACCGCCTACGGCACCGGGCCGTGGGGCGCGAACGTCGCCGTCAGCGCCCCCGCTCCCCTGCTGCGCAAGAGCTTCACCGTCACCAAGCGGGTCGCCAGTGCGCGGCTGCTGACGACCGCGCTCGGGCTGCAGGAGACCCACCTCAACGGCGTCAAGGTCGGCTCGGAGGTGCTCGCACCCGGCTGGACCGACTACGCGAAACGCGTGCAGTACCGGGTTTCCGACGTCACCGGGCAGATCCGCGCCGGGGAGAACGTGCTGGGCGCCATGGTCGGCAACGGCTGGTACTCCGGGAGCGTCGGCATCGCGGGAAGCCAGAAGTACGGGACCGAACCGTGGTACTCGGCGCAATTGCGACTGACGTTCACCGACGGCACGAGCACCACGATCGCGACCGACGGCACGTGGAAGGCCGGCGACGGCCCGATCCGCGCCGACGACCTCTACCAGGGCGAAACCTACGACGCCCGGCTCGCGGCGGCCGGCTGGGACCGGCCCGGCTTCGACGACCGCGCCTGGGCAGCACCCCGCGTGCGCGGCGACGCCAAGCCGAACCTGGTGCCCCAGGTGGACAACGGCGTCACCGTGCAGCAGGAGTTCAAGCCCGTCTCCTGGACCCAGCCGAAGCCCGGCGTGTGGGTGGCCGACCTCGGGCAGAACTTCAGCGGCTGGAACCGGCTTTCGGTAACCGGCCCGGCCGGCACCACGGTCACCGTGCGGCACGCCGAAGTGCTCAACCCGGACGGCACGATCTACACGGCCAACCTCCGCGCGGCCCAGGCCACCGACCGGTTCACCCTGGCGGGCACCGGCGGCGCCGAGACGTACGAACCGCGGTTCACCGTGCACGGCTACCGGTACGTCGAGCTGACCGGCCTGCCCTCGGCGCCGACGGCGTCGACCCTGACCGGCCGGGCGATGTGGACGTCCGGCGCGCAGACCGGCACCTTCACGACGTCGAACACGCTGGTGAACCAGATGCAGCACAACATCCTGTGGGGTGAGCGCTCCAACATGCTGTCGGTGCCGAGCGACTGCCCGCAGCGCGACGAGCGGCTCGGCTGGACCGGCGACATCGGGATCTTCGCCGGGACGTCGACGTTCAACCTCGACGTCGCGAACTTCCTCGGCAAGTTCAGCGACGACCTCGTCGACGCGCAGCACGACGACGGGTCGTTCACCGACGTCGCGCCGGGGGTGCTGGGCGGCTCGGGCACGGCAGGCTGGGGCGACGCGGGCGTCATCGTGCCCTACACGCTGTGGCAGCGGTACGGCGACACCGGCGTGATCAACGAGCACTTCGACGCGATGGTCCGGTGGGTCGAGTACCTGCGTTCGACCTCCGGCGCCGACCTGATCCGCGACCACCAGACCTACGGGGACTGGCTCAACGTCAACGACGAGACCCCGCACGACCTGGTCTCGACGGCGTTCGTCGCGTGGTCGGCGCGGTTGCTGTCCCGGATGGCCGCGGCCACCGGGCACACCGCCGAAGCGGCGAAGTACGGGACGCTCGCCGACCAGGTCGGCGTCGCGTTCACCAACCGGTTCGTGGCGGCGGACGGCACGGTCGGGTCGAACACGCAGACCGGGTACGTGCTGGCGCTGGCGTTCGGGCTGCTCCCGGCCGACCGCGTCCAGCCGGCGGCCGACAAACTCGCGGCTCGCGTGGCCGCCGCCGGCGGGCACCTGAGCGTCGGGTTCCTCGGCGTGGAGAACCTGTTGCCGGTACTGGCGGCGCACGGCCACGCCGACGTCGCCTACCGGGTGCTGCTGCAGCCGGACTTCCCCGGCTGGGGCTTCATGATCGGGCACGGCGCGACGACGATCTGGGAGCGCTGGGACGGCATCAAGCCGGACGGCTCGTTCAACGACCCCGGGATGAACTCGTTCAACCACTACGGTCTCGGCTCGGTGGGCGACTTCCTGTACCGCTCGGTGGGCGGGCTGGCCCCGGCGTCCCCGGGCTACGCGTCGCTGCGGATCGCCCCCGTCCCGGGTGGCGGCTTGACCTCGGCGAAGTCGGCGTACGACACACCGTACGGCGGCGCGGTCAGCGACTGGTCGATCGCGAACGGGAAGCTGACGCTGCGGGTGACGGTCCCGGCCGGCTCCTCGGCGACGGTGGTGGTGCCGACGTCCCGGCCGGCGGGGATCACCGCGCCGCCCGAGGCGGTGCCTTCGGCGGCGGGGACGTACTTCGTGCCGTCGGGCTCGTACGTGTTCACCGCTCCGGCGTGACCGGCTCAGCCGACCAGGTCGAGCTTCAGGTGGAAGTTGTCCAGGGTCGCCGGCAAGGGGCGGTCCGGGGACAGGACCGGTCCCGAAGCCTGCTCGAACCGGTGGTGGCGCAGCAGGTTCGCCAGCATCGTGCTCGCGCAGAACAGCACCAGGTCGCGGCCCGGGCAGATCGCCGGGCCCGCGCTGAACGGGACCAGGGCCGGGTTCTCCGCCGCGCGGCCGTCGAGCCAGAGGTCCGGCTCGAACCGGTCGGCGTAGGGCAGGTCCGGGTCGCGGTGGAAGAACGGCGTGAAGATCAGCACCGTCGTCCCCGCCGGACCCCAGGACGTCTCCTCCGTCGTCTCGCGCAGGATCATCGGCGTGGTCGGCCACAGCCGGACCGCGTCCAGCACGCACGCGCGCAGGTAACTCAGCTGAGCCGGCTCGGTGTCCCCGGTGTCCCCGAGGTCCGCGCGGGCCCGCTCCTGCTCCGCCGGGTGGCTCGCCAGCAGGGCCAGCGTCCGGTACGTCGCCATCCCCGCCGCGTCGAACGCGAACAGCCAGTGCGCCACCTGATCGGGCGCGGTGTCCTCGCCGACCGCGGCGATCACGGCGGCGAGGCTGCCCGGCTCGGCCCGGTTCAGGTGCTCGGTCAGGCGGCGCCGGAACTCCTCGCGCAGTTGCTTGCGCTTCGGGTGCAGGTACGCCCAGTTCGCGTCGAGCCGCAGGCGTTCGAGCTGGTCGGTCAGCGTCGTGTCGTCGCGGGCGCCCGAGCCGAGCACGACGCGCCGGACCAGCCGCCACCAGGCGACGTTGAACGTGTCCCAGTCGAGCGAACCCTCGCTCGGCAGGACGGCCGCCTCTTCGGCGATCGCGTGGGCGAACGGCGTCGCGAGCTCGTGCAGCGGACGGCCGGTGTCGAGCACGGACTCGGTGAACCGGCGGCGGCCGGGACGGTCGGCCGCGTCCGAAATCAGGACGCCGTGCGGCTGGAAGTGCCCCAGCGCGGCCCGTTTCTCCACTGTGGACGGACTGAACGGCGTCGGCGCGCCGGCGAGCAGCCGCTTCACGTCCGCGCCGGACAGCGCCAGTTCCACCGACCGGCCGGGGACGCGCAGCTTCAGCGCCCGGCCGTGGTGGCGGTCGCGCAGCCGGCGCAGCAACCGCACGGCCGGGCGGTCGAACTGCAGCTTGCCGGCCAGCGCCATCGCCGCGGGACGGCGTTTCATGACCCCGCCGGCCAGGGTGGGCAGCGCCACCTCCAACGCGACACGCAGGGTTTCGGCGACCGAAGCGGCCTCCGGTCGGGTGCGGTGTTCCCGAGTGGACGTCATGGGCCCCGGCTACCCGCGGTGGCCGAGCCGGAAACGCCTCAGCCGCGCAGGGCGACGTTCAGCACATCGCCGGCGTGGTCGAGGCAGTCCACGCAGATCACCGCGTCCCGGGCCGCGCAGTCCACGCGCAGCAGCGGACGCCGGAGCCCGAGGAACGTCCGGCGCTCGCGGCGGCCGCAGAACTCGCAGACCGCGGCCAGCGGCGACGTCACCGCGGCCAGCACGTCACCCGCGCCGCTCTCCCGGTCCGCGCCGTCGCGCACCACGCGCAGGCCGGCGCGGACGCAGTCCACGCAGATCGGCCCGTTCCGGCCGGGCACCCGGGGGTCGCGCCGCCTGCCGCAGAACCGGCACGGACTGCCCGCCCCGTTCATCGCCGTCACCGCGGCCTCCTCGGTTTCGCCGCTCGCACGCCGGGAATCCGGGTCGCGGCGCGCCTCTTCCCGCCACGCTACCCGGCTCCCGGGGGCCTGGCCGATCACGGTGCGCCCCGGTGGAACCCGGCATCACGCTCGACCGGGTCTCCTGGCCGCGGTGGTGCGGGACGAGCGGCAGGAGGAGACCTTTGGCGTCGTTGACGGTGTTGTTCGGAGTGGCGGGCCTACTCGCGCTCGCGGCGGCGATCGTGCCCAAGCTGGTCGCCGACCGGCCGTTCTCGGTGCCGCTGGTGATGCTCCTGGCCGGGATCGTGCTCGGGCTGCTCCCGCTGCCCGCCCCCTACGGCAACGGCTGGGGCGACCCGGCCGCCCACCTGCACAGCGTGGAATCCTTCGCCCAGCTGGGCATTCTGGTCGCGCTCGCCGGAGCGGGGCTGTCGGTCGACCGGCCGTTCGGCCTGCGCCGGTGGGGGTCCACCTGGCGGCTGCTCGCGATCACCATGCCGGTGTCGATCCTCGCGATCGCCGTGCTCGGGCACTGGTGGCTCGCGCTCGCGCCCGGCGTCGCGCTGCTGCTGGCCGCGGCGCTGGCCCCGACCGACCCGGTGCTGGCCGGCGACATCGGCGTCCCGCACCCCGACGTCGAGCCGGAACTGGCCAGGGACAACGAGATCCGGTTCACGCTGACGACGGAAGCCGGGCTCAACGACGGCCTCACCATGCCGTTCGTCCTCCTCGGCCTGGCCCTGGCCGGTGGCGAGGCCCGCTGGGACCTGTCCTGGGTGCTGGTGGACCTGCTGCTGCCCCTGGTGGTCGGGGTGGTGGCCGGCCTGGTCACCGGGCGGCTGCTCGGCTGGGCGATCTTCCGGACGCCGTCGGACCGGCTGCGGCTGGCCGAGTACGCCGACGGGCTGGTCCTGCTCGCGCTGGCGTTCGTGCCCTACGCGCTGGCCGAAGCCGCCCACGGCAACGGGTTCGTCGCCGTCTTCGTCGCGGCGGTCGCGGTGCGCACGCAGGAGCGGGAGCACGAGTACCACGGCGTGCTGCACGCCTTCGGCCACCAGCTGGAACGGCTGTTCGTCCCGCTCGCCCTGCTGGGGCTGGGCCTGGCGATCGGCGACGGCCTGCTGCGCGGGCTGCAGCCCCTCGAAGTGGTGATCGCCGTCGTCGCGGTGCTGGTGGTGCGGCCGGTGGTGGGCTGGCTTTCCCTGCTCGGCGCGCCGTCGCCGGGACGGCCCGCCGCCGCGGCGATCGCGTTCTTCGGCGTGCGCGGCATCGGCACGCTCTACTACCTGGCCTACACGCTCAACCGGCTCCCCGTGCCGCAGCAGGACGTGCTGTGGCGGGTCGGCGCGCTCGCCGTCGCGGTGTCGGTCATCGTGCACGGCGTCCTCGCGGAGCCGGCGATCCAGCGGATCGAGCGGATGGGCGGCCATTTGCCCGCCGATGTGTAGTCGCGCGCAGAGTGGGTATCAGTCTGTCAAGGCCCTTTTGGCGACTGGCCGATCCGGAAATGTCGCCGTGACGGAAGGTGCACCCTGATGAACGACAAGCTGGAAAACAAGGGCGAAGAGCTCAAGGGCCGGGCCAAGGAAGCCGTCGGCGACGCCACCGACAACGAGCAGTGGCAGGCCGAAGGCAAGTCCGAGCAGGCCAAGGGCTCGCTCAAGCAGGCCGGCGAGAAGATCAAGGACGCCGTGAAGGGTGTCACGGACAAGAAGTGACGCGTTTCTCCGCTGCCGCACTCCGAAACCGGGGTGCGGCAGCGGGCTCATGTCCGGGGGATTTCTTGGCGGGATTCAGCGGTAGCGGGAAGCGAGTTCCGGGCGCTGCCCGCCGAAGGCGGCCAGGTCGGCTTTGAAGACGGCCTCGAGCAGGCCGGTGTCCTCGATACCCGGAGCGGTGACGACTTCCCGGAGTTCGAAGCCGCGCAGGGACGCGGTGACGACGTCGGCGGCGGACATGCGCGGCACCGCGCTCAGGTCGAGCCCCTGGCGCTCGTGGAACTCGGTGGCGACGACGCCAGGGCACAGCACCTGCACCCCGACACCGGTGCCCTCGAGCTCGGCGTTCAGGGTCTGCGACAGCGCGACGAGATACGCCAGGGCGCCTGCGTAGACCGCGCGCCGGGGCATGACGGAGGAGTCGGCAGGGCCGCTGAAGGCGATCATCCCGGCCACGTTGACGATCCTCCCCTCGCCGCGTTCCTGCATGCCCGCAACCGCGGCGCGGGTGAGCATGGTGGGCGCGGCGACCTTGACGTGGACCAGCTCGGCGGCCTTGTCGGCGGGCAGCTGCGCCAGCGGCATGTAGTGCGCCACACCGGCGTTGTTGACGAGCATGGTCAGCGGCTCGGCGGCGCAGAGCGCGGCAACGGCCTCGACGCCGTCGTCGGTGGACAGATCGGCGACCACCGTGCGCACCTTGACGTCCGGGTGGGCGGCGGCGAACTCCGCGAGGCGGTCCTCGCGGCGGCCGGTGACGATCAGGTCGTAACCGTCGGCGGCGAGGCGTTCGGCGAAGGCCCGGCCGATGCCGGAGGTGGCGCCGGTGACGAGGGCGAGCTGGTTCATGGATTCCGTTCCTTCCGGGGATGCTGCCACCAGCATCGGCCCGGACCGCGGCGGCCGGAAGTGGTCCGGTTTTCCTGGGACCGGCGGTACCAGGACAACCGGCCGGCGGGCTTGCACAATCGAGGTATGGCGAACACCGGACTCGGCACCGCCCTGCGCCACTGGCGCGACCGCGTCTCACCCCAGGCCGCCGGCCTGCCCGCGGGCAGCCGCCGTCGCGCCGCGGGGTTGCGCCGCGAGGAACTGGCCCAGCTGGCCGGCATCTCCGCCGACTACGTCATCCGGCTCGAACAGGGCCGCGCCACCAGCCCCTCGGCCCAGGTCGTCGAAGCACTGGCCCGCGCCCTGCGCCTCACCCACGACGAACGGACGCACCTGTTCCGGCTGGCCGGCCTGGCACCCCCGGGCCCCGGCACGGTCCCGCGGCACATCACCCCCGGCGTCCACCGCATGCTGGACCGGCTCGCCGGCACCCCCGTCGCCGTCTTCGACGCGGCGTGGAACCAGCTGCTCGCCAACCCGCTTTACACGGCCCTGATGGGCGAATGGCACGGCAGCGACCTCAACGGCGTCCGGCGCAATTTCCTCAGCCCGGACAGCCGGGTGCGCGACACGCCGGGATCCCGGGACGCCCTGCAGGCGGCGCTGGTCGCCGACCTGCGCCGCACCGCCGGCCGCTACCCCGAAGACCGGGACCTCCGCGCGCTCATCACCGACCTCCGGCGGCTCAGCACCCGCTTCGCCGAACTGTGGGACTCGGGTGCCGTGGGGCACCACGAGTCCGCCCGCAAGACCATCGACCACCCGGACGTCGGCACGCTGACCCTGGATTGCGACGTCCTCAGCGTCGCGGGCAGCGACCTGCGCCTGATGGTCTACACCGCCGAACCCGGCAGCGAGGAGGCAGACCGCTTGGCGCTGCTGGATGTCCTCGGGACGCAGTCGCTCGGGGTCGAAGAGCACCCTCGCCGGAGCTAACCCGTCGTGCGGCGGGTGCCGTCGCCGAGGAGTTCGGTGCGCCCGGCGGCGTCCAGGCGTTCCAGCAGCGGAATCATCACCCTGCGCGTGCTGTCGAGAGCCTTGCGCGCCTCCGAAACCGTGAACGGCTGGGGCAGCCGGCGCAGCTGCTCGACCGCTCGCTCCGCCACGTCCGGGCCGAGCACGACGCCCTCGGCGAGCGCCGTCAACCGGCCGAGGCGGACCGCCGCCGCCAGTTCGCGGCGGCCGAGGCCCAGTGCGCGCAGCTCGTCCGCCTCGGGCGCGCGGAACGGGTGCTCCGCGAGCTGTTTCGCCACCACTTCGAGGGCCTTCTCGACGGCGGGAGCGAGCCCGGCGCCGGGACGGCGGACCAGCCCGCCCGCCACCTCGAAGCCGGTGCCCCGCAGCACCGGGACGACCAGCTCCGGGGCGGGCAGCCCGAGCCGCTGCCGCAACGCCTCCACCGGTACACCCGCGGCCGTGCTGTCCCACGCGCCCACGATCTCGGCCGCCTGCGTGCGCGACGCCGCGAGCCGCTCCTCGTCCGCGCACCACTCGCCCAGCCGCTCCCCCGTCGAGCGCAGGCCCATCGCCGTGAAGTCCCCGGCGCGCACGAAACCCTTGCGGCGCAGGTAAACCCGGGCGAGGTCGGGGTCGGCCAGCTCGCGGCCGCGGGCGCGCGCCGCGCCGCGGCGGGACAGGGCGGGCGGATCGACGTCGAGGACGTCGAACCCGGCGGCGATCCGGTGCTCGCCGGGATCGCGCACCAGCCCGCGGTCGCCGGTGCGCAGCGGCAGCGCGGTGGCCGTGGTGAGCCGCGCGGTGTCCGTCCCGAGTGGACGGACCCGCACCGGCACCGCCGCCGTGCCCAGGTGCAGCACCAGTTCGCGGTGCAGGTCCGCGGCGGCCGCGCCGCGCAGCCGGACGTCGAACTCGGCCGTGGTGCGCCAGCGGCCCGGCGTGAGCAGGACGTCGCCGCGGCGGACGTCGCCCCGCGCGGTGCCGCGCAGGTTCACCGCGACCCTGGCCACGGCGCTGATCCGGTCGTAGGGTTCGCCGAGGGCCTGCAGGGCGCGGACCTTCACCCGCGCCGGCCCCAGCAGGAACTCGTCGCCGGCGGCGATCGTGCCGGCGGCCAGCGTGCCCGTGACGACGGTGCCGGCCCCCGAGACCGTGAAGGCCCGGTCGATCCACAGCCGCACGTCGGCGGCCGGATCGGGCGTCGGCAGCTCGGCGGTGAGCTCCCCGATGGCCGTGCGCAGGCCGTCCAGGCCCGCACCGGTGGTGCCGCTGACGGCGACGCTCGGGATGGCCCCCAGCGATGTCGCGGCGATCTCCCGCAGCGCGGCGGCCGTCGCCGCGGCCGGGTCGGCGCGATCGGCCTTGGTGACGACCAAGAGGCCGCGGCGGACGCCGAACGCGTCCAGGGCCGCGAGGTGCTCGGCCGACTGCGGCATCCAGCCCTCGTCCGCGGCGACGACGAACAGCACCGCCGGGGCCGGCCCGGCGCCGGCGAGCATGTTCGGCACGAACCGCTCGTGGCCCGGCACATCCACGAACGCGACGTCCTCGGCGCCGATCCGGGTCCACGCGAAGCCGAGGTCGATGGTGAGGCCGCGGCGGCGTTCCTCGGCCCAGCGGTCCGGTTCCATCCCGGTCAGCCGCCGCACGAGCGTGGACTTCCCGTGGTCGACGTGCCCGGCGGTGACGATCACCCGCATCGGCGGACGGCTTCCCGCAGCTCGGCGTCCTCTTCCAGGCGCACGGTCCGCAGGTCGAGCAGGCAGCGGTCCTTGACGACCCGGCCGGCCACGGCGGGCTCGCCCGTGCGCAGCGCGGCCGCGTACCGGGCGGGCAGGCTCACCGCGACGCTGGGCAGTTCGACGCCCGGCGCTCCCCCGCCGCCGACGGCCGCCACCGACGCGACCACCTGGGCATCGACGCCCTCGATGGCCTTGACCAGCGCTTCGGCTCGTTCCCGCAAGCTCGCGACGGACACGTCGAGCGCGGCCCGCACCGGGGGTTCCGGCCCGCGCAGCGTCGCTTCGAGGGCGGCGAGGGTGAGCTTGTCGACGCGCAGGGCCCGCGCGGCCGGGTGCCGCCGCAGCCGTTCGACGACGTCCGCGTCGCCGAGCAGCACGCCGGCCTGCGGTCCGCCGAGCAGCTTGTCCCCGCTCGCGGTGACGATCGTGGCGCCCGCCCGCAGCGCGCTCGCCGCGTCCGGTTCGTCCGGCAGGAGCGGGTGCGGGGCCAGCAGCCCCGAGCCGATGTCGGCGACCAGCGGCACGCCGAGGCCGGCCAGCTCGCCCATCGCCGCTTCCGCGGTGAACCCGGTGACGCGGTAGTTCGACGGGTGCACCTTGAGCACGAACCCGGTGTCCGGGCCGATCGCCGCGGCGTAGTCCCGGACCGATGTCCGGTTCGTGGTCCCGACCTCGCGCAGCCGCGCGCCGGCCGATTCCAGCAGGTCCGGGATCCGGAAGCCGTCGCCGATCTCGACCAGTTCGCCCCGGCTGACGACGATCTCCCGGCCCGGCGCCAGCGCGAGCGCGCAGAGCAGCAGGGCGGCCGCGTTGTTGTTGACCACGTGCACCGCACCGGCGTCCGGCACGGCCGCTCGCAGCGCCGCGAGGGCGCCGCGGCCGCGCCGGGCCCGCTCGCCGGTCGCGAGGTCGAATTCGACGTCGGTGGCGCCAGCGGCCGCGACGAGGGCGTCGCGCGCGGCCGCCGACAGCGGGGCGCGGCCGAGGTTGGTGTGCACGACGACGCCGGTCGCGTTGATCACCGGCCGCAGCGACGAGGCGCTCGCCGGGAGCCGGGCCAGCACGGTGTCGACGACGTCGCCGGGGCCGATCTCCCCCGCCCGCACCGCCTGCTGGACGTCGTTGACCACCGCTTTGACCAGGTCCCGCCCGAGCGACCCGGCGGCCTTGGCGATCCGGGGCTCGGCCAGGACCGCGTCGGTCCGCGGGATCGCGCGGCGCGGGTCAGGCATGGCGGAGGCGGACGGGAATCGAACCCGCCAGCGGCAGAACCTGCCGTTCGACGGTTTTGAAGACCGCGCCGGTCACCAGGCCGGATACGCCTCCCTGCACCATGGGGGCCATCCTGCCAAGTTCGCGCCCGGCGGGCACGATGAACCGGTGGGTTACCGACTGACGCAGTACGCGCACGGTGGCGGGTGCGCGTGCAAGATCCCGCCCGGCGAACTCGAAGCGGCCGTGGCCGGCCTGACCGGCGCCGTACCCGTCGATCCCCCGGGCGAGCTGCTCGTCGGCCTCGACACCGGCGACGACGCGGCCGCGGTCCGGATCTCCAGCGACACCGCCCTGATCGCCACCACGGACTTCTTCACCCCGGTCGTCGACGACGCCTACGACTGGGGCCGGATCGCCGCGGCCAACGCGCTGTCCGACGTCTACGCCATGGGCGGCACACCGGTGGTGGCGCTGAACCTGCTCGGCTGGCCGCGGGAGACGCTGCCGTTCGAGCTGGCCGCCGAGGTCCTGCGCGGCGGCCTCGACGTCTGCGCCGAGGCGGGGTGTCACCTGGCCGGCGGGCACAGCATCGACGACCCGGAGCCGAAGTACGGGCTCGCGGTGACCGGCATCGCGGACCCCGCGCGGCTGCTGCGCAACGACGCGGGCCGGGCCGGCGTGCCGCTGACGTTGACCAAGCCGCTCGGCATCGGCGTGCTCAATTCGCGGCACAAGGCCACCGGCGAACGGTTCCCGCAGGCCATCGACGCGATGACGACGCTGAACGCGCCCGCGGCCCGGGCCGCGCTGGCCGCCGGGGCCGTGTGCGCCACCGACGTGACGGGGTTCGGCCTGCTGGGGCACCTGCACAAGCTGGCGCGCGCGAGCGGTGTCACGGCCCGGGTGGACCCCGCGGCGGTGCCGTACCTCGAGGGCGCGCGGGAGGCGCTGCGCGACGGGTACGTCAGCGGCGGCACGCGCCGGAACCTCGACTGGGTCCGCCCGCACGCCGACCTGTCCCGCATCTCGCCCGACGAGGCGTTGCTGCTGGCCGACGCGCAGACGTCCGGTGGCCTGCTGGTCGCCGGGGAACTGCCGGGCCACCCGGTGATCGGGTTCCTGGAACCGCGCTCGGAGCACACGATCGTCGTAGGCTGAGTTTCCTTCGCCGCTGCCCCGGGTACGCCGGGTCAGGAGAACGATCAGGAGGTGTGCGATGCCCGATCCGGACCGGACCAGCCTCGAGCAGCACCTGTCCGAGACGGAGTACCCCTGCGGCCGCGACGAGCTCCTGCGCCGGGCGGCCGCGGCGGGCGGCGGCGACTCGGTGCTGGGCTCGCTCGGCGGGCTGTCGGACAGCGACCGGTACGACAACTTCGACGCGGTGTGGGCGGCGGTGTCCGCCAAGCACATCGGCGGGGCGCCTTAGGCCTTAGGTCAGCCGCTCCACGGCGTCCCGGGCCTCCCTGAGGTCGGCGCCGGTGCGGTCGCGGTAGGCCTTGATCGCCTGGATCTTCTTGCCCTGCCGCAGCAACGCGGTCACCTCCGCGAGTTCCGGCTCCTCGGTGGACACGCCGAGCCGCTCGGCGATCGCGTCGAGCTTCCGCTCCACCCGCGCGAGGCGGCGGTCGACCCGGCCGAGCTTGCGGTCCGTGGAGGACGACGCCAGCCCGACGACCGCGACCAGCAGGACGACACCGAGCAAGAGCATTCCGTAGTCCATGCGGGGCATGCTACTTCGCGGAAATTGTCGGTACCGGTGGCTAGGGTGGCGCCATGACCACACTGACCGGCCGTCCGCACACCGCCCTGCTCGTCGTCGACGTGCAGAACGGCGTGATGGAGACGGCACACGAGCGCGAACCCGTCCTGGCCAACATCATCACGCTGGTGGACCGCGCCCGCGCCGCCGGCACCGAGGTGGTGTGGGTGCAGCACACCAGCGAGGAGCTGCCGCGCGGGAGCCGGCCGTGGGAGTACGTCCCGGAGCTGGTGCGCGCGGAGGCGGAACCGCTGGTGCACAAGGAGTACGGGGACTCGTTCGAGGACACCGACCTCGAGGAGGTGCTGGCGGCCCGGGGCGTGGGATCGCTGGTGGTGGCCGGAGCCCAGACGGACGCGTGCATCCGCTCGACGTTGCACGGGGCGCTGGCCCGGGGTTATGACGTGACGCTGGTGGCGGACGCGCACACGACGGAGGACCTGACGGCTTATGGGGCGCCGCCGCCGGGGCAGGTCATCGCACACACGAACCTGTATTGGAAGTACCAGACCGCGCCGGGGCGGACGGCCGGGACGCTGGAGACGGCCGAGGTGGAGTTCGGGGTGAAGGCACCGGCCTGAGAGGTGGCCGGGGTTCTCAGCGTCCGCGCAGCTCGTCGCGCAAGGCGCGCGCCACCCGGGTCATCAAGATCTCCGCCTCCGGCTGGATCGCCGCCGGCACCCTCGACTCCGTCAGCGCCACCACCGCGAACACCCCGCCGTCCGCGTGCTCGACCACGCCCATCTCGTGGCGCAAGTTCAGCAGCGTTCCCGTTTTCGACGACCACCGGGCCGCGTCGGAGGCGAACTCGGGGGTCAACCGGTGGCGGAGCACGTTGTTCGCCATCAGGTCGCGCACGCCGGCGGCCACCGCCGAGTCGATCTTCGACGGTGTCCACAGCGCTTCCAGCAGGGAGAGCAGCGCCCGGGCCGACGCCGAGTTCGCGCGCGTCACGTCGAGCTGGGGGAGGCGGTGGCCCTGGCCCGCCGTCGACGCGCCGATGGCCAGCGCGTGGGCCAGGTCCGCCTCGCCCGCATCGAACCGCTCGGCCGGGGTCTGCACCAGGTCGCGCATGAGGTGGCGCACCGCGATCCCGGGAATGCCCCACTCCCCCAGCACCCGCGTGATCTCCGGCGGCGGCGTCAGTCCGAAGAGGACGTCCGCGGCCGTCCCGTCGCTCAGCGACGTGCTCAGGTACACCAAGTCGCCGACAGCCACGCGAGCCGGGTGGCGGAAGCGGGTCAGGCCGATCGGGCCGGGTGTCGTGACGCCGCCGGGTGGCACCTCCAGCTGGGCGGCCACGTCGAGCTCGCCCCGGCGGACGCGGTCCAGGGTGACCGCCGCCAGGGGAACCTTGACCAGGGAGGCGATCGGGTACTCGCGGTCCGGGTCGATGCCGAGTTCAGCGCCCGATCGCAGGTCCCGGACCAGGAACGAGCCGCGCAGGCCGCCCGCGTCCAGTGCCGCCCGCAGCTCGCGGACCAGCGAGGCGGTCACCGGCCGGCTCCGAGGCACCGGCCGACCGCCGCGTGCAACGTCGTCCGGAGCCGGTCCGCGTCCTCGGCCAGTGCCGCCGTGACGCCGAAGCCGCGGGCCGGCGCCAGCTCGCCGATCGGCCGCCAGGACAGCCCCAGGTCCTCCGCCTGCGCCACCGAGCACAGCAGCAGGTCCTCGGACGCGAACACCTCCGCGGCCGCCGACGTCAGCGAATCGGCCACCGCCACCTGGGCCGGCGACAGCCCGACCGCGTCCCGCACCCGCAGCACCCGGTCGCGGACGTGCGGGACGTCGTCCTCCGGCTGGATCCAGACCCGGCGCCGCACGCCGGTGGACCGGCCTGCCCGCAGCGTCTCCAAGTGCACGACCCGGCTCGTCAAGGGCGCCACGCCGGCCACGCCCAGCGGTACCGACCACACGGCTTCCTCGGCCGGGACCGCCGTGAGCGCGGCCCGCACCTCGTTCGTGCGGACGAGCTCGGCCCGCTCCGCCGGCCCCGCCGCGCGGAACTCGAGGTGGATCGCCCGCGCCCGGGCTTCGGCGGCGAGCCCGGCGAGCTCCCGCACCCCGCACGTCGCCGGCACGGCCACCCGCACCGGCCGCAGCCGCGCCTGCTTCGCGTCGTGTTCCATCGCCTCGGCCAGCTGCACGAGCCGCCGGGCCGAGGGCAGCACGTCCCGGCCGAACGGCGTGAGCCGCGCCCGGCGGGTCGAGCGGTCGAAGAGCCGCTCCCCGAAGTGCCGTTCGAGGGCGGCGATGCGCCGGCTCGCGACCGGCTGCGGGATCCGCGCGAGCGCCGCGCCGGCCGTGAAGCTCCCCGTTTCGCTCACGCTCACGAACGCCCTGCAGCCGCCGACCAGGTCCACGACCTGATCTTATGCCGATTCGGCATCAAACCGCACGGTTCCGTCTTGGACAGCATGAACGAACGTCGTGAGACTGCGGAGGACGATCAAGAAAAGACGATCAAGAAGACCGGAAGGAAGTCCTCGTGCCGTTCCCCCGAGCCCGGCGGGCCGCGCTCGCCGCGCTGCTCCTCGTTCCGCTGGCCGCCTGCACCGCGCAAGCGCCCCAGCCGGCACCGGCATCGGCAGCGACCCCGGCAGCGGCCCCGCAGCCGGACTTCGCCCCGCTCGAACGCAGCTTCGACGCCCGCCTCGGCGTGTACGCCCTCGACACCGGCTCGGGTCGCGAGATCACCCACCGCGCCGACGAGCGCTTCGGCTACGCCTCGACGCACAAGGTGTTCTCCGCCGGGGCCGTCCTCCGGCGCACCAGCCTCGACGGGCTCGCGAAGAACCTGACCTACACCCGCGCCGACCTGCAGCCGAACTCCCCCGTCACCGAGAAGCACGTCACCACCGGCCTGTCGCTGCGCGAGGCGATGGACGCCGCGCTGCGCTACAGCGACAACACGGCCGCGAACCTGCTGTTCCGCGAGCTCGGCGGGCCGGCCGGGCTCGCCGCCGCGCTGCGCGAGATCGGCGACACGACCACCCACGCCGACCGGATCGAACCGGGCCTCAACGACCTCGCGCCGGGCGACGTCCGGGACACGAGCACCCCGCGCGCGATGGCCGGCAGCCTGCGGGCGTTCGCCCTCGGCCCCGCGCTGCCGCCGGAAAAGCAGACCGTGCTCACCGACATGATGCGCGCCAACACGACCGGCGCGGCCCTGATCCGGGCGGGCGCGCCGGCCGGCTGGGCGGTCGCCGACAAGACCGGGTCCGGCAGCTACGCCACGCGCAACGACATCGCGGTCGTCTGGCCGCCGGGGCGCGCGCCGATCGTGCTGATCGTCATGTCCAGCCGCCAGGCCGAGAGCGCCGATCACGACGACCGGCTCATCGCGCAGGCCGCGAAGCTGGCCCTCGACGCCTTCCGAAGCTAACCGAAGAGGCGCCGCACCTCCGATGAGACGTCGTCGAGCCACGCGGCCCGCTGCGCCGCGCCGGCGTCGGCCACCACCCGCAGCACCAGCCGGTGCACCTCCGGCTCGCCGAGGTAGGGCGCGAGGCAGCGCCGCCAGATCGCGTCCAGCGGGTCGCCGAACAGCGTCCGCTCCCGCTCCTCCGGGGTGTCCGACGTGTTGACCACCAGCAGCCGTCGCAGGGACAGCAGCGACTCGGGTGCGCCGCCGGCGTCGTCGAGCCGGTAGGCCACGCCGGGGACGAGGATCCGGTCGAGCCAGCCGCTGAGGATCGCCGGCGGCTTGCCCCACCAGTTGGGGTGGATCGCGACGAGCCCGCGCGCGGTTCCCAGCTCTTCCCGGTGCCGCCGCACCAGCGGGTCCGGTTCGGCGGCGAGGAACTCCTCCGCCCGGGTCCCGCTGGTGTAGGCCTCTTCCGCGGTCAGGACCGGGTCGAACCCTTCGGCGTACAGGTCGTGGAACCGCACGGGCACCCCGGCCCGGTCCAGCGCGGCGACCACTCGCGAGGCGAGCGCGTGGTTGAAACTGCCGGGCCGCGGGTGGGCGAGCAGCACCACCACCGGCTTGTCGTCGATCACCATGATCGCGCCATCCTGCCACGGCGGCACGCAGCCGAGCCCCGCGGAACAGTCAGCCCGCGTTGGCCAGCAAGCCCGTCCCCGACGGGGCGCTGCGCACCAGGCACGCGTGGCACGGCATGCCGCGCAGCCCGTCGAGCACCTCGGCCTCGCCCGGGAAGATCGACTCGCCGCACAAGGCCGTCAGGTGCCCCGGCACCGGACCGGTGGGCACCGGGATCAGGTGGCAGACGCGTCTGCTCTCGCCGACGACGCCTCGGCGTAGCCGCACCAATGCGAGCATCCCACCGTTTTCACCCATAGCCCGGAAAGTAGGCCAAAAGGCGGATCAAGGCTTCGTGCCCACGACCCAACGATCTTGGGGCCGGGTGGTCCCGGACACCAAAGTCACGCCGGGGAGAGCACCGCCGAGCCCAGCCGGCGGCACAGGGCGAGCGCCAGCTCGACGTCCAGCCGGTCCTCGCCGAGGCCGCGCGGCAGCAGCTCCTGCGCCTTGCGGACCCGGTACTGCACCGAGTTCTTGTGCATCATCAGCTCCGCGGCCGCGGCCGTGTAGCTGCCGCCGGTCGTCAGGAACACCCGCAGCGTCTCGCGCAGCCGTCCGCCGTTCTCGTCGTCGGCGGCCAGCGGCCCGAGCGTGCTCGCGACCCACAGGCGGGCCGCGTTCAGGTCGCTCGTCATCAGCGCCACCGTGCCGACCTCCCGGAAGGTCAGCACGCGGTCGCAGTGCTCCCCGGCGGCCAGCGCCAGCGCGTGCACCCGGCGGGCCTGCTGGTGGGTGTCGCGGAAGCCGGCCACGCCGGTGCCCGGGTCGCCGACGGTCACCCGCACGCCGGCTTCGGCTTCGGCGAGCGCCGCGTCGAGGTGATCCCGTCGGATCGTCGCGCCCGGCGCGAGCGGGAGCCACACCCAGGCGCTGGCCTCGTCACGCGGCACGAACAGCGGACGGCCCTGCCCGCGGACGCGCTCGAACACCGCGCCCGCGACCGACTCCAGCAACGACAGCGCGTCGTCGACGAAGGCCTCGGAGGCGTGCCAGACGATCATGCCCACGTGCGTGCCGCGCAGGCGGTAGCCGATCACCGCCTCGGCGGCGTCGACGTCGGGCGGCTCGCCGTTCCCGTCGAGCAGGTCCGCCACCTTCGCCGCTCGCGCGGCACTGCGGTTGAGCAGCCAGCGGTCGCGTTCGTCCTGGTAGATGCCGACGAGCTGGCGGACGACCCGGGTGATGAACTCGTAGGCGACCCGCAGCAGCCGGCGCATCATGGCGCCGAGCAGGGCCGCGTCGTCGACCAGCCGGATGCACTCCTGGAACCCGAAGTCGAGCATCGCGGCCTGCCCGAGGTCGTACGCGCGGATCAGGTCGAACACCGGGGTGCCGCGCTGCGCCAGCCGGCGCGCGTACTCGACCGCCGCGGCCGGCGGCTCGACACCGGCCGGGTCGATGCCGTGCCGGAAGATCTGCAGCGCGGTCTCGATGTTCTGGTACACGCTCGCCGACAGCAGGCTCACCATGCGCTCGTCGTCGTTGACCAGCTGCGGCAGATCGGTGGCGTACAGCTGGACCAGCTCGCCGGTGAGTTCGGCCGCGCGGCCCTCGAGGGTGGCGGCGATCTGCCGGATGCGCTCCGAGACGACTTCTTCGTCCACCATGGAGCCACCTTAGGGGGTGGCACCTCAAGCTAGGCGAGGAACTCGTCGATCAAGTCGAACGTCCTCTCCGGAGCCTGCAGCGCCGGCAGGTGCCCGGCGCCCGCCACCGGCTCGAACCGCGCGTCGGGGAACGCGGCCGCGTACGCCTTGCCGAACGCCGGCGGGACGACGACGTCGTCTTCACCCCAGAGCAGCAGGGCCGGGACCCGGACCCGGGCGAGGCGGCGCAGCAGCTTCGGGTCGGCGAGGCCCGGGCCGGCATAGGTCCGCAGCGCGGCCAGGTCGGCCGGGTCCGGCCCCGGCGCACCGGGCGGCGGCTGCGGCAGCCGCAGGGGGTGTCCCGCGATCTCCGGGCCGATGGCGTCGAGCAGCACGAGCCGGCCGACGCGGCGGCCGCGGTCCCGCACGGCCAGTTCGGCCGCGACCCAGCCGCCGAAGGAACTGCCCACGACGACGACGTCGGCCAGGTCTTCGTCGTCGAGGAGGTCCAGGTAGGCCAGGGCGAGGTCGTCGACGCCGGTGAACACGTCCGGGCGCGGGGTGCCCGACCAGCCCGGGTGCGTCGGCGCCAGTACCCGGGCGCGCGGCGCGAAGTGCTCGACGATCGAGGTGACGCTGCGAGGTCCGGAGCCACCGTGGAGGACCAGCACGGCGCGGTCGCCGCCGCCGGTGTCGAGGAGGTCGTAATCCATGAGCTTTCCTTTCGTCAGTCTTGTGTGGCTTGTGTGGCGAAGCGCGTCATCTGCTCGACCATCGCGTCGGGCGCGCCGGCGGCGAAGCAGGCTTCGAGGTTGTCCGCCGAGGCCCGGGCGGCTTCTTCCGCGCGGGGGAACATCGCCGCCTCGTAGGCCGAGAGAGCGCTTTCGACGTCGTCGTGGTCCGTCAGCGCGAGGGCCAGCTCGGTGGCGTCGAGCATGGCGAGGTTCGCGCCCTCGCCGGCGAACGGCGACATGACGTGCGCGGCGTCGCCGAGCAGGGTCGTCCCCGGCACCCGCGCCCAGCGGTGGCCGACCGGCAGGGCGTGGATCGGCCGCGGGATCAGGGGACCCTCGCTGTCCGCGATGAGGGCCCGCAGGCCGGCGTCGAAGCCGGCGAAGGCGTCGAGCAGCCGGTCCCGGTCGGCCAGTGCGGTGACGGCGTCGGCGTTGGCGGTCCGGACCGCGGCGTACACCCGGATCCCGCCACCGCCGGTGCGCTGGGCGATCAGGCCCTTCCCTTCGGCGAGCGCGAACATCGATCCCGGCCCGACCAGTGCGGCCGCCGCCGGGTGGCGGACGTCCACATCGGACAGACGGGCCTCCACGAAGGACAGCCCGGAATAGCTCGGCACGGCGCCGGAAAGCACCGGCCGGACCTTCGACCAGGCACCGTCCGCGCCGACCAGCAGGTCCGCTTCCAGGACCTCGCCGGTGGCCAAGGTGGCCTTCCCCGGCGACACCGCGGTCACCTTGGCCCCCCAGCGGACCACGCCGTCCGGCAGCGACCCGGCCAGGATCCGCTTGAGCTCGCCGCGGTCGATCTCCGGCCGCGTCCCGCCGCCCTCGCCGGCGCCTTCTTCGAACCGGACGGCACCGTGGCGGTCGAGGATGCGCAGCGCCTCGCCCTCCTCGCGGACGACGGCGCGGAACTCCGTCGTCAGCCCGGCTTCGGCCAGCGCCCGCTGGCCGGACTCCTCGTGCAGGTCGAGGGTGCCGCCCTGGTCGCGGGCGGTCGGCCCGGTTTCGAGTTCGCAGACGGTCGACGGGATCCCGCGCGTGCGCAGGATCCGGGCCAGCGTCAAGCCGCCCAGGCCGCCGCCGACGATCGTGACGGAGGGAGTCATCGGTTCTCCTCGGGTGCGGGGCGCGGGGTGGCGAGCGCGCCGTTCAGCAGCGCGTCGAACGCCCACCTCGAGCGGGCGGGGCCGGGACCGGACACCAGGTCGGTGCCCAGCGCGGCGATGTGCGGGTGCGTCCGCGGCGAGACGCCCGCCAGGGACTCGGTCATTTCCTCGTGTTCACGGGCGGCCCCGGGTTTCTCCCGGCGGGTGCCGTGTTCGACGGCCGTGGCCGTGGCGGTCAGCAGCAGGACGTCGACCGCCCACGCGGCCTGTCCCGGCGCCATACCGCCCTCGTCGAGCAGCGCGAGCACCGCCTCGACGAGCGCCAGGTAGTGCGGGCCGCTCAGCCGGGTCACCAGCGCGACCCTGGCCAGGCTGGGGTGCGCGAACAGCACCGCGCGGTAGGAGTCCAGCACGGCCCACAGGCGTTCGCGCCAGTCCCCTTCGCCGTCCGGGCCGACCTCGGCGAGCAGTTCGTCGAGCACCGCGGCGTGCAGCTCCTCGGTGTCCTTGACATAGACGTAGAGCGACGCCGCCCCGGTGTCGAGCTCCTTGGCCAGCCGGCGCATGGTGACGCGCTCGACGCCCTCGGCGCGCATCACCGCGACGGCGGCCGCCACGACGGCCTCGCGCGTCAAGGCGGGTTTCGCCGGGCGCTCCCGGCGGTTGTAGGTGCTTCCCGGAGTCATGCCCCCAGTGTAGCGAACATGTTCGTCACGAGCCCGTTCGGTACGAACATGTTCGTCCGACGCGGTCACCGGGGAATCAACACATCATTCGGGTGCGTGGAATACGACATTCGGATCCACCATTTTGTTAAGTCGCCCGTTAAGCAGCCACATCGAAAGACTCGAAAATAATCCCGAAACAGCGGACCGGATTATCCGGCGGTCCAGACCACAGGAGAAAGATCACCCATCCGGCGGCTTTCCGTTGCGCCGCAAGGCAGCCGCACCGCGACGACCAGCGGGTTAACATTTACGAAACTCGCTTACACGACATTCGGCGCTTGTGGCAACTGTCCACGACCGGTATATCTGGGTGACCGGAATTCCTCGCGGCCGGCCGCACCACCGGCCGATTCGCCGCTGCCCTCTCCCCGCTCCCCGGAGGCACCATGCACCGCCTGGACCCGGCCCGAGACCACGTCCTCGGGCTCTACCGCATCGTCATCGGCTTCCTCTTCGCCTGCCACGGCCTCAAGACGCTCTTCGGCCTGTTCGGCGCGAAGTCCGCCGCCGCCGTCGGGTCCTGGCCCGGCTGGTGGGCCGCGGTCATCCAGCTCGTGTGCGGCGTGCTCGTCTGCGTCGGCCTCGGCACCCGGGTCGCCGCCGTGCTCGGCTCCGGCTCGATGGCCTACGCCTACTTCTCCGTCCACCTGCCGACCGGCCTGTTCCCGATCCAGAACGGCGGCGAAGCGGCCGTGCTGTTCTGCTGGTCGCTGCTGCTCATCGCGTTCGTCGGCGCGGGCCGCTTCGCACTGGGCAACCTTTCGGTCCGGCAGCGGTCTTCCGAGCCGGCGCCGGAGCGCGCCACGGTCCAGAAGGTCTAGGAGGTGCGGGAGATCCCGACGCCGCTGCGCGCGTCGGGACCGTACTTCGCCAGTTCCCGCGCGAGGTCGAGGCGCCCGGTCGACGCGCTCTTCGTCCGGTCCTCATCGGTCAGCAGCTCGCGGGGGATGATCCAGACGACCTCGAACTCCAGCCCGCTGGGATCCTTGGCGTACAACGACTTCGTGGTTCCGTGGTCGGACGAGCCGACCAGCGCGCCCGCTTCGGTGAGCCGGGCGGCGAGCCGCTCGAGGTCCCCGAGGGTGTCGACCTCCCAGGCGAGGTGGTAGAGCCCCACCGAGGTCCGCCCGGCCCCGGAGTCCGCGGCGTCCGCGCCGATCTCGAACAGCCCGAGGTCGTGGTCGTTGGCCGACCCGGGCGCCCGCAGGAACGCCGCGCCCCGGTGCGCGTCGCCGCCGTCGATGTACCCGAAGCCGAGCACGTCCCGGTAGAACGCCACGCTTTCGGCCAGGTCCCGGACGTAGAGCACGGCGTGGTTCAGGCGGAAGATCGACATCGGGGCTCCGTGCTGCGCGCAAGTCGGTTGAAGTTTCAACTTAAGGTTAAGCGCGCCCCGAGGCCCGGTCAAGGCAGCAGGGCCGACACCCACAGCCGGCCGAGCCAGGCCGCGTACCGCTCGTCCGACCACGCGCGCCGCTCGACGAGCTGGTGCCACAGCGTGCCGTCCGTCGTGGACCACAGCACGTCCCGGCACTCGTCCTCGGCCACCGCCAGCTGCCCGGTCTCCGCGGCCGCGCGGGCGTGCCGGGTCATCGACTCCAGCCGCTGACGGTCGATCTCGTCGAGCATCGCCGCCGCCGCGGGCTCACTGGCCGCCGCGCCGCGCACGGCCAGGTGCAGCCGCGCGGTCCGCCGCATGGCCGCGGTGTTGAAGACGGCGAACGCGGCGAACCGGGCCCGCAGGTCGGACTCGGCGAACAGGGTTCACCGGGACCCACTCTCGGTAGGTCCGCCGACCGACCGGGCGACAAACCTTCGACACCGCATCGAGGCCCTGGTCAGGACCCCCGGCGGTTCGTAGGGTGAATCCACCGCAGGACACCGTGTCAGCTGTCCCGCGGGCGGTGGTGCCCCCGGATCCGACCTTTCCCCGAAGCCAAGTCCCGGGGCACCACCGCACCACTCAGCTCG
Organism: Amycolatopsis mediterranei; assembly: GCF_026017845.1. Classification (NCBI taxonomy): domain Bacteria; kingdom Bacillati; phylum Actinomycetota; class Actinomycetes; order Pseudonocardiales; family Pseudonocardiaceae; genus Amycolatopsis; species Amycolatopsis mediterranei. The sequence continues at coordinate 5,977,913 of NZ_CP100416.1, forward strand.
ACGCGCCGCCGGCGGCTCGATTGTGCGCGATGCCGCGGAACCCCGACGAGATCGTGATCGCCCGGCCGCCCGCCTTGAGCCGCAGCGCTTCCAGCTCGTCCATCAGCCGCCGGACGTTCTCCTTGACCGTGGCCGCACCGATCTTGCCAGGGCTCGGCAACGGGGAGGCGCAGCGGACACCCGGCGGCCAAAGATCCGCCAAGCCCCTGCCCCCGGTCGCGCCCCGGACCCGCCGGAGCCGTTCTCAGTCTCCGTGAATTCCCGGCCCATTTACATACATACGCCATGTATGTAACCTGCCCCCATGACGAAGTGCAGCGAAACCCTGGGTCAGGAGCACCGCGTCCGGCTGGCCGCCGGCGAGGTGCGGTACTGCGAGCGGGGCACGGGCGCCCCGGTGGTGTTCGTGCACGGGGTGCTGACGAACGCCGAGCTGTGGCGGAAGGTCGTCCCCGACGTCGCCGCGGCCGGGTTCCGGTGCCTGGCGCCGGATCTGCCGCTCGGCTCGCACGACCTCCCGATGCGCGCCGGCGCCGACCTCTCCCCCGCCGGCAACGCCGACGTCATCGCGGACTTCCTCGACGCGCTGGACCTGCGGGACGTCACGCTCGTCGCGAACGACACCGGCGGCGCGCTGACGCAGATCCTGCTCAGCCGCCGCCCCGAGCGGGTCGGGCGGGTCGTGCTCACGCCGTCCGACTGCTTCGAATACTTCTTCCCGCCGATCTTCAAGGCGCTGCCGCCGCTCGCCCGGATTCCCGGGTCGATGGCGGTGCTCGGGCAGCTGCTGCGGATCCGCGCGCTGTACCCGCTGCCGGTCCTCTTCGGCTGGGTCGTCAAGCGGCCGCTGCCGGACGCCGTGGCGCAGGCCTACCTCTCGCCGCTGCGGAAGTCCGCCGGGGTGCGGCGCGACCTGCGCAAGCTGCTGCGGGAGGTGCACCCGCGGCACACGCTGGCCGCCGCCGAGGCGCTGCGGACGCTCGACCGGCCGGTGCTGCTCGCGTGGGCGCCGGAGGACAAGCTGTTCCCGATCCGGCTGGCCCACCGGCTCGCCGCGCTGCTGCCGGACGCGAAACTCGTGGAGGTGCCGGACTCCTACACCTTCCTGTCCGAGGACCAGCCCGCGGTGCTGGCCCGCCACGTCGTCGAGTTCGCGGGCGCCATGGCAGATTAGGCGGGTGCGACGTACCCAGCAGGACCGTTCCGCCGGCACGAAGGCCGCCCTGGTCGCCGCCGCGCGCGAACTGTTCGCCGCCCGCGGCTACCAGGCCGTGCCGGCCGAGGAGATCACCCGCGCCGCCGGGGTGACCCGCGGCGCCCTGTACCACCACTACGCCGACAAGCAGGGCTTGTTCCGCGCCGTCGTCGAGGAACTGGAACGCGAGCTGACCGAAGAGGTGCGGGCCGCGTTCGCCGCCGGCGCGGACCCGCTCGCCGGCATGCTGCAGGGTCTCGGCGTCTTCCTCGACGCCTGCCTGCGCGAGGAGGTCCGCCGGATTTCGCTCACCGACGCGCCCGCCGTGCTCGGCTGGGACGTCTGGCGCGAGATCGAGGCGGAGTACGGCCTCGGCCTGATCGTCGCCGTGCTGACGCAGGCCAGGGCGGACGGGCTGATCGTCGAACTGCCCGTCCACGCCCTGGCGCAGCTGATGCTCAGCGCGGTGATGGAGGCCGCGCGGATGATCGCCGCGGCCGACGACCCGGCACGGACGCGCGCCGAAGTCCAGCAGGTCCTCGGCGCGTGGCTCGGGAGCCTCCTGCGGACCTAGTGCGTCCGGTAGATGCCGAGGTTCGCGGGCCCGAACCGGGTGGTCGGGACCGGCTCGAAGTGCACGACGTCGTCGAAGAGCCGACGGCCCGCCCCCACCACGGTCGGGAAGACGAGCAGGCGGTACTCGTCGACGAGGCGGTGCGCGGTCAGTTCGCGGGCGAGTCCGACCGAGCCGATGACGATGACGTCCCGTTCTTCCCGCTCGACCGTTTCGATGAGTTCTCCTTGCAGCAGCACGGAGTTCTGCCACGCGGACACGTCGTGGAGGGTCCGCGACGCGACCAGCTTGGCCGCGTTGTTGAGCCGGTCGGCGAACTCGCCCGTCCGGCCGGGCCAGAGCTTCGCGAACAGCTCCCACGTGGTCCGGCCGAACAGGAGCACGCCGGTGTCGAGCAGGGCGCCGAGCCGGAACTTGTCCCCGGACACCGCCTCCCGCCCGTGCCGGAACGCCCAGCCGCCGCCCGGTGTCCCGCCGGAGCCGTCCGGGTCCTCGACCACGCCGTCCAGGGTGATGAACTCGACGACGATCACGCTCATGATTGCTCCCGGTGCCTCATCGCCGCGCCCCGGTGGCGCGGCCGCACCGGTACCTACCGGCGGCGGCCGCCGGATTCATCGGCCGCCGCCGGCATGGGCACTTCCTACGCCGTGACGAGGGACACGCCGAAGGTCTGCAGGATCTCGTTGACCGGCTGGAACCACGTCTCGCCGCCGGAACTGCAGTTGCCCCAGCCCCCGGAGGTGACGCCCTGGGCCTGGTCGCCGGTGATGAACGAGCCGCCGGAGTCGCCCGGCTCGGCGCAGACGTTGGTGCGGGTCATCTGGTAGACCGCGCCCTGGGCGTAGTTGACGGTCTCGTTCTGGCCCTCCACCGTGCCGCAGTGCCAGTGCGTGGTCGAGCCCGAGCGGCACACCGACGTGCCGACCGGCGCGACCCAGGACCCGCGGACGAGCGCGTCGCTCACCGTGCCCCAGCCGAGCACGACCGGCGCGGTCCACCAGCCGCCGCCGATCCGGATGAACGAATAGTCGTTGCCCGGGAAGGAAGAGCCGGCGAAGGTGCCCATCCACGAGCCGTCCCAGCCGACGACCGAGCTGCCCGCGCCGCCGCAGTGCCCGGCGCTGACGAACCCGCCCTGCACGGAGAAGCCGATCGAGCAGCGGGTGTTGCCGTTGATGTAGTACGGATCGCCGCCGACGGTGCCGGCCGAGAAGGGCTCGGCGGCCGGTGCGGTCGCCACCGTGACCGGGCCGGCCTTCGCCGCCCGGGCCAGGAAGGCGTCGACGTCGGCGCCGCGCGCGCCCGGCCGCACGGTGACCACGACGCTGCCGGCGCGCGGGTCGGCGCGCCAGCCGCTCACCGCGGCCGGGGCGGGTTCCGCCTTGGCCGAGGCGTCGATCGCGGCCTTCGCGGCGTCGAGCTTCGCCGCGCTGGTCCGGGCCGCCACGGGTTCGGCCCCGGCCTGCCGGACGGCGGCGGCCGCGCCCGGGTCGGTCACGCCGACGACCAGCTTGCCCCGCGCCGGGTCGAACCACGCACCGCCGAACGCGGTGCCGGCGGCCCGTTGCGCGCCGGGCAGCACCCGGGTGGCCGTCATTTCCTGGGTGAGCCGGGCCGACGCCTGGGCGGCGGTGAGCCCGAGATCCCGCTGCATGGCGGCGATCAGGCCGGGCGACGCCTGGGCGGCCGCGGGGGTGAGGGAGGCGGAGGCGAGTGACGCGGTGAGGACGGCGGCGCCGCCGAGAGCCAGGGCGATTCTTCGACGCATGGGAACTCCTCCAAGGCCGGGGGAAAGAAACACACCGTCCGCCGAGTGTGCGGTCGCGGCCCGCGCCGGTCCAGATTTGTCCGGTCTTCTGTCCGGAATTCCGTGCCGTCCATCCACTATGGACTTTGAAGACTGGTTGCCGAACATGGGTTTTCTCGCGCACGACCGAAGCGCGGACTGGCCGACGGCCCGCCCGCGCCGGTCACCACCCCTTCTTCGCGGCGTTGCAAAAAGGTCTGGACCAAGTACAACACGGCTGCGAGGCGGAGAGCCCGGACCGGAGTCTGCCGGGCACCGGACGTGCCCTGCCGTCCCCTCCACGGGCGCACTCCACCCGTGAATGCGACACGGGAATCCGGGCACGCCGCCGCCCGGCCACCGGGAAAACGGCGGCCGGGCGGTTCCGTGCGTGAATCAGATTTCGTCGACCCGGTAGGCGACCACCCGGGCGGGCACGAACAGCGCACCGGAACACTCCGCGACCGCCGGGCCGAATCCGTAGGGCACCGGAAGACCGGCCGCCAGCCAGAACGCACTGCCGTTCGCGCAGTACGCGATCACCCGATATCCGTAGCCCTCGCCGGGAAAGCAGCTGACGGACACGCCCTGCCCGAACAGGGTCCCGTAGCGCTCGCCGAGGCAGCCGGGTGGCGCGACAGCACCGGTCGCCGCGGCCGCCGGCACGACCGACAGACCGAACAGGGAAAACACCGCGATCGCAAAAACCGCGCATTTCCTTCGCATGACCACTCCTCAACCGCCGAGAACCCGACGTCTTGAGCGTAGAAGTGCGCGAGAATTACCGGCAATTCATCGGGCCAGTGAATCCGCGCGCAGCGGAAAGTCACCCCGCTGCTCCATCCGGGCTAGCCCGGGCCCCTGGACGGATGGCGCATTCGCCATCCTCACCCGCAAAAACCGATTTCTCCCACCACCGGCGGTGGTCGAGATCGACCCGCCCCGCAGCTGCTGCCGTTGCTCGATGGCCTCGGCGTCGCCCGGATCGGGCCGGGATGGTCGCCGCGAGGTGCCGTCGGCGCAGCCGCGGCGCCGGTCAACCGGGCCCCGGCGCGGGGCACCACCACCCCAGAGCGTCCGAAGAGGACGGTCAGCGCGCGAAGCCGTTGAGGAAGCGGTCGCGGAAGGAGTCCATCTTCCAGATCGGCGCCTGCGCACCCGGGTGGAGGCCGTCCTGCCAGCCCCAGCCGGCGATCCGGTCGAGGACCTTCGGGTCCTTGGCCACGATGGTGATCGGCACGTCGTGGACCGCGCCCTGCGGGGTGACCACCGGCGGCTGGTGGTCACCGAGGAACACCAGGACCGTGTTTTCGTCGCCGTACTGCTTGACGAACGAGATCACCGTCTTCAGGGAGTAGTCGGTCGCGTCGCGGTAGGCCTCGCGGATCTTCTCCGGGTCCTTCCAGACCGACTCCGGTGCTTCGCCCGCCGCGGGCTGGGGGTTGAAGATCGAGCCGTCGCCGACCTGGTTCCAGTCGACCAGCCAGGGCCGCGGCGACCAGGGCGCGTGGCTGGAGACGAGGTCGACCTCCGCCATCACCGGCTGCTTCGCCGTGTTCGCGAGCTCCTTGCGCTGCAGCATCGAGAGCGAGAACTGGTCGGGCATGGTGGCGTAGGCGTAACCCGGCCCGTGGTAGCCGATGGAACGGGCGTCGTAGTAGGCGTCCGGGTGGTAGAACTTCTGCCCCTCCGGCCAGTCCTTGGTGTGCGCGGGCACGTCCCAGACCGTCCGCCAGCCCGCCCGCTGGAACGCCCCGCCGAGGGTCAGCCGGTCACTGGCGAGGAGGTCGTTGTACCGCTGCTGGTTGTCGGTCCACATCCCCGACTGCACGGTCGAGTGCGCCAGCCAGCTGCCGCCGCCGAACGTCGAGGACGACAGGAATGCGCTCTTCGCGCCGATGCCCGCGGCGCGCAGTTCGGCGGTGCCCGCGTCGAGCGTCGGGCCGATCTTCGCCCCGATGACCGGGTCGTCCAGCGCGATCCGCCCGTAGCTCTCCACGAAGGTCAGCACGACGTTCTTGCCCCGCAGCCCGTTCAGCAGCTGCGCGCCCGGAGTGGTCCGGAACGCGTCGTCGGCGGCCACCTCCCCGAACGGCCGCTGGTCCCGCAGGTCGGCGCCGACCTGGCGCAGGTCGCCGTAGGCCAGCGCGGCGGCGCTCTGCGCGGCGACCGGCTGCCCCGGCGCGAGCTCGACGCCGAACACCGAGGAGACGATCCAGACCACGGTGAGGACGGCCACCACCCGCGTCGCGGCGGTCCGCCGTCCGGCGGCGACGCGGCTCAGCCGCAGCATCGCCAGCACCATGAGCACCATGACGGCCACCGCGAGCAGGCCGGCGCCGACCAGCGCGGCGATCGTGGCCGCGTCCCCGATCTGCCCGGCCAGGAACTCGACGCCGGCGTGGAAGAAGCTCCAGTCGTAGATCGGGTCGAACGGCTTCTCGAGGGTGGCGTAGAAGCCGGTGTCGAGGGCCTTCACCAGGGTGAGCAGCCCGAGCCCCAGCCCGGCGAGCACGGCGGCGACGCGGCGCGGCCGCGGCGGCAGGACCAGCAGGAACGCGCCGATGACGAGCCCCTCGACGGGCACGCGCACGAGTGCGGCGGCGGAGAACGAGCTGAGGTCGTCCGGAGCGAGCAGCCCGAACAGCACGAGCAGCGCGGCCAGCACCGTGAGGACCCGGCTCGCGACGACGTGGCGCCGCTGTCCGAGCCGGGGCAGTCCGAAGTCGGGCAGGGCCGCCCCCGGGCCCGAGGTGCGGCGGCGGGTGAGCCGCCCCAGCGGCAGACCGGTGTTTCCAACCATGGCGAGCCTCACGTCGTGTGCACGGTGGTGACCGCCGGCCCGTGCGGCGGGGCGGCGATCGTCACCGGATATACGAGCGGGGGCGGCGCGCGGTTCACGCGCCGCCGGGTCCCGCACGCCGCCGGTGGCCGGGATGATGCTGCCGCCACCGCGCCGGGCGACGAGGACCGGCCGGCCGGAAAGCGGCCCCCGATACCCGCGCCCGGCCGCGGCAAACCCTCGCACCCCGTCTTTCACCCGCGGAAACACCGGGAATCCCCGGGACGAGGGAAGGAGCGTTGCGGGCCCGCGCCGCCGGTGTTCTCCTCGGGGAGTCCGAAGATCGGCTCACCGACGGAGGCGCACGATGAATCTGTTCGACAAGGCGAAGGAAACCCTCGGGAAGCACCCCGACCAGGCCGACCAGGGCGTCGACAAGGCCGCCGAGGCGGCCAAGCAGCGCTTCGGCGACCACGCCGACAAGATCGACCAGGGCTCGGACAAGGTGAAGGACTACCTGCACAACCAGGGCGGCGGCCAGCAGGAAGCGCCGCCGCAGTAGGCCCGGGCCGGTGCTCGCCCAGTCGTCCGGGGGAAGCACGCTTCGCTTCCCCCACGGCTGGGTACCACCGGCTCCGTGGTCGCCACCTATCTCGTCCCCGTCCGGACCGCCCTGCTCCTCTTCCCGCTCGTCGCGCTGGCCGTCATGCTCCCGGCCGCCTTCGTCAGCTACCGCCGCCGCGGCCGCGCCGGCGGATGGCCGACGTTCGTCTTCTACGCCTTCCTGTTCTACCTGCTGGCGATCGCCACGCAGACGGTGCTGCCGCTGCCGGCCGACCCGGCGTACTGCGCGGGCCACACCTACGCGAGTTCGCCGCAGCTGCGGCCGTTCTACTTCGTCGAGGTGGTCTCCCAGCGGGCCCGCGGCCACTGGAGCCCCGGTGCGCTGCTGCACAACCCGGCGGTCTGGACCACCGCGCTCAACGTCGTGATGCTGGCGCCACTGGGGTTCTACGTGCGGTACGCGCAGCGGATGCGGCTGCTGCCCGCGGCCCTGGTCGGCTTCGGCGTGTCGCTGTTCTTCGAGCTGACGCAGCTGACCGGGCTGTGGTTCGTCTACCCGTGCCCGTACCGGCTCTTCAGCGTCGACGACCTGATCCTCAACACCGCGGGCGTCGTCGTCGGCTGGTTGCTGGCCGGCCCGCTCGGGCGCCTGCTGCCGTCGCCGGAACCCGAGCACGACCGGCGCCGCTACGCCACGAAGGTCACCTTCACCCGGCGGCTGTTCGCGCTGGCCACCGACCTGCTCGGGTTCGCCGCGCTGCTCGGGTTCCTCTTCGGCCTGCTGACGCTGTTCGGCGAGGACCTGCGCCACCGCGACACGCCGGTCGTCATCCTCGCCCTGGTGTGGTTCGTGGTGCTGCCCGCGGTGACCGGGTCGACGCCCGGGAAGCGGGCGATGCTCCTGCGGGTGACCCGCCGCGGCGGCCGCCGGGCCGGACCGATCGCGCTGCTGGTCCGCAACGGCGTCCTGCTCTCGCCGCTGTGGCTGACCTGGCTGCTGCTGGATCTGGACCACTGGGACCTGGGCCACCACCCGGAGCGGCTGCTCCTGCCGGTCGCGCTGGCCGCGTCGGTGTTCGTCGTGGGGGTGTGGACGCCGCTGGCGGTGCTGCTGGACAACGAGCACCGGGCGCCCTACGAGCGGCTGACCCGCACCGTGAACGCCGCCGTGGTGCCGCCGGCCGCCGCGGAACCGGTGCCGGCGCCCGCACCCCGTGAGGAAGTCCTTAAAGGACAGTGACGGGACACCGTGCTGCCCGGGGTCGACAGCGCTGGTAGATTGCGTCCGGAAGGGGTTGAACCGCCAGCCCGGATCCCGGTCCCCCATCCTGGAGTTGTCGATGACCACCGACGCAGCGCCGCCCCGGCCGCGGGTCGTCGTGGACGCGGCCGAGGTGCGGTACGGCGGCTCCGGCCGCCTCGGCCCCGGCGTCGTCCTGCCCGTGCACGCCGCTCGTGAAGCGGCCGAAGCTTCCTGGGGTGCGGCATGACGACCTCGGACACGCGTGTCGGGGAGCCCGGTTCCGGGCATGAAGAAGGGGAGAGCCTCCCCGCGGAGGCCGGCACGGCGAAGGAGGCCGACGTGAAACTCCGATTTACCCGGCACGAACTCGGCATCTCCCCCGAGCTTTCCGAACTGGCGCGGGTCCGCCACTGGGTCCGGACGGTCCTGCGCGGCTTCCCGGCGCAGTTCGTCGGCACGGCGGTCATGGTGGTGGACGAACTGACGTCGAACGCGCTGCGCCACGGCCGTGCGCCCTACTACGTCCGCCTGCTGCCCGGCGTCGCCAAGCTGCGGATCGAGGTCGACGACAGCGAGGGCGAGCCCGCTCGCCGCCGGGCCCCGTCCGACCAGGGCGGGCGCGGGCTCCTGCTGGTCGAACGCTGCGCCGCGGCCTGGGGCCAGCTGCGCCGGCCCAGCGGCAAGACCCTGTGGGCGGAACTGGCCACCGACCCCGATCCGGCCGGTGCCTGTAGCTGATCCGGCGCCTGCCGCGCCCGCCGTCGCGATCGACGGCACCGGGGCTGGGCGGCCGCGCCGGCCGCGGCCGTGGTGATCGACCGTCCGGCACGATCCGCGCGCTCAACGAGGCCGCCCGCCTGCTGTCCCCAGCGCCGGCTCCGGCTGCCCCGCGGCGGGGGCGGTCGCGGACTGGCTGGCCGCCGCCCACGACCGCGGCCCGGACGAGGTCGTCCGCGGCGAGGTCGGCGAGCGGGCCTTCGCCGCGCACCCGGTCCCGCACGGCGAGGCCGTGACCTGGTGGCTCGTCGACGAGACCGACGCCCGCTCGGCGCGCGAGGCACTGGCCCGCGAGCGGGAGCGCACCACGTTCCTCGGCGACACCTCCGCCGCGCTGCTGGGCTCGCTCAACCTGGACCGCTGCCTGGAGGTCGCCGCCCGGCTGGCCGCGCACCACCTCGCCGACGCCGCACTCGTGCTGACCCCCGCCGCGGGCGCGAACTTCCCGGCCGTCTCCTGCGTGCGCGGCGGCGAGCCGGTCCGGGCGCGGCTGGACATCGACCCCGACGAGCTGCCCGGGCTCGGCGAAGCGCTGCAGGGTTTCCCGCCGGTGCCGTCACGCTGGCTCGACCCGGACGCGGCACCGGCCTGGGTGCTGCCGGAGGGTTTCGGGCCGGTCGGCTCCATCGTGGTGACGCCGCTGCCCGGCCACGGCGTCCCCGCCGGCGCCCTGGTCCTGCTCCGCCGCGGCGACCGGGCGTCGTTCACCGACCAGGAGGAACTCTTCGCCCGGCTGTTCGCGGCGCGGGCGGGGGCGGGGGCGGGGGCGGCCATGTCGGCGGCGCGGGTGTTCGCGCTGCAGGCGTCCATCACCGACACGCTGATGCGCGATCTGCTCCCGCCGACCCTCGAACAGCTCGGCGGCATCGAGTTCGCCGGCCGCTACCGCCCGGCCCGTGACGGCGAGCGGATCGGCGGCGACTTCTACGACGTCCACCCGGTGGTCACCGCCGAGGGCGAGGGGTCCCTCGCCGTGTTGGGCGACGTCTGCGGCAAGGGCCTCGACGCGGCCGTGCTGACCGGCAAGATCCGCACCACGCTGCGGGCGCTGCTGCCGATGGCCGTCGACCACCACCGGCTGCCCGGCCGGCTGAACCGCACGCTCGGCGACAACGCCGACGCCCGGTTCGTCACCCTCGTGTTGGCCTCCGCGCGGCGCGAAGGCGCCACCGTCCGGCTGCGGCTGACCTGCGCGGGCCACCCGCCACCGCTGATCGTGCGGGCCGACGGCGGGTCGAGGAGGCCGAAACCCAGGGCAGCCTGGCGGAGCCGGCCGCCGGATCGGAGCAGCCGGCATGACCACCGGGCTGACCTGCACGTGGACCACCCCGGAGGAGGGGACGGCCCGCGTGACGATCGCGGGCGACCTCGAATTCGCGACGACCGGCACGCTCCTGCGGCTGGTCACCGACCGGCTGGCCGCCTGCCCCGGCGTCCGCGAAGTGCGCTTGGACTGCGGCGAGCTCGGCTTCTGCGACTCGTCGGAGCTGCTGAAGGTGCTCCGCGTCGTCGCCGACGCGGGTGCCCGCCTGCGCCTGGACCACCGCCGGGCCGCTCCGGAGCGGCTGCTCACCCGAACCGGCACGGCCGCGTACCTCACCGGCGAAGGCGTGGACTCGCGCGCCCGCCGCGACTCCTGAGCCGGTCCCCTACGCCTCCGCGCGCGCCAGCTTCGACGGCCACCAGATCCGCCGCCCGACGTCGACGGTCAACGCCGGCACGAGCAGCGACCGCACCAGCAGGGTGTCCAGCAGCACGCCGAACGCGACGATGAACGCGATCTGGGCCAGGAACAGGATCGGGATCACCGCGAGCGCCGAAAAGGTCGCCGCCAGCACCACGCCGGCCGAGGTGATCACCCCGCCCGTCAGCGACAGCCCGCGCAGCGTCCCGGCCCGGGTGCCCCGGGTCAGTGCCTCCTCCCGCACCCGGGTCATCAGGAAGATGTTGTAGTCGATCCCCAGCGCCACCAGGAACACGAACCCGAACAGCGGCACCACCGGGTCCGCGCCCGGGAAGCCGAGGACGTGGTTGAACACCAGCGCCGACACGCCCATCGTCGCCGCGAACGACAGCACCACCGTGGCGATGAGCAGCAGGGGCGCGAGCAACGACCGCAGCAGCAGGGCCAGCACCAGGAAGATCACCAGCAGCACGATCGGGATGATCAGCGCGCGGTCGCGCTTGGACGTCTGCTGCGTGTCCAGCTGGATCGCGGTCGGGCCGCCCACCTTGGCGTTCGCCGCCGGCACGGCGTGCACCGCGTCGCGCAGGCGGCCGACCGTGGCGACCGCCGCCTCCGAGTCCGCCGGATCCGTCAGCACCGAGAGGATCTGGACGCGGCCGCCGACCTCCTTCGGGCGGCCGCCGGGGCCGGGCACCGGGAAGGACTGCGCCACTCCGTCCATTGTGGACGCCTTCAGGACCGCGGGCAGCGCGCCGGCGTCGGCGATCGTGATCGCGGGTGCGCCGAGGCCGCCCGGGAAGTGGCGGCCGAGGATCTCCTGGCCCGTCCCCGAATCGACCTCGGTCAGGAAGACGTCCGACTGCGCGGTGCCGGACGCCTTGAGCTGCGGCAGGAACGCGACGCCGATCCCCAGCACCAGGGCCGTCACCACCCAGACCGTGCGCGGCCGGCGGCCGACCAGGCGCGCCACCCGGCCCCAGATCCCGGCCGTCTCCGGGTGCGGCGAGCCCAGTGCCGGCTTGAACGGCCAGAACACGCCGCGGCCGCACAGGGCCAGCACGGCCGGCAGGAACGTGGTGGACGCCAGCAGAGCGGCGCCGATGCCGATCGCCGCCACCGGGCCGAGGCCCTTGTTGGAGTTCAGGTCGCTGAAGAGCAGGCACAGCACGCCGAGCACGACGGTGCCCGCCGAAGCCGCGATCGGTTCGAGCGTTGCGCGCCAGGCGAGCTTCAGGGCGTCGAACCGGCTCGGCGTGTCACGCAGCTGCTCGCGGAACCGTGCCACCAGCAGGAGCGCGTAGTCGGTCGCCGCGCCGAAGACGAGGATCGAGAGGATGCCCTGGCTCTGGCCGTTGAGCGCGAGGACGTCGTGCTTCGCCAGCAAGTAGACGACGAGGCTGGCCAGGCCGAGCGCGAACACGGCCGAGAGCAGCACCAGGAACGGCAGCAGCGGGCTGCGGTAGACCACGACGAGGATCAGCGCGACCACGCCACCGGCGACGAGCAGCAGGATGCCGTCGATGCCGCCGAAGGCCTTGACCAGGTCGGCGATCTGCCCGGCCGGCCCGGTGACGAGCACGGTGAGGCCGTCCGGGGCGCCGCCGAGGCGCGCCCGGACCTCCTTGACGACGTCGGCGGGGTTGCCCTCGGCGAAGATCGGCACGGCGAGCTGCGCGGCCTGGTCGTCCCGCGGCGCCTGCTCCGGCTTGCCCAGCGGGCCGGCCACGCCGGGTACGCGGCTCAGCTCCTGCGCCTTGGCCTCGAGGAACTGCCGGTCCGCGGCGGTCAGGCCGCTCGGGCGCTCGGCGACGACGGTCGCGGGCAGCACCTGGCGCGGGCTGAACGCCTTCTGCTCGTCGGCGACCTCGGTGGCTTCGGCCGAGCGCGGCAGGAAGGCGGCGTTGTCGTTCTTCGCAACCTCGCCGAGCTTGCCGGCGAACGGGCCGCCGAACCCACCCAGGCCGAGCCAGGCGATCACCAGGAGAGCCGGGATCAGCCAGCGGAGGCGGCGCGGGTTCTCGTTCATGGTCGCTAAGGTCCTTTCGAGCGCGAACACGCCCAATTGTTCAGCAAGCTGAACATTTTGCACGACGACCCGGAGTGATGGTGAGCACAACCCCCGAACCCGACCTCGGCACGTGGCCGACGGGCCGGCTGCTGGCCGTGGCCGCACGGCTGGTGGAGCAACGCTGGGTGGCCGTGCTCGACGGCATGGGCCTCACCCACGCGGGTCTCATCGCGCTGCACACCCTGCGGGACGGGCCGCTCCCCCAGCGGACGCTGGCCCAGCGCTGCCAGGTGACCGACCAGACGATGAGCCGCACCCTCGACCGCCTGGCCAAGGCCGGGTTCGTCAGCCGGGCCACGGACCCGGCCGACGGCCGCCGCCACCTGACCCGGCTGACCGCCCAGGGCCGGGCCGTGCACGAGCAGGCCGTGCGGGCCGAACCCGCGCTGCTCGGCGGGCTCGGCGACGACGACGCGTTCCGCGCCGGCCTGCTGGACCTGATCACCCGGCTGTCCGCGGGCGATTGAGAGCGCGCGGGCCTGGGTAGCTCTCCCTACATGTGGATCGCGGTGAGCACCCCAGTGGCCGTCCTGATCGCTACCGTCCTGATGGAGCGGTTCGAACGCCGGTGCCGCTTGGCGCCGAGCGCCGAGACCGAACGCGGTGCGGCGCCGAGCTGATCGCCGGTCACCCTCTCGCGTGATCCGCGTCTCACTCTTCTCCCGAGAGAACCTCGGCCGCCGCTTCGTCGACTGACGAGGTAGATCCGGCTCGAGGAGAACCGGGCGGGCGCGAGGGAGGCAGCGATGACGAACGAGAACCAGCCGCCGAAGGGCCCGCGAGCCACGGTGCGGGTGAGGAAGCGGGCGTGACGTTACTGGTCACCCACGTCTGAGGGTACGGGCAAAAGGGTACGGCAAACCCGCTCACCGGCCCAAAGCCCTCAGTCGGTGAGCGGGCGCCTCGACAATGACCGCCGTAATTCAGCAGGTCTTCCACGCGAAGTGGTAAATCGTGTCCACGCTCGCGTGTTCGGAATCCATTTCGATGTAACTGCCGCCGGACGAGGAACCGGCGTCCGCCCGCAGTTCCGCATTGATGTTCAGGTTGCGGCTCTCCCCGCACGGGGCGAACACCAGCTCGGCCACGTCGGTGGTGTCGGTGGCCCGCCACACGCCGTGGAACGGGCCGGGGAAGGTGTGCCGCACCCGGGCGGTCGGCGACGTCCCGGTGAAGTAGTAGTTGGCTTGCTCGAGCGCGCTCGCTCCGCTCTCGATGTGCGCGAAGCCGCGGTACTCCACCTCGGCGATCGCGTACGTGAACCCTTGCGGCACGTGGACGAGCACGTTGATCTGGCAGTTCTTCCGGCCTTCGAGGGCGGACACGCCGCCGCCCGCCTTCGCGGTGAAGTTCGTGTAGCGCACCGTGAACGAGGTGTTGTCGGACGCGACGTCCGCCGACGCGGTGGCCGTGCCCGCCGGGCAGCCGGAGCCGTTGATCGTCTTGATGTCGAGCGTGATCTTTTCGCTCGGGGCCGAATCCGCCGTGGCATCGACGGGAGCGACGAGGGTGGACAGAATCAATGCGCCTACGACCGACATACCGAGCATGACGCTCCTCCAAATGGGCCACGGTGCCTGGTGGTGATGATGATCGCGCGCGGAGAGGATCGTAGCGCGATCGCAACCTTTTCGACGGCCACTGAATGGAGTAACACGAACACGCACCGAGCGCGGGAAATCCATTTCCCGCTAATTCACGTTTCCCGGGGCTCGATATTCGGGGAATCGAAGGTCAAGACGGCTGGTTCAGACCACCGACGCGGAGGGAACGCGGCGGGGTGCACCCGCCCAGCAGCGCTTCGGCGTCCAGCGTCGCCGCCCCGCTCCCCCGCTCCGCGAACCGCCGCGCCACCAGCGCGCCCGGGTCCTCGACCGGGTCCGCCCGGCCGGACAGGAACGCCCACTCGTGCTCGTCGGAGCCGAAGTACAGCACCGCGCCGAACACCTCCCGGAACCGCCGCCAGGACGCCCGCAGCGTCTCGTTGCGCCACAGCGTCGGGCAGCCCGCCTGGCAGGTCACCACCCCGCCCGGCGCCAGCAGGCGCACGCAGCGGGCGAGGAAGTCCGTGCCGTACAAGCGATTGTGCTGGGCGTCCGGGTCGGTGTTCTCGTCCGGCAGGTCGATCACGATCACGTCGTAGTGCTCGCCCCGGCTCTCGGCCGCGGCGAGGAAGGCCCAGCCGTCCGCATAGGACACCCGGACCGGCCCGTCGCCGCGTTCGGCCCGCGCCAGCTCCGCCGGGGTGTAGCCGTAGGGCAGGTGCTCGGCGCAGGCGCGGACGGCGTCGGCGTCGATGTCCACGTGGTCGACCAGCGAAGCGCCGGCGGCGACCGCCAGCCGGCTCGCGACCCCTTCGCTCGAGCCGACGACGAGCACCCGCCGCACCCGCTCGGCCAGCAGGAGCGCGGGCACCATCAGAGCTTCGTGGTACACCAGCTGGCTGGCTTCGGTGCTTTGGCGTTCGCCGTCGCAGAACAGCGAAACCCCTTGCGCCGTCGTCCCGATCAGCACCTCCTGGTACGGCGTGCGCTCGTGGAACCGCACGTCGCCGACCTCCCAGACGCGGGTGAGGCCGTCGCCGACCGGTTCGTGGATCAGGGGCATCAGCGTTCTCCCCGGTGGAGGACCGACAGGTGGACCGAAGCGGCGTGCAGCGAGGTCGCCAGCAGCCGCAGAGCGTGCTCGGGATCGGCGCGTTCCCCGCAGGTGAACACATCGGCGAAGAGCGACCCGTGCTCGGGGTAGGTGTGGACGGACGCGTGCGACTCGGCCAGCAGCGCGATCACCGTGGCCCCCTGGGGTGCGAACCGCTGCGCCACGACGTCGAGGACCGTCGCGCCCGCTTCCGTCACCGCGGCCCGCAGCAGCTCCCCGAGCCGCTCCGGGTCGTCGAGCAGCTCCGGGTCGACGCCGTGGAGCTCGGCGAGCACGTGGCGCCCGGTGAACCGGCCGACGTCAGGCATCTGCATCTCCCCACCGCCCGACGCAGTACGTGCGCAGCGGCTCGATCCCGTTGAACCCCACCGACGCGTAGCTGGCGGTGTAGGCCCCGGTGCCCGGCACGTCGAGCCGGTCGCCGGTCCGCAGCGAGCGGGGCAGTTCGTACCGCGTCCGCTGGTAGAGCACGTCGTCGCCGTCGCAGGTGGGACCGGCGAGCACCACCGGCCCGCTCGGGCCGTCGTGGCAGCCCACCGGCTCGAAACGGTAGGCGATCGCTTCGTTCTCGGCCTCGGCCAGGCCGTTGTAGCGGCCGATGTCGAGGTACACCCAGCGCCGTTCGCCCCGGTCGGCGACCAGCACGACCTCGGTCCGCAGCAGGCCGGCGTCCGCGACGAGGACACGGCCGGGCTCGAGCAGCAGCTCCGGGCGCCCGGCCGGGAAGGCCGCGTCGAGAGCCGCCGCGATCGTCGCCGCGTACGCGGCCAGGGACGGGACGGCGGTGCGGTGGGCGGTCGCGAAGCCGCCACCGAGGTTGAGCCGCGTCATCTCGACGCCGTGCGCCGCGGCCTCGGCGAACAGCTTCGCCGCCGTGGCGACCCCGATCCCCCAGGCGGTGACGTCCGGCTGCTGCGAGCCGACGTGGAAGGCGATCCCGGGCCGCAGCCCCAGCGCGGCCGCGCGCAGCACCAGGTCGAGGGCTTCGGCCGGGGCGCAGCCGAACTTCCGGCCGAACGGCGTCGCCGAGTCCGGCGCGTCGAGCACGACGCGGATCGACACCGCCGCGCCCGGCGCGTACCGGCCCAGGTGGTCGACGTCGGCGGGAGCGTCCGAAGTGAACTCCCGGACGCCGCGTCCGAACGCGAAGGCGATCTCCCGCGGTTTCTTGATCGGGTTGCCGTAGGCGATCTCCGCCGGGGCGGCGCCGCGGCCGAGGCACAGCTCGAGCTCCGCCGGACCGGCCACGTCGAAGCCGATCCCGGCCGCCACCAGCGCGTCGAGCACCGGCGGCGCCGGGTTGGCCTTGACCGCGTACCGGATCAGCGCGCCGGGGAACGCCGCGCCGAACTCCCCCGCCCGGGCCGCGACGGCGTCGGTGTCGACGACCAGGCACGGCGTCGGCGGGTCGCGCTCCTCGAGGAAGCGGCGGATCCGGGTGAAGTCGGCGCACACCGCGCCAGTGTCGCAAACGGCGTCAGACGAACCGCCAGAGGTGGTCCGGCGAGCCGTTGTCGTCCCACTGGGTGACCTGGGCGCCGTCCGCCGTGGACTGCTGGTCGACCGCCATCACCTTGCCGCTGCGGACGTTGACCAGCTTCGACCAGCCGCCGCCGGCGTCGACGATCCGCCAGTTGTGGTCGGGGGTGCCGTTGTCCTGGTACTGCTGGACGTGGGCGCCGTTGTCGAGGCTCTGGTCGTGCACGGCGAGGACCTTGCCGCTGTTGCGGTTGACGATCCGGACCGTGCCGTCGCCGCTGTCCACGACGGCCCAGAGGTGGTCGGCGGTGCCGTTGTCCGCCCACTGCGTCACCTCGGCGATGTCGGCCAAGGACATGTTCGAGACGGCCAGCACCTTGCCCGACCGCTGGTTCTGCAGCTTCCGCCACACTGTCGTCGACGCGGCCGGGCGGGTCAGCAGCGCCAGGTAGCCGCCGGCGACCGGGCGGGCCTGGAAGCCGCGCTGGTTGGCGTCGGCGACCACGTACCAGTCGCTGAACGGCACGCGCTGGGGCGTGGTGTTCGCGTAGCTGTAGACGCCCTCGACGAGCGTGGTGCGGATGTTCGGCTGGTCGGCCAGCCACGCCGCGGTCCACAGCTCCCAGTCGGCCTTCGTGTAGTTGTTGCGCGGGTCGAGCACGACGCCGTGGGCGCCCGCACGGGCCTGGTACCAGGCGGCTTCCTGCGCCGCGACGCCGAGCGGGACCAGGTCGAGGCCGAGCACGCGGTCGGCGAAGCCGTTGTACTTCAGGCTCCACGTGCCGGGCTGGTCGTAGGCGAGCCGCAGGTGCTGGCCGTCTTCGGCGAGCGTCACCCACTGGCTGACGTAGCTGCGGGACGTCGAGCGATACCGCTGGGCGTCGGCCGGGTTCCCGGCCGCGGCGGCGATGATGCCCATCGCGCCGATGCCGACGATCCCCTTCAGCGCGAGGTTCGCGCTGTGGGCGATGAAGCCGGTGAAGTCGTCGGTCTGGTTCTGGAAGCCGGGGTCGAGGGTGTTGGCGATCAGGTACTCCGCCCACTGCCGCAGGATCCGGTAGTGCGCGGTGACGAACGAGGCCGCCTCCGCCGACGGCAGCCGCTGCACCAGCGCGGCCGCCATGATCAGCATGTTCGCCGACTCCTCGACCGGCATGCTCTCTTCGTTGCCGTCGTTGTGCCCGGTCGCGTCCGGGTAGTGCGCGCCGAGGTCGTGTTCGGCGTACGCCATCGGCCAGCCGCCGCGCTCGGCGTAGTCGAGCAGCGGCTCCAGTACCAGGCGCAGGTAGGTGGGCGAGAGGTACAGGAAGGCGGGGAACGCCGGGTAGGTGACGTCCACTGTGGACATGTTGCCGTCGGAGGAGATCTCCTTGAGGAACGCCCAGGGCGCGCCGCCCCGGTCGACCAGCTCGGTGCCGCCGAACGCCTGGCGCAGGGCGAGCGCGCAGATCCCGGCGTAGTGCTCGCCGGTGCCGCCGCCCCCGGCCGCGGCGACGGCGTCGTCGTGCAGCCGCTGGTCGATCGCGGTGGCGGCCGACAGCGCGGCGGCGTAGTCGTTCGCGAACCACACCGCCATGTCCTGCCAGCTGCCCCAGTAGTGCGTCCACCAGGGACGCAGCTCGGTGCCGAGGTAGCGGGCGGCGGGCGTGCGGACGTGCCCGATCGCCAGGGTGAACGGGGTCGCCGTGCCACCGGCCGGGATCGTGCCGAGGTTCTTGTTGAAGGCCAGCACCGGCCAGCGGTCGTTGATCGCCCGTGGCTGCGCGGTGTCGCTGGTGTTGTTCAGGGCGCCCTGACCCGCCGACGCGGCCCGCACGACGGTGTCCGCCCCGATCTGCCAGCTGACGCCGGCCGCCGGCGCGGCCAGGACGAGCGAGCCCCAGCTCGCCTGGTCGCCGTTTTCCTGCAGCACGGCGGGGTTCGCCGGGGTGCAGCTGAGGAGGGTGTAGCCGTTCGCTTGCTGCTGCTGCCAGGTGACCGGGGTGGCGGTGTTGCCGTGCACCCACTCGGCGGAGGTGTCGAAGTGCAGGTCGACGGTGTGCGCGCGGCCGTCGGCGCTGGCGGCCTGGATGGTGACGTACCCGAACGGGACGCACTGGCGCTGCAGGTTCGCGGGGTCGACCGGGGAGAAGAACGTGACGGTGAGGTTCACCCCGCCGCCGGTGAGGAGGTAGGTCGAGCGGGTGCCGGTGACCTGCAGGCTCACCTGCGTCATCGGGGTCAGGGCCGGCCCGGACGGCAGGGCGGGTGCCCCGGCGAAGACGTAGGCGGCGCCGTCGATGCGCGCGAGGCCGCACAGGGCGGTGATGTGGCCGGTCCAGAAGCTCGACCAGGTGCCGGGGAGCGTGTCGGCGGGCTGCCAGGTGGACAGGTAGGGCGAGCGGACGATCAGCGGCGTGGCGGGCGGCCGGATCGGGCTGAAGGTCCCGGCGGCAGTGGTGGTCCCGGCGGCCGCGGCGGCCGTCTCGGGCAGCCAGAGGGCGGCGGCCACGGCGGCGGCGGTGCCCCCGGCGAGGCGGAGCAGGTCACGGCGGGTGAGGTGATCGCGTTCTCGGGAGGACATCGGTGGCCCCTTCCAACGGCGGGCGAGCCGGGCAGGGACTTTTTTACATCGTTGGTACAACGTTGTAAATCCGCCGAAGGGTCGGTGCGGGCGCGGGTGCGGACCAGTGACGCCGCAGGTCCGGTGGGGGTTCGGCTGGGATTTCGGTGGAGTTGCGGTGCGGCTCGCGGCAGCGCGGGATGGCCGAGCAGCAGGTTTCGCGCGGCTCGCGGCAGCCCTCACCCACGGCGGCCGAGGGCGCTAGCTTCGAGCGGCGCGCAACCGCCCCTGACCCAGGCCACCGAGCGGCCTCGCTCGGCGCCCCGGAGCTGCACCGGATCCGGCGCGCCGAGCGACTTCAGGCAGGTGCGCGTCGGCTCAAGCCGTCCGGCTCGGGCGGTCCGATGGCGGCCACACGTACGGCAAGTCCGGCGGCACCCCCGGGAACCGCGTGCCGTAGTGGTCCGGATCCTTGCGCACCAGCGCCGACTGGTGGCTGCGGTGGAGCGCTTCGTCGCCCAGCCACGGCGGCACGTCACCCGCCGCCTTGAGCTCGGCCTGCGTCCGGACCTCGGGACCGCCCACCGATCGGGTGAACTCCTCTCCCAGCTTGACCGCGCACGTGTCCGCCGCGCCCAGCTCGCACCACACCGCGCAGACCTCGAGGCCGTAGCGCGTCAACGCCTCCTCGTACCCCGTCCACATCTTCGCCGCCGGGTGGTGGCGCCAGCCGTAGCCGGGGATCACGAGCGCGCGCAGCACCTGGAGCGCCTCCACGCGCTGCTTGCCGAGGCGGCGGCGGTCGAGCGTGCGGGCGCTGGCGGTGAAGTCGGCGCACGGCAGGAACGTCTGCATCCGGGCCGGGTACCCCGGCACCCGGCCGCCGACGCGGGGGAAGATCCCCCGCGGCGGCCCCGACCGTGCGACCGGGGCCGCGACGTTCACCGGGGGGCGCCGGGTCCCCGGGTCGTGACGGCCGCTTCCGGTTCGACGCTCACCCGCGGGCGCAGGGGCCGCGCTTCGAGGCCCTCGACGTCGATCACCAGGAACCAGTGGGCGTTGGCCGGGATGTGGATCTTGAACATCGGCGCGGTGGCCACCCCGCCGTGCATCCGGTAGTACTGCCGGCGCCGGTAGGCCTGGAAGTTGACCGCGGTCAGCAGCCTGACGTTGGCCATCGCGTCCAGGCGGATGGTGACCACCGCGTCTCTTCGCACCTTTCCCAGGTCGAACACGCTCGCTTCCATTTCGTTCCCTCTTCCACGCGTGGTTTTTCGATTCGAGTACGACGGTCGCGGGCAGCGCGGATCGCGCCGCGGAGCACACGACGGCGGAAGATCGGAACGCGACTAGCCGGGCCCGGTGCCCGGTTCGGAGGGCCGCCACAGCGGCACGAAGTCCCCGTGCGTCCAGGGGGACGCCCGGAAGTGGTGCGGAGCGTGCCCCGCGGTCAGGAAGGCGGGCGGGATGCTCGAGCCGCCGCCGGAGGCGACATCGGACGAGGACGCGGGCACGGGCGCGCCGGGCTGCGCCGGGGTCTCCCCGGGTTGGTGACTGCCGAGCCGGGCCTCTTGGCGCTGAGCCTTGCCTCGGTGTGCACCGGCGGCGGTCGCGGCGCAGCCTGGGCCAACCGGCTTCGCCGGCGCGACGGCTGCCGCGGGTCGGCCGACGACGGTCGGAACGACCTGCTGGTTCGGCGGCGGGGTGGTCACCGCCCGGGCGAGCGGGAGCACGGCCCGGACGGCGGAGCCGGCCACACGAGCGACAACGGGCCGCCCGGCCCCGCCGGCGACGGGGGTGAGGACGTGGGTCAGGATCGGAGAAGCACCGCCGAGCACGGGGCCGCTCACCGGCTTGACGGCACTGCTCAGAGCGCCGAGGAGACCGCTCACGGGCGAGGTGACGGCAGAGACGATCGGTGCGACAAGCGGCGCGGCGGTCTTGGTCAGCGGGGAGAGCAGCGCCTCGGCGGCACGTGAGACAGGCTCGAGCACCGGCACGGCCGAACGCACCACGGGCTCGACAACGGCGCCGGCAGTCGCGGTCACCGGCAAGACGACAGCCCCCACGGTTCGAGTGACGGGCTCGGCGCCGCGCACGGTGCCCGCCACAGGCGCGACAACAGCGGCGGCGGTTTCGCTCAGGGGCGAGGCAGCCGCCCCCACGACACGCGCTACCGGCGCAGCCGAACGCACGACTCCCGCCACCGGCGCCACAACCGCCGCTGTGGTCTCGCCCAGCGGCGAAGCGACCGCCTGCCCGACACGCGCCACCGGCGCAGCCGAACGCGCCACCCGTGACACCGGCGCGGCGGCCGAACTCGAAGCGGCGGGCGCGGCAACCGCCCCCACAGCGCGCGTCACTGGCGCAGCCGAACGCCCCGCCGCAGGCGCCACGACCGCACTCGAAGCGACAGGCGCCACCGCCACCTTCCCCGTGCGCGAATCCGCCCGCACCGTCCGCGGAGCCGCGCCGGCCACCGCCTCAGTGCCCGGTCGCGAGATCCGAGTGGCAGCTTGTGGCCCACCCCGCGGCACGACAGAGACCTTCGCCGTCTGGGTTCCGTGGTCCGGCGGGACCAGCGCGTCCACCACCGCCGCGATCGGATCTCCGGTGGCCGGGTTACCCGGCGCCGCGTCGGCGTTGCCGGACGTCAGCCAGGACACCAGCCAGAAGCCCGCCACGGCTCCCGCCAGTATCAGCAGCCGGCGAGCGGCGACGGACGCGCCGCCCACCTCGCGAGCCCGGGTCACGTCGGCGAACCTCCACGGTGAGAACAGGCCTGGGACTTACCCTTCAACGCCGCCGGTCACACGCCTGCTACGGGCCATCCGGCGCGACCACACTTCCGGCCTAGTGGCAAATCCGAATCGAGACTCCAGTCGGGTGAGGTCGATGGTCCGGGTGACCGCTCAGCGATACCTCCGCCGACATCAGGCTTCCTGTGCGCGTCGCCGGCCCGAGAGCGCGCCGAGTGCTGTCACGCCGTGCTGCAGACCTTCGCGGAACGTCGCTCGCTGGCCCGGGCTCAGGTCGGCCAGGAGCGCGTTCTCCAGCTCGCCGACCGCCGGCGCGCAGCCCGCGAGCAGCGCGCGTCCGGCGTCGGTGAGGCCGGCCAGCAAAACCCGTCTGTTGTCCGCTTTGGGAGTCCGCGCGATCAGGCCGCGCTTTTCCAGCGTCAGCACCATTTCGTGCATGGTCTGCGGCCGCAGGAACGACCGGCGGGCCAGCTGCGCCGAGGACAGCGCGCCGCTGGCTTCGAGCACGGTCAGCGCCGTGTACTGCAGCGTGGTGAGCCCGAGCGGCCGCAGGGCGTCGTCGAGCAGGGCCCTGATCACCAGCTCGAGCCGTTTGACCAGGTAAAGGGTCAACGGCGCGCCGGCGGGGTGCTCCTGGGCGGAGGTGCTCACGGCGCCCATCATGACACGCGGCCGCCGCTATGCTCCGATCATGGACCTCGGTCGGCAGACGCGCGTGCGGCAGGCGTTCGACACCTTCTTCGGGGCCGCGGAACCGCCGTCGGAAAACCCCGTCCTCGCGCTCTTCCACCGCACCGCGGAAACGGTGCCCGCGTACCGGAAGTTCCTGCGGGAGCACGGGATCGAGCCGCAGACCGTCACGACGATGGCCGACTTCGAGCGGCTGCCCCGCACCGACAAGGCCGGCTACCACCGGAAGTATCCGCTGCCCGAACTGCTCCGCGGTGGCACGTTCGACGACCTCGACATGATCGCCGTCTCCTCGGGCTCCAGCGGCCATCCGACCGTCTGGCCGCGGGCGCTCGAAGACGAACTGCACGTCGCCCGCCGCTTCGAACAGGTGCTGGCCGGCGCCTTCGCCGCCGATCGGCGCCGCACGCTCGCCGTCGTCTGCTTCCCGCTCGGGACCTGGGTGGGCGGCCTGTTCACCACCGCGTGCGTGCGGCACCTCGCCGCCAAGGGCTG
The DNA here is from genome assembly GCF_026017845.1 of Amycolatopsis mediterranei. Classification (NCBI taxonomy): domain Bacteria; kingdom Bacillati; phylum Actinomycetota; class Actinomycetes; order Pseudonocardiales; family Pseudonocardiaceae; genus Amycolatopsis; species Amycolatopsis mediterranei. The sequence continues at coordinate 6,001,215 of NZ_CP100416.1, forward strand.
CCCGATCACCGTCGTGGCGCCCGGCAACAACAAGGCGGAGATCCTGCGGGTGCTGCCCGAGCTCGCACCGCACTTCGACCAGGTGGTGCTGCTGGGCTACCCGCCGTTCGTCAAGGACGTCGTCGACACCGGCCTGGCCGAAGGCCTCGACTGGCCCGCGTACGCGATCAAGCTGGTGCTGGCGGGCGAGGTGTTCAGCGAGCAGTGGCGCGAGCTGGTGACCCGGCGGGCCGGGATCGCCGACCCGGTCCGCGACATCGCGTCGCTGTACGGCACGGCCGACGCGGGGGTGCTCGGCAACGAAACCCCGGTGTCGGCGAGCATCCGGCGGTTCCTCGCCGGCCGCCCGGAGCTGGCCCGCGAGGTCTTCGGCGACGCGCGCCTGCCGACGCTGGTGCAGTACGACCCGGCGAGCCGCTTCTTCGAGGTGCACGAGGGCACCCTCGTCTTCACCGCGGACGGCGGCATCCCGCTGATCCGCTACCACATCGCCGACGACGGCGGGCTCCTGCCGCACGCCGAGCTGCTCGCCTTCTGCGCCGAGCACGGCTTCACACCGCCGCCGGGGCCGGAGCTGCCGTTCGTGTACGTGTTCGGCCGCTCGCTGTTCACGGTGTCGTTCTTCGGCGCGAACGTCTACCCGGAGAACGTCACCGTGGGCCTGGAGCAGCCCGGCATCAGCGACACGGTGACGGGCAAGTTCGTCATCGAGTCGGTCGAGGACGCCGACCGCGACCGCCGGCTGCGCCTCACCGTCGAGACGGCACCGGGCGCCACCGCCGACCCCGCCCGGATCGCGGCCGCCGTGCGTGCCGAGCTGGTGCGGCTGAACAGCGAGTTCGCGCACTACGTCCCCGCGGAGCGGCAGCTGCCCGACGTCGTCCTGCGCCCGGCGGGCGACCCCGAGTACTTCCCGGTCGGCGTGAAGCACCGCTACACGCGGCCGGCTTAGGGCCGGGCGAGCTTGCGGAACCGCTCGCGGCGCTCCTCGGCCGACGAGCCGTCGGCGATGTCGTCGTCGAACCACGAACACAGCGCCGCCCACAGCTGGGCGCGGGCCATGAAGTCGTCCGCGGCCATCGGGGTCTGCTCGAGTTCCGCCACGTCCGCCACCAGGTGGTCCAGGCGGCGGTCGCACAGGCGGACGTACTCGCGGACGACGATGTTCGCGTCGAGGCCCGTCTTCGCGCGCGGGCCCGCCGCCCCGCGCAGCTGGGCGTGCAGGCTTTCCTCGCAATACCGCGGGAATCCGGAGATCGAGCCCGGGTAGCCGCACTCGGCCGCCCACTCGCGGAACGCGCAGATCGCCTGGTAGCGCGTGTACCAGTCCTGTTTCCCGGCCGCCAGGTTCGCCAGCTTCCGCCAGGCGTCGCGGTCGGCCGCGCGCCAGCGGTCGAGGGTGCGTCCGTCCGGCCGCGGGCCCTCGTCGAGCGCGCGGCCGCGCCAGAAGTGCGCCCGGCAGCCCGCGATCTCGGCGACGAGCCGGCGGACGTACCCGACCTGTTCCCAGACGTGGGCGCGTTGCGGGCGCAGCGGCGCCGCGCGGTCCGGGGAGAACGTCACCATCTCGAACACCCGGAACAGCTCGTGCCCGCGCAGGGCCGCCAGGTCGGGGTCCTCCCCCATCACCCAGGACCGGCGCTCCGGCAGCCGTCCGCTGTGGCTGATCGTCGCCGCGTGGTAGAGCTCCCGGACCGCGCGGCGGGCCACTTCGTCCCGCGATTCGCCGAGCAGACGCGGGTTGCGCGCGCGGTCGCGCAGGTCGCGTTCGCCGTGCGGGCCGACTTCGAGCATCGCCACCGCGTACACGCTCGCCGCGTTGTAGCACTCTTCCCACGAGCGGCGGGGCCCGGCCGCTTCGACGGTGTCGTCGAGCGCGCGCGGGTCCGGCGGCCAGCGCCGGTCCGGGCAGACGTCGGCCAGCCGGACGCGGCTGCCCGGGTAGGCGGGCTGGGGCTCGGGCACCGCGCCGGTGACCGGTTCGACGTCCGCCATCGCGCGCCGCACCACCGACCAGACCAGGGACAGGTCGAGCGCGCGGTTGGTCAGCTGCTGCCAGCTGCGGCGCCAGCGGCGGCCGAACCGCCGGTAGTCCTCGATGAGCCGCTCGATCTCGTACTGCGAAAGCGCGCAGAAGTACGACCGCATCTCCGCGGCGCGCTGGTTGTACTCGGCCAGCTGCGCCGGGGTCGCCGCGCTGACCAGGAGTTCCTCGACCGGCGCGCGCAGCACGCGCCGGTGCAGCTCGAGCCGCTTCTCCCGCGGGATCGCGTACGGCCGGGTCCGGACGTCGAGGTCGATGTACCGGCGGAAGCGCAGTTCGATCGCCGCCCGCAGTTCGGCGCGGCGCTGCGCCCGTGCGTCGCCGGGGGTGCCCGCGGTGGTGCGGCGCACCCACCAGGACCCGGCCACGGAGTCGCCGTGGCCGAGCACGAGGGCGTGCCGGTAGCGGGCGATGAGCAGGGCCACGTCGCGGTCGCGGCCGGCGTGGCGGGGCTGGCGCGCGAAGTCGGGGCCGATCCACCAGCGGGCCAGCCGCGGGTGGCCCCGGCTGCAGACGGTGATCACGTCGTCGTAGGTGGCGAGCGCGTCGAGGTGCAGGTCCAGCTGTTCCTGCAGGGCGGCGATCTCGAGTCTGATGTAGACGTTGGCCGGGTCGAGGCTGATCGCGCGGTAGTACTCGGCGAGGGCCTCGTCGTAGCGGCGGTAGGCGATGAAGTGGTTGGCGCGCTGGTAGGCGTCGAAGAGCTCGCACGGGATCTTCGCGTCGCGCCAGGCGGCCCAGTGGATGTTCGTGCGGACGTAGGCGCTGCGCGGGATGACCAGCGCGGCCACCGAGTTGGCGGCGCGGTGCAGCACGCGCGGCCAGTTCGCGTCCTCGATCACCAGCGGGCTCGCGGCGAAGCGCGGGACGCGCACGAGTTCCAGGATGAGCTGGTGGCGGCCGGGGGTGTTGCCGGGCCGGACGGTGCCGGTGACGGTGAACGCGGCCGGTGGCTGGGCGAGCCGGATCAGCTTGGTCACGGCCTTCCACCAGCCGTCCGCGGAATCGCCGGCGTGCTCGACGATCTGGAGGAAGTCGTAGGAGCTGCCGGCACCCGGGACCGGCGTCGGGGTGTAGAGGCGGGAGTCGTTGAGGAACCGCTTGAAGGTGGCGGTCAGCTCGACGGCGGAGTCGATCTCGCGGTCGTGGCTGCCTTCGGGCCGCTCGTCGACGAACACCCGGATGTCGATCTGGTTGGCCCGGTAGGCGGCGGCCTCCAGCCGCGCCTTGCCGACGAAGTACAGCGTCAGGACGGCGGAGACGAGCACCACGGACGTCTGCAGGACGGTCCAGGTGATCACGGTGGCGACCTTCGGGTCGCGCACGAACGTCCAGGCCTGGAAGAACGGCAGGTAGGGCACGACGGCGAAACCGGCCGCGACGAGCCCGGCCGCCACCGCCGCCAGCCACCACCGGATCCGGTGAGCCGCGGGCAGTTCGGCCTGGTCGAAGCCCCCGAGCCGACGCGCGTGCACCATCGATCACCCCCTCGTGTCAGATTACTCGCAGAGGGGGTGCGTTTCGTTACGGCCCGTTATCCGCGAGCTCGGCGATCACCTGCGCGTGACACGGTTCGGGGACGCACCAGCACCCGAGCCGGCGGCCGCGGAGCCCGGGCAGCAGCGCGAGCAGGTCCGGCCGGGCCAGCAGGTACGCGCGGTACCGCGCGACCACCTCTTCGCGCGTGCCGTCCGGCCCCGGCCGGAACGGGCTGGCCAGCTTCGACCCCTCGAGGTGCCAGCCCCCGCGGTGCATGGCCCGCCCGACGTAGACGACGTCGGCGTAGTCCGGATCGTCCCGGTGCCCCTTCAGGTTGACGACCGTGGTCGGCATGCGGCCCTCCTGCCCGGCTCGACGGCTGCGACACCGTTGTCCACAATCCACCGGTTCGCTCTCCATCCGGTTACACCCGATGGTCCATCTAGTGCAGATGCACTATGCTGAAGGCTCACGGTTGAGCCGTCAGCCGCTGCCGGACGTTCCCGCGCCCGGGCCGGCAGGCTGCCTCATGTCGGGCATCCCCCGTCCCGCCACGTCCGGTCCGCTCCCGCTGCCCGATGAAGCTGCCCGATGAAAGGGTGTGCCGCGATGGTTCCGGAACCACGCTCGGCCGACCACCAGCTCACCACCGACTGGCTGACCGCCGGCGGCCACATGTCCGTGCGCCTGCGCTCCCCCGGCACCGGCACCCTGCTCGTCGAGGTGACCGGCGAGGTCGACCTCGGCACCGCCCGCCGCCTCGACGTGCTCCTGCAGGACCACGTCCACGGCGAGCTCGGCGAACTCGTCATCGACCTGGCCGGCGTCACGTTCTTCTCCGTCGCCGGGCTGAACTCGCTGCTGCGCGCCCAGCTGCTCGCCGACGCGGCCGGGGCCCGCCTCACCGTGGACGCCGGGCGGTCCCGCGCGGTGCGGCGGCTGTTCACCCTGCTGCCGACCGACTTCGACAGCGTCGCGAACGTCCGGCCGGTGCCGTGACCGCTCACCCGGCCGCCTGACGGCCCAGCCGCCGGACGGCTTCGACGATCGCCGCGTTCGGCACGCCCTTCACCAGGTACTCGGTGACGCCGGCCGCGGCGAGCCCGGCGATCGAGGCCCGGTCGGCGTAGGCGGAGAAGGCCAGGATGGCGGTGCCCGGGCTGCGCCGGGCGATCTCGCGGGCCGCCCGCGCCCCGCCGCCGCCCGGCATCCGGACGTCGAGGACGGCGACCGCGGGCCGGTGCCGCTCGGCGAGCCGGATCGCCTCGTCCGCGTCGCCGGCCACCGCGACCACGGCGATGTCCGCCTCGGAATCCAGGACCTCCTTCAGGACGTCCCGGATCATCACGTCGTCGTCGGAAATCAGCACGCTCAGTTCGGTCACGGTTCGAGCTCCGTCGCGTCGGGCAGCAGGGGGAGCCAGAACTCGACGACGGTGCCGACCCCGGGTGTGCTGTCCACGGAGAGCCAGCCGTGCGCCGCTTCGGCGCGCTCGTGCATCTCGACCAGCCCGAAGTGGCCGGTGCCGGCGTCGCCGCCGGCCGTCCCGACGCCGTCGTCGCTGATCCGCACCAGGGTTCCGTTGTCCACTGTGGACAGCGTGACGCCGACCCGGGTGGCGCGCGCGTGCTTGTGGACGTTGCTCAGCGCCTCCTGGCAGATCCGGTACACGGTGATCGCCGCTTCGGGCGACGGCTCGGCGGTCAGCTCGTCCCGCACCTCGTGCGCCAGTCCCCAGCGGCCCGCGACGTCGTCGGTGTAGGCCGTGACCGCCTCCACCAGGCCGTGCCGGTCGAGTTCCGGCGGCCGCAGCCGGGAGACCAGGCCGCGCAGCCGGGCGATCGCGGCGGTGACCGACTCGTCGAGGCTGCCGACCGCGCTCGCGTGCGGTTCCGGCAGCCGGGAGGCCAGCAGCTGCAGGCGCATGCCGACGGCCACCATGGACTGGATCGACTCGTCGTGGACGTCCCAGGCGATCCGGCGCCGCTCCACCTCCTGGGCCTCGACGAGGTGCCCGACCAGCCGGCGGCGTTCGCGCAGGGCCTGCTCGGCGTTGCGGCGTTCGGTCATGTCGCGGGTGACCTTCCCGAAGCCCTGCAGCCGGCCCTGCTCGTCGAACAGCGCGGTGATCACCACGTTCGCCCAGAACCGGGTGCCGTCCTTGCGCAGCCGCCACCCCTCGTCCTCCAGCCGCCCCTGTTCGACGGCGATCTCCAGCTCCCGCGCCGGCTTCCCGGCCGCCACGTCGTCAGCCGGGTAGAAGACCGAGAAGTGCTTCCCGATGATCTCCTCGGCCGCGTACCCTTTGATGCGCTGGGCGCCGGTGTTCCAGCTCGAAATGTGCCCGCCGGTGTCCAGCATGAAGATGCCGTAGTCCTGGACGCTCTGGACGAGCAGGCGGAACCGTTCCTCGCTCTCCCGCAGCGCCAGCTCGGCCGTGCGGCGTTCGGTCACGTCACGGGTGACCTTCCCGAACCCGCGCATCCGCCCCTGCTCGTCGAACAGCGCGGTGATCACCACGTTCGCCCAGAACCGGGTGCCGTCCTTGCGCAGCCGCCACCCTTCGTCCTCCAGCCGCCCCTGTGCGGCCGCGACCTCGAGGGCGCGGGCCGGCTTTCCGGCCGCCACGTCCTCGGCCGGGTAGAACACCGAGAAGTGCTTTCCCACGATCTCCGCCGCCGTGTACCCCTTGATGCGCTCCGCCCCCGCGTTCCACGTCGAGATCCGGCCCCCGGTGTCGAGCATGAAGATCCCGTAGTCCAGTACTCCCTGCACCAACAGGCGGAACCGGTCGTCGTCCATGCGGCAACTCTGCCGGATCGCCGCCCGCCCGGCACGGCCACCGGCGGCGGGTCAGCCCGCGAGCTCGGCGGCCGCGGCGGGCAGGACACACCAGACCACCTTCCCGCGGCCGTGGCGCGCGGTCCCCCGCACCGAGGACAGGCGGTCGACGAGGGGGAGCCCCCAGCCGCCGTCGGGCCCGGCCGGACGCCGCACCGGGGGCGCCGGGTTGTCGTCGAAGACCTCGATGCGGACATCCGCGCCGTCCACGCTCAGCCGCAGGACCGGGTCACCGCAGCCGTGGCGCAGCGCGTTGGCCGCGAGCTCGGTGACGACCAGCAGCGCGTCGTCGATGGCGGCACCGGCGGTCCAGGCCAGCAGGGCGAGCCGGGTGAACCGGCGAGCGGCGGCCAGGTCGCCCGCCGAGCCGGTCAGCACGCACTCCGCGGTCAGCGGGACAGGGAAGTTCACGCTGCCAGCCTGCTCGCCGGGCACCCGGCGGCGCGAGATGCAAAAGACCCCACCCGCCTGGTGCAGGTGCATCAGCCGATGAGGCCCTCCCGGCGGGCCACCGCGACGGCTTCGAGCTTCGACCGCGCGCCGAGCTTCTCCAGCACCCGCTGCACGTGGTTGCGCGTGGTGTTGCGGGAGACGCCCAGCCGGGCGCCGATCTCGTCGGTGGTCGCGCCCTCGGCGAGCAGGTCGAGGGTTTCGCGTTCCCGCGCGGTCAGCGCCGCGCCCCCGCCGGACCCCCGGCCGGTGAGCCGGTCGAAGACGCCGGGCAGCAGCTCCGGGTCGAAGACCACGCCGCCGGCGGCGACGTCCCGCACAGCCGATTCGAGCACGCCGAGCTGAGCGGACTTCAGCAGCAGCCCCGCGCCACCCACCTTGGCGACCTGCACGGCGACGGCGGGCGTCGCGTCGCCGGTCAGCACCAGCACCCGCGCGCCACCCGCGGCGAGCCGCGGGATGACGTCCAGGGCGTCGCCGTCGGCGAGCCGCCGGTCCAGCACCACGACGTCCGGGGCGTGCTCGAGCGCGTAGGGCACCGCCTCCGTCCGGGAGCGGGCCCGGCCGACCACGGTGATCCCGTCGGCGCGGTCGAGGGCCAGCTGCAACGCCTCCGCGACCATGTCGTGGTCCTCCACCAGCAGGACACGAACGGGACGGGGCTCATCGGCGCTGCTCACGGTGTTCCCTCACTCCGGTGGTGACTGACCGCCCATCCTAGGCGCCCGGGTTGGGGATCGCCGCGGGTCACCAGGCGGGGGAACTCGGCCGCAGCAGTCCTTCGGGACCGGTCACCGGCAGCCAGTCGACGAGGTCCTCGTGGTGGCCCGCCGCCCGGAACACCGGCGGGCGGAACGAGCCGGCGGGCGGTCCGGCGACCCGCAGCACCTCGAGGAACCGGGCGACCGCGCGCGGCGCGGGCAGGATTTCCGGCCCGCCGAGGTAGCCGAGCACCTTCGCCGTACCTGCGCCCGCGGGCTCGACGACCGCCGACCAGCCGTGCACCTCGTCCCAGATGAGGGCCAGGTCGTGGCCCGGCAGGTCCGGCAGCGTGCGGTCGAGCGCGACGTACCCGGAGGCGGGCACGTCGAGGTCGAGTGAACACGATTCGAAGCCGACGCCGACGGCCCGGGCGACCCGGGCGAGGTAGGCACGCAGCCCCCGGGCGAAGTGGTATTCGATGTCCCTGCCGAAGCCGATGAGCGTGTTCATGGTTCCGCCTCCCGCGCCCGCTGCAGGCTGGGAATACCCGATTCGGTGGGCGATCACACTTTCGTGTTCATTCTTCGATCGCCCCGCCCCCCGCCCGCAAGTGCGCGCGGAAAGTCAAGGAGGGATCCGTTTCCCGCGCCGCAAGGAATTCACCGAAACGCACCTGCTGCCGCAACGGTTCGCCGCCGCGGATCCGGTCGGCCTGGCGGCGTTCGGTGTCGCGGATTCCTTCGGCGAGGGCGAACAATTCACCCGCACGGGCGAGCGGGACGAAGAGGACACCGTCGTCGTCGCCCAGGACGAGGTCCGCCGGGCCGATCCGCCAGGTCCCGACGATCGCCTCGGCCAGCCCGCCGTCGACGCGGGGTCCCAGGCTGAGCGGACCGGTGGGCAGGGAGCCGAGGCTGAACACCGGCAGCCCGATGGCGCGGATGTCCGCGGTGTCGCGGTGCAGGCCCCAGACCACCACCCCGGAGAGCCCGGCGGCGCGCGCTTCGAGGACGACGAGGTCACCGACGCAGCTTTCGTCGAGCCGGCCGCCGTTGTCGACCACCAGCACGCCGCCTTCGGGGGCGTCCTCGAAGGCTTCGAGGAAGACGTCGACACTGCCGACGTGCCGGGCCGGGACGGCCGGGCCGAACAAGCGGCTGCCCGGCACCACCGCGCGCGTCGGCGCCGGCGCGCAGCGCACCGGGAGCCCGGCGCGGATGCACGCGTCGGCGAGGTGGGCGGTGGTCAGCGCCGCGAAACGCTGTCTGAGATCGTCCATGCCCCGAACTTAGCCAGCGTCGCGAGTCTCCCCGCTCAGCCACGCCAGGTACTCCGCGCTGCCGCCGACGATCGGGGTGGCGATCACCTCCGGCAGGTCGTAGCCGTGCAGCTGCCGGAGGCGTTCGGTGAGCGCCGGGACGCGATCGGCGGTGGTCTTGATTTCGACCCGCCACTCCTGATCGGTCTGCACGGCGCCCTCCCACCGGTAGACGCTGGTGATCGGGCCGACGACCTGGGCGCAGGCCCCCAGCCGGGCTTCGACCGCCTGCGCGGCCAGTTCCCGCGCCGCCGCTTCCGAATCCGTCGTGGACGTCACGATCACGTGTTCTGCCGCCATGCTCGCGAGGCTACCGCCGCCGCGACGGGGATCAGGTCGTCGTCCTCGGGCTCGTCGTGGTCGTCGGTGTCGTGGTCGTCGTCTTCGAGCTCGTCGTGGTCGGGGACGTCGTCGTCGTACGAGTCGGCGTCTTGCGCCGGGTCGTCGCGGGATCCGTGTGCGGCGGTACCACCGTCGCGTGGGTCGTCTCCGGGCTCTCCGGCGACGGCAGCGTCACCAGCGTGGGTGTCTCGCTCGCCGAGCTCGTCGCCGTCGCCGGCGCCGGGGTGTTCCCCGCCGGGCTGCCGCCGGAGTTGCTCACCGCCACCGCCACGCCGCCGATCGCGACGACCGCCACCGCGCACAGGCCCACCACCACGCCGCGGCGGGAGGCCCGCCGCCCCGGGGTCGCGCCCTTGGCACCGCCCAGCGCCGGTGGCGGTGCGCCCGCTCCGAACCCGGGCGTCGCCATCGCGCGCGTCTCCTGCCGCGGCGACGGCACGCGCGGGGCGTCGGCCACCACCGGCGGGACCGCCGGCCTCGGCTCCGCCGCCTGCACCAGCCCGGAGCGTCCGGAGGCGAGGGCCGCCGCTCCGAGCGCGACGCCGTACTTCGGGTGGATGTCGACGGCCGTCGGGCGGCCGAGTTCCGCGGACACCAGCTGGGACACCAGCGGGATGCGCGACGAGCCGCCCACCAGCAGTACCGCGCCGAGGTCGGCCGGGCGCAGGTTCGCCGAACGCAGGGCGCGGTGCAGCGAACCGATCGTCGCCGCGATCGACGGGCGGATCATCTCCTCGAACTCACCGCGTGTCAGCCGCACCTCGGTCTGCACCGACGGCAGCAGCACCGGGACGGCCACCTCGGTGTCCGCGGACAGGGCTTCCTTCGCCAGCACGCACTCCTGGCGCAACCGCACGACCGCCGCCACCGCGCCCGGGTCGTCCGGGTCGAGCTGCGACAGCTTCCCGTCGAGGGCCCGGTCGACGTGCCCGAACACGGCCTCGTCGAAATCGATGCCGCCCAGGCCCTCGATGCCTTCCGGGGTGCCGAGGATTTCGAACCCGCCGTTGCGCTTGCGGAGCACGGTCGCGTCGAACGTGCCGCCGCCGAGGTCGTACACCGCGACGACCGCACCGTCGTCGAGACGCTCCTGGGCCGCGTAGTGCGCCGCCGCGGCCTCGGGCTCGGTGACCAGGCCGACGTGGTCGATCCCGGTCAGCCTGGGCACCTGCTCGAACAGTTCCCGCTTGTACGGTCCCCAGTTCGCCGGGTGGGTCAGCGTGATGCTGTCCGGGCGGCCGCCCTGCTGCCCGGCGACCGTCCGCACCACGTACCCGAGCAGGTGGGCCATCAGCGACGCCACCGAGTGCGGCGCGCCGCCGAGCAGCACCGGTGTCGGGTCGCCCAGGCGCCGTTTGAACTCCCGTGCCACGCGGTCGGGTTCGACGGACGCGCGCCGGCTCGCCGCGTCACCGACGAGCACGCTGCCGTCGGCCCGCAGCAGCACCACCGACGGGATGGCCGCCGTGCGGTCGCCGAGCGAGACCATTTCGACGTGGCCGGCCCGGTCGACGGCGGCGGCCGTGAAGGTCGTGCCGAGGTCGATGCCCAGTCCGTAACCCATTTCAGCCTCCGTCGCCGGTGTGCGCGTGATCCGCGGCCGGGTGGTCTGCGGGAACCGGCTCCGGCTCCTCGATGTGGTGGTCTTCGTGCGCCGGCAGGTGGTGCGGCACCTCCGGCGTCGGGTCGTGCGGTGCCGGCGGTGGGTCGTCCGGCAGGTGCCGCGCGGCCGGTACGGAGTCCGGCTGCGGCCCGTCGTGCCGCGGTGGTTCGAACGGGTGCTCGTTCTCCGCGCGATCCGGGTGCCCTGGCGGCTCGAACGGAGACTCCTTCTCCGCCGGATCCGGGTGCCGTGGCGGCTCGAACGGATGCTCCTTCTCCGCGGGGTGCGGCCGGGTGCCGGTGACCTCACCGGCGTCGTGGTGCACCGGTTCGCGTCCGGTGGCGAAGCTGTGCCGCGGGACCGGGTGCTCGGCGAGCGACGCCGACGCCGCCAGCGTGGTCTCGACGGCCACCGGCGCGCTGTCCACTGTGGACGGTACACGGACGGCCGTGACGACCGGCGGGGGCAGCGGGCCCGGCAGCGCCGGCGCCGGGGCGGTGACCTGCGCGGTCACCGTGGCGCCGCGCCCCTTGTCCGCGATCACCTCGGTCTGGTGGACGACCGGCCCGGCCGGCTCGCCGAACGGGTCCTCGGCCTCGGCCTGCTCGTCCACGACGACCCCGACCTCGATCCCGGGCGGCCCGGTCCCGGCCTCGTCGAGGAGCACCGTCTCGTCCTGGAACACCTCGATGTCGCCGTGCCCCGGCGCGTCGGGGGTGAGCTCGTAGGTCAGCGAACCCTCGTGCTCCACGGTGATCGTGCCGTCCGGGTTCTCGTGGACGACGATGCCGGCGTCCTGGACGATGTCGATGTCCGTGTCGCCGGGGGTCCCGTCGCCGGGGACGACGAGGTGCTGGTGGTCGACGTACACCTCGTCGCGGCCGTGGTTGTGCACCACGAACCGCTCGGTGGCGTCGATGATGAAGTTGCCGAACTCGTCCTCGCGCACGTCGATCTGTTCGAACTCCTCGACGGTGGGCAGCTCCTCCAGCGGCACGCCGCCGGTCGTCTCCGGGTGCCAGACCGTGCCGGTCTGCGCTTCCACGTGGCCGTCCTCGCCGCGGGTGACGGTGCTGGTCTCGACCTGCGGCACGTACTCGTGGGCAGGCACGTCGTGCGCGGTCTCGGCGACGACGGGCTGCGGCGGAGGCGGCGGTGCCGACGCGGCCGGCGACCCGGGCGTGAGCACGTTGCCCGCCACCTCCGACGCGACGGCGCCGGCGACGGCCGCGGCCGTCCGCTTGATCTTCTTCGGCAGCTCGTTCACGACAGGACCTCCGCACGGGCTTCGCTGAGCAGGATTCCCTCGCAGGTGCGGACCAGCACCCGCGCCGCGTCGCGGACGTCGCGCGGGGAGGCGGGGTGCTCGGCGCGCCGCTGCCACCTCAGCAGCTGCGCGCCGAGCGCCTGCCGGATCGCGGTGCGTCCCGCGTCCCCCGGCAGGCCCAGCCGGCTCGGCACGTCCACTCCGGTCGCGCCGAGCAGCCGTTCCGCGTCGCGGGCTTCGTCGGTGGTGAACAGCACGGCGCCGAGCCGGATCGCGTCGATCAGCCGGATCTCGGCGAATTCGTGCGCCCCGGCGACGATCCGCTCCCATTCGTGCAGCAGGCCGCCGGTGCGGTCCGGGTAGGCGCGCAGCACCTGTTCCACCGCCTGCAGCGCCGAGCGGGCCTTGAGCACGTCGGCCCGCGCGGCGAACTGCGTGGTCAGCAGTGACCGGAGGCCGTGCAGGCCGCTGCGGGCCAGCAGCTCGCCGGACAACGCGCGGGCGCCCGTCACAAGATCGCCGCCGACCAGCTCGAGCGCCAGCCGCACGCCGAACAGGCCGTAGCGGTCCAGCAGCTCGGCGCGTTCGGCCGCCGGGACGTCCACCTCCGCCTCGCCGGCGAACCGGTCGGCCGACGTCAGCAGCCTCGCCACTTCGGCCTCCGGCGCGGCCGCGAGCCGCCGGAACGCGCGGAACTCGGACTCCTTGAGCGACGCCGCGGAGCTGGCCAGCAGCCCGGCCACCGGGACCACGGTCTGGCAGAGCCCGCGGACGCGGGAGTCGCGGGCGTAGCGGCCGGCGATCTTCGCCGCCGAGTCGAGCGCGTCGGTCCGGGCGTGCCCGACTTCGTCGGCCTTCGCCAGCACGCCGATGGTGTTCACCGGGCGGCGCTGCGCCGGGTCGTCGTGGAAGGCGTCGAGGAACCGGACGTCGTCGCCGTGCACGTGCCGCATCAGGTACACCACGGCGTCCGCGGTGCCCACGCCGTCACCCTCGGGCACCAGCGCCGCTTCGGTGCGGCCCGAGACCTCCGCGCGGGCCGAACCGAGCCCGGGCGTGTCGATCAGCGTCATCGCGCGCAGGGCGGGCGACGGCCAGTCGACGACGAGCCGCTCGACGTCGTCGGGCGCCATGCCGAGCTCGAGCCCGAGGGTGCCGGACAGACGGCCGAAGGGCAGCTGGCGCGGCATGCCGCGGACCGGGTGCAGCATGATCCGGTAGGTCGGGCCGTTGCGGTACCAGGTGACGACGCGGGTGCACTCCCCCGCGTCGGTCGCCGCCAGTTCCTGGCCGACGAGCGCGTTGAGCAGGGTGGACTTCCCGGCCTTGACGCGGCCGGCGATCGCGACGCGCAGGGGTTCGGCGAGCCGGCCGGCGATCTGCCGCAGCTGCGGCTCGGCGGGCGAGCCCGCGTAACCGGCGCACGCGCGGGCGACGAACCCGCGGACCTGGAGGTGGAGCGGGGTCATCGGGCCACCTCCTTGACGGGCTTGGCACCACTGCGGACGGTGAGCTCTTCGGCGCGGCGGGCGAGCACCTCGAGTGCTTCGATGTCGGCCTCCAGCCGCTTGAGCTCCGCCACCTCGGCGTCGTCGTCGACAACGGCTTTCTTGGCGTTCGCGAGTGCTTCGGTGAGGGAACGCTGCAGTTCTTCGACGCGCGCGCTGTAGGCGTCGCGGAGTTCTCTTTGGACGGTGCGCATCGCGTCCCGTGAATCCTTGCCGACCTGGAGGTTGAACTCGTCGACGAACCGGCGCACCGCGGTCTTGGCCAGGCCGCGGCGCTTCTCCAGCTGCCGCTTGCGCTCGTCGACGAAGCCGGAACGGCCCATCAGCAGGCCGGCCGCCACGCCGAACGGCGTCGGGATGGCCAACGCGGCCATCTTGGTGAGCATGGAGAACATCAGGAAGCCGCTGTAGGCCTTCTGGAACGCGGCCATCCCGGTGGCGCCGCGGGTCTTGACGCCGGTGAAGGACGAGTCGATGTCGATCTCCTCGACGACCTTCACCGGCGCCCGGACCTCGCGCGGCAGCACGGCCTGGGATTCGGCGAGCTCGAAGTGGTCGGCGACCCGGCCGGCCAGGACCCGGGCCTCCTTGACGAAGGTCGTGTAGTTCTCGAGCGTCTCGTTCGCCAGGCGCTGCCGCAGCCATTTCTCGAACTCGGCCCAGTTCTTGGCGGGGTCGCCGTCCTCGATGGCCTCTTCGGCCTCGTGGAGGACGCCGCGGGAGCGGGCGCGCAGGTCGAAGTCCACATCGGACGAAATGTCCGCGAAGCCGTCGAAGAGCAGCTGTTGCCACTTGGCGGACTGGCTGCGCAGCGCGTCGACGCGGTCGTTGACCCGGCTCAGTTCCGCGATGAGCGCGGCGGACTGCTCGGGGTGGGCGAGCGCGGTGCGGCGGGCGCGCAGCCCGGCGTGCAGCTGCCCGACGGCGGACCCGACGTGCAGGCCGACGGCGTTGAGCGCGGACCGCTCGGCGTCCCCGACGACGCCCTGCAGGCGTTTGACCAGCTGCGGGAAACCGGATTCGACGTTCATCTCCTGGTCGGCCGAGCGGGCGGCGACGGTGCGCAGTTCCGACGAGACGGCGATCGTGTCGATGGCGATGCCGCAGGCTTCGAGGTGGCCGGCGTTGAGCTCGAGGATGCGCCGCCACTGCGGGTAGAGGTCGATCTTGGTGAGGACGAAGAAGACGGCCGGGCAGAGTTCCTTCACCGTGCGGAGGAACCGCAGCTCGGCGCCGGTGAGTTCCTGGGAGGCGTCGGAGAGGAAGAGGACCGCGTGCGCCCGCGGGAGGGAGCTCACGGTGACGGCGTTGTGCAGCGAGCCGAGCCCGCCGACGCCCGGGGTGTCGACCAGCACCAGCCCCCCGGAGAGCAGCTGGCGGCTGATCGACGCGGTGACCGACTTGAGCCTGCGGACGTTGCCGGGGTTGCCGGCTTCGCTCACGTGGGCCGGAAGGTCTTCGAGGGAGATCCGCTCGGTCCACGGCGGCGACGACGGGTCGGCCGGCTCGTAGGTCGCCAGGGCCCCGGACTCCGGCGCGTACCGGACGACGGTCGGCACCGCGGTCGCGATGTCGTCGTCGACCGGGCAGATCTTCGCGGTCAGCAGGGCGTTGATGAGCGAGCTCTTGCCCTGCTTGAATTCCCCGACGACGTAGACGGTGACGTCGGGTTCGGACAGCAGGCGCCGGGCGTCGGTGAGGCGCTGGACGAGATCGTCCCGCCCGTAGGCTTTCGCACCCTTGACGGCAAGGTCCAGGGTGTCGAGGGCAATGCGCCCCCCGCCACTCGGCTCCTGCATGACCGCTCCTCTTGCTCGTTCACTCGATTGCCGGTGTCGGCTCAGTAGTGGTCGACGTCGTGGTGCTGGTGATCGACGTGGTGGCCGTGGTCGTGGCCGCCGTGGTGGTGCTCGTGTTCGTGGCCGTGGTCGTGGTGCTCGGTGGCCGCCTGCTCGTTGAACTGGTTCTCGTGGTGGCCCTGGGCCTGCTCGTTCTGGAAGATGTTGCCGTGGCCGCCCGTGGAGGCCTGCTCGTTGAACTGGTTCCCACCGTGGTGACCCTGCGCCTGCTCGTTCTGGAAGACGTTGCCGCGACCGCCGGTCGAAGCCTGCTCGTTGAACTGGTTGCCACCGTGGCCGCCGGAACCCTGCTCGTTCTGGAAGATGCTCCCGTGGCCGCCCGTCGAGGCCTGCTCGTTGAACTGGTTCCCACCGTGGTGACCCTGCGCCTGCTCGTTCTGGAACACGTCACCGCGACCGCCGGTCGAAGCCTGCTCGTTGAACTGATTCCCGCCATGTCCGCCCGAGCCCTGCTCGTTCTGGAACACGTCACCGCGACCGCCCGTCGAGGCCTGCTCGTTGAACTGGTTGCCACCGTGGCCACCGGAACCCTGCTCGTTCTGGAAGATGTCGCCGACGCCGCCGCCCGTGGAGGCCTGCTCGTTGAACTGGTTCCCACCGTGACCGCCCGAGCCCTGCTCGTTCTGGAACACGTCACCGTGGTGGCCGGCCGAAGCCTGCTCGTTGAACTGGTTGCCACCGCGGCCGGCGCCTTGCTCGTTCTGGAAGATGTCCCCGCGACCGCCCGAGGAGGCCTGCTCGTTGAACTGGTTCCCGCCGGAACCGCTCGAGCCCTGCTCGTTCTGGAAGATGTCCCCGCCACCACCCGTGGAAGCCTGCTCGTTGAACTGGTTCCCACCGGAACCACTCGAGCCCTGCTCGTTCTGGAAAACGTCGCCCGATGAAGTCGTCATCGTGTGCACTCCTGACATTCGGATCGGTGAAGCCCGTGCCCCTCCGTTGTCATCCAGTGTTGAGCCACCGCACGCCCGGGTCATGAGTAGCGACCTACTCGGCTTCCCGGCGGCGCACCCGGCCGGCTACCTACGGACCGTCGCCCGGGTTACTCCCCGGCTCCGGCCGGCCTACCACCGAAGCGAGCTCCCGCCGCCCCGAAATTCCCAGCTTCGCGTACACACCGTGCAGCACGTTGTCCACCGTCCGGACGGATACGACGAGACGGTCGGCGACGGCCCGGCTCGTCAAGCCCGTGGCCACCAAGCGGGCGATCTCCAGCTCGCGGACCGTCAGGTCGAGCGGGGTGTCCAGCAACGCCAGCGCCGGCGTCGCGGCGTCCTCACAGGACGCGAGCCACGACTGGGCCCGCTGGGCCGAGCCGACCGCGCTGCCCAGCTTGCCCGCCGTACGGTGGAGCCGCGCCGCCTCGGCCGCGGCCTCCGCCGCCAGCAGCCGGGCCCCGGTGCCGGCGAACGCCGAGGCGACAGTGTCCAAACCGGCCGCGTCCCCCGTGGACAGCGCCCGCGTGTGGGCCGCGTACAGCGACACCAGCGGCCCGTCCAGGTCCGACGAGAACTCGGGCACGCCGAAGCGGACCAGGTCGTGCCGGATCTCCGCCGCGACCGCCGCCCGGCCCGACGCCTCCGCAGCCGACGCGGCCGCTGCGGCCAGCTGCGCGGCCCGGGTCAGCTCGCCCCGGGCCGCGGCCGCCCAGGCGCCGGCCCAGTCACCGAGGGGGCCGGGCAGGTCCACGTCCTCGGGTCGCCCCGCCATCGCCGAGGCCCGGGCCCACGCCCCCGTCACCGCGGGGCGGAATTCGTACGGCTGGTCATGTCCCTCCACGGCCAGCGCTTCGCGGAGCCGGCGGATCGCCGCGCGCACGTTGCCGTACGCGAGCGCGACCGTCCCGAGGGACGCCGCCGCCCCCGCCAAGGCCGGACCCCAGCGGTCGCGGACCGCATCCCGGTAGTCCTCGCCCGCCAGGTCCTCGGCCTCTTCCAGGCGGCCCGCCCGGCAGAGCGCGACGATCCGGGCGTGCTCGAGCCGGACCCGGGACCCCGGCACGGAAGCACCGGACGCCGCGATCGCGAGACCCTCTTCGACGACGCCGAGGCACGCCTCGGTGCGCCCGGACTCGGCCAGCGCCCCGGCCGCGACCACGAGTGCCCCGAGGCGGAGCTCGTCGCCGCGGTGGTTGCGGTCCAGCGCCGGGCCGAGCAGGTCCAGGGCCGCGCGGGACGCACCGGCCGCCGCACGCAGGGCCGCCCGGGCGATCACCAGGTCGTCGGCCGTGCCGGACACCGCCGTCTCGGCCGTGTCCAGCACCACTTCGGCGTCGGAGAACCGGTTCAGGCCGAACGCCAGGTTCCGCGCCCGCGTCCCGGCGACGCGCGCGTGCTGGACGTCCGACACCGTTTCGCCGGCGAGCTCCGCCAGCAACGCGTCGGCGTCGGCGTGCCGTCCGCCCGCGATCCGGACCTGGGCCAGCAGGAACTTCGCGGCGAACCCGCCGCTCAGCCGGACCGCTTCCGCGGCCAGCTGCTCGGCCTGCGGGAAGTCCTTGCGCAGCAACGTCTCCGCCGCGGCGCGGACGAGCTCCGGGTCGGTCGGCAGCCCGGCGGCCAGCCGCCAGCGCACCAGCCGCGGCTTGTCCTCGGCGCGCCGGGCGCCGGTCAGGTCCAGGGTGCCGGCGAGGATGCGGTAGGTGTCGCGCTGCCGCAGCGGCGACGTGCGCCGCCGGATCACCTCCGCGTAGAGCGGGTGCGCGAGACGGACGTTCAGCCGCCGCCCGGTGCGTTCTGACACGACAAGCCCGGCGCGCTCGGCGGAGGCCAGCACGCGCGCGGCGCCGAGCCGCAGCAGGGGTTCGCAGCCCAGCGGCTCCCCGAAGGCCAGCAGTTCCAGCAGCCGCCGTTCGTCGGCATCGACGCGGTCGGTGCGGATTTCGATCAGCTCGACCAGCCGCGGCGTCGCACGGAGGGCGCCGCTCCACCGCCACACGCCGTCGGTGGCCGACAGCGCACCGCTGTCGAGCCCGCCCTGGAGGAGCTCCCGCAGGAACAGCGGGTTCCCGAGGGTCAGGTGCCACAGCCGGTGCTCCGCGCCGTCCTCGAGCCGCCCGCCCAGGACCGCGGTGACCAGCTCGGCGGTCTGCGGCCGGGTCAGCTCGCCGACGTCGAGCCGCTCGGCGACGCGGTCCTTCCACATCGCGAACACCGGGTCGGGCACGCTCACCCCGTGCGGCGCGATCACGACGACGAACGCCGACGCGGTCGCGGCCAGCTGGTGCACCAGGGTCGCCGACAGGTCGTCGAGCAGGTGCGCGTCGTCGACGCAGAGTACGAGCCGGCGCCCCTCCGCACCGCGGGTGAGGTGGCCGGCGACCTGGTTGAGCCGGTGGGCGCGGTCCGCCGTGCCGTCGGCGCTGCCGGGCAGGAGGTGGGCGAAGGCCCCGAACGGAATCGTCGAAGCGGACGACATCGCGCGCACCCAGTGCGTGCGCGCCCCGCCGGCGGCCAGCTCGGCCAGCAGCACCTTGGCCAGGCGCGTCTTGCCGGCGCCGGCGCGCCCGGTCAGCAGCAGGCCGCACACCTCGGCGTCGGCCAGCGCCCGGCGCGCGAACGCCAGTTCCTGTTCGCGGCCGACCAATGGCCAGTCGTTCACCACCCCCACTGCCTCCCCACCCGCCTCCGTACAGTCGTGCTGGGATCATGACAACGCCGGGGCCCGCGAAGTACCGAATCCGCACAGCAATTTGGCATAAATCGCCAAGCGGTGCGACATAACCGACATAGCAGACACTTGATCTGCGATTTCGTGAGCATTTTCCAGCCATTCTCGGGACGCCGTGATCAACCGTTTCCGCGGAATTCAGGACAATGTCTCGCCGGACGGCCAGGATGGGCACGGCCCGTTCCCCGACGTGAGGACCCGAGGATGCGCCGTCTGCCCGCACTCGCCACCGCCGTGCTCACCGCTTCCGCGCTGCTGACCGCCGGAACCGCCCACGCCGCGAGCCCGCCGTTCCCCGCGTCGGTGTTCCGCGCGACCCACAACAGCTATTCGGGGAATGTCGACGGTGCCAAGAACTCGCTCGCCTACCAGCTCGACCACGGCGTGCGGTTCCTGGAACTCGACGTGCACGACAACGGCTACGCCACTTCGCGCGACTACGCCGTGGGGCACGACTCGCCCGGGAACCTCGTGGACCACGGCGGCGGCAACCCGGCTTCGAACAACCTCCGGGACTGGCTGGCGGTGGTGAACACGTGGTCCGCGCAGCACCCGGCCGCCGCCCCGATCGTCGTCATGCTCGACCTCAAGGACGACCTGACCGACAACCCGTCGTTCGCCGCGGGCAACCTGACCGCGCTCGACCAGGAGCTCGAGTCGGTGTTCGGCGCGCGGCTGCTGCGCGCGCAGGACTACCCGGCCGCGCAGCCGGACGTCGACGCGCTGCGCGGGCGCGTGCTGCCGCTGCTGTCCGGTGACGGCGGCTCCCGCACCGAGTACAAGCGCGACGTCGGCTACCACCCGGCGGTCGCGCTGAACGGCCGCGGCCAGGTGGTCGAGGTGCACGACTCCGGGGCCGGCGCGCTCTGGTACTGGACCGGGACCTACGGCGCCGACGGGCGGATCACCTGGCTGCGGCACGGCAAGTACGACAGCGGGCAAACACCGGCGGTCGCGCTGAACGACAACGGCGACCTGGTCGAGGTCCACCAGTCCCAAAGCGCGGCCACGCTCTGGTACCACGTCGGCAAGCTCGGCGCGGACGGCGAGATCACCTGGCAGGCCAGCCACCAGTACGACAACGGCGTGCTGCCGACAGTCGCCTTCACCGACGCGACACACCTGCGGGAAATCCACCAGAGCCAGAGCAGCAGCCAGAACTGGGACTGGGACGGCGTCCTGGCGGGCACGACGGTGGCGTGGACCGGCAACGCCAAGACCTCCGACGCGCGGTTCGCCAAGGCGAGCGCCACCGGCGGCAGCCGGCGCGTGAGCGTCTGGACCGGCGCGGACGGGCCGACCTCGGCGCAGACGCTGCGCGCCGACACCGACCGGGTCGGCGGCGACCGGATCCGCTACCGCCAGGTCGCGTTCGACGAGTTCCAGCAGGGCGACAGCGCGGAGCTGCAGCAGGGCGCGCTGTTCTACGGCGCGCCCGCGACGGAATCGGCGTTCATCACCTCGGCCCGCCTGGCGGGCAAGCTGGTCCGCGGCTGGGACTTCGACTCCGCGGGCCAGGCGACCACTCCCCTGGCGAACTACCCGGCGACCAACCACCCGTACGACAGCTGGTACCAGAACCTGCTCGCCCAAGCGGGCGCGGTCGAGTAGCGGGCCGCCGGCGAAGGTCCGGAACTGTCGGTGCCCTCCGGTAGCGTGGAAAACGGGGGACCCCCGCGGCTGACGGCAGCCGTCAGCGCTTCGCCAGGGAGCGGTAAGCGGCCCTGGCGAAGCTCGGCCGCATGAAGAACCCGACCGTCCTGATCTCCGGCGCGAGCATCGCCGGCCCCGCCCTCGCCTGCCTGCTGACCCGGTACGGCTGCACCGTCACCATCGTCGAACGCGCGCCCGCGCTCCGGCCCGGCGGCCAGGCCGTCGACTTCAAGGGCGCCACCCACCGGACCGTCCTCGAACGCATGGGCATCCTCGACGACGTCCTGGCGCGGCAGACCGGCGGGCAGGACCAGACGATCGTCGACGCCACCGGACGCGCGCGGGCCGTGATCCCCGGCGAGTTCACCGGCGGCGACGTCGAAATCCGCCGCGGCGACCTCGCCGAAATCCTCTCCGCGCACTCGGGCTGCGAGTACCTCTTCGGCGACACCATCACGTCGCTGACCGAGACCACGGATGGAGTCGACGTCACCTTCGCCCACGCCGAGCCGCGCCGGTTCGACCTCGTCGTCGGCGCCGACGGCATCCATTCGAACGTCCGGCGGCTGGCATTCGGCCCGGAGCGCGACTACGTCCGGTACCTCGGCTACCACTACGCCCTCGCCGAGCTCGGCGAAGACATCGCCGACGGCGAAGCCGTGATGTACAACGAGCCGGGGCGGATGGCCGCCGTCGGCGGTCCGAAAGCGTCGGCGTTCTTCGTGTTCGCCTCCCCCGAACTCGACTACGACCGCACCGACACCGAGAAGCAGCGGCAGCTGCTGATGGACGCCTACCGGGGCGGCGGCTGGCGGCTGCCCGAGCTGATGGCGAAGATCCCCCGTGCGGGCGAGTTCTACCTGGACTCGCTCAGCCGCGTCACGATCGACCGCTACTCCCGCGGCCGGGTCGTGCTGCTCGGCGACGCGGCCTACGGCAACACCCTCGGCGGCTTCGGGACCGGCCTGGCGGTCGTCGGCGCGTACGTGCTTGCCGGGGAACTGCTCGAAGCCGGCGGCGACCACCGGGTCGCCTTCGCCCGCTACGAGGAGCTGATGCGGGACTACGCGAAGGTCTCGCAGCGCGGCAGCGCGGGGCCGTTCCTCGCGCCGCCGTCCCGGCTCCGGATCACCCTGCGGGATTGGACGTTCAAGTCCCGCTTCCTGCTCGGCCTGATGCTCAAGGCGACCGACAAGTTCGCCACGGACATCGAGCTGCCGGGCTACGCCTCGGGGTCGTAGGCCAGGTTCGGCCGCAGCCACTGCTCGACCTCGGCGATCTCGACGCCCTTGCGGCGGGCGTAGTCCTCGACCTGGTCGCGGCCGAGCCGGCCGACGGTGAAGTAGCGGGAGTCCGGGTGGGCGAAGATCAGCCCGGACACACTCGCCGCCGGCGTCATCGCGTACGACTCGGTCAGGGCCATGCCCAGCTCGTCCGCTTCCAGGAGCTCGAACAGCTCGCGCTTCTGGCTGTGGTCGGGGCTGGCCGGGTAGCCGAGCGCCGGGCGGATGCCGCGGAAGCGCTCCGCGTGCAGGTCTTCCAGCTTCGGCTGCGCGTCCGGCTCGAACCAGTCGCGGCGGGCCCGCAGGTGGATGTGCTCGGCGAACGCCTCGGCGAGCCGGTCGGCCAGCGCCTTGACCATGATCGCGCGGTAGTCGTCCTGCTCGGCTTCGAACCGCTTCGCCAGCGCCTCGGCGCCGTGGATGGCCACCGCGAAGCCGCCGAGGTGGTCGCCGACCGGGGCGATGTAGTCGGCCAGGCAGCGGTTCGCGCGGTCGGCGGGCTTCGCCGTCTGCTGCCGCAGCATCGGGAACTTGACGTGCGCGAACTCGCCGTCGAGCAGGATGTCGTCGCCTTCGCGGTGCGCCGGCCAGAACGCGTACGCGCCCTTCGCGGTGAAGCTGCCGTCGGCGATGATCTGGTCGAGCAGGGTGTTCGCGTCGTCGAACAGCTCGCGGGCGACCGGCTGCTGCAGGATGGCCGGGTACTTGCCCTTGAGCTCCCAGGCCAGGAACAGGAACTGCCAGTCGACCATCTCGCGCAGTTCCGCGATGCTCGGCTCGAGCACGCGGACGCCGGTGAACTCCGGCGTCGGCAGGCCGTCGAACGCGACCTTCTCGGGGTTCGCGCGGGCCTGCTCGAGGGTGAGCATCGGGCGGCGCTGCTTGCTCGCGTGCTGCTCGCGCAGCACCTCCTGGTCGGCTCGGTTCTTTTCCGCCAGCGCGATCGAGCGGTCCGCGTCGAGCAGGTCGGACACGACGCCGACCACGCGCGACGCGTCGAGCACGTGCACCGTGACGTTGTCGTAGGCCGGGGCGATCTTGACCGCCGTGTGCTGGCGGGACGTCGTCGCGCCGCCGATGAGCAGCGGCAGTTTCAGCCCGCGCCGCTGCATCTCGGTGGCGACCGCGACCATCTCGTCCAGCGACGGCGTGATCAGGCCGGACAGCCCGACCGCGTCGGCGCCTTCGGTCACCGCGGTGTCGAGGATCTTGGCCGCCGGCACCATCACGCCGAGGTCGATCACCTCGTAGTTGTTGCAGCCGAGCACGACGCCGACGATGTTCTTGCCGATGTCGTGGACGTCGCCCTTGACCGTGGCGAGCACGATCTTGCCCTGGCCGCCGGTGGAGGCCAGGCGCCCCTCCTGGCGCGCCTTCTCCTTCTCCGCCTCCATGTACGGCTCGAGGTAGGCGACGGACCGCTTCATCACGCGCGCGCTCTTGACCACCTGCGGCAGGAACATCTTGCCGGAGCCGAACAGGTCGCCGACGATCTTCATGCCGTCCATCAGCGGACCCTCGATGACGTCGAGGGGCCGCGCCAGCTGCTGCCGCGCCTCTTCGGTGTCGTCCTCGATGTAGTCGACGATCCCGTGCACCAGCGCGTGGGACAGCCGTTCGCCGACCGTGCCTTCGCGCCAGGAGAGGTCGACGACGCGCTTGGTGCCGCTGCCCTTGACGTTCTCCGCGAAGCTCACCAGCCGGTCGGTGGCGTCTTCGCGCCGGTCGAAGAGCACGTCCTCGACCAGCTCGAGGAGGTCCTTCGGGATGTCTTCGTAGACGGCGAGCTGGCCGGCGTTGACGATGCCCATGTCCAGCCCGGCCTGCACGGCGTGGAACAGGAACGCCGAGTGCATCGCCTCGCGCACCACGTCGTTGCCGCGGAAGGAGAACGACAGGTTCGAGATGCCGCCGCTGGTCCGCGCGCCGGGGCAGCGCTCCTTGATCCGGGGCAGCGCCTCGATGAAGGCCTTCGCGTAGCCGTTGTGCTCGGAGATGCCGGTGGCGACGGCGAGGACGTTCGGGTCGAAGATGATGTCCTCGCCCGCGAAGCCCGCCTTCTGCGTCAGCAGGTCGTACGCGCGGCCGCAGATCGCCACCTTGCGGTCGGCGGTGTCGGCCTGGCCCTGTTCGTCGAACGCCATCACGACGACGCCGGCGCCGTAGTTCCGGATCGTGCGGGCCTGGGCGAGGAACGGCTCTTCGCCCTCCTTGAGGCTGATCGAGTTGACCACGCCTTTGCCCTGCAGGCAGCGCAGCCCGGCTTCGAGCACGCTCCACTTGGAGCTGTCGACCATCACCGGGATCCGGGCCACCTCGGGCTCGGTGGCGATCAGGTTGAGGAACGTCGTCATCGCCTGCTCGGATTCGAGCAGGTCGGCGTCCATGTTGACGTCGAGCAGGTTGGCCCCGCCGCGGACCTGCTCCAGCGCGACGTCGACGGCGCCCTGGTGGTCGCCGGATTCGATGAGCCGCCGGAACCGCTTGGAGCCGGTGACGTTGGTGCGCTCGCCGATCATCACGAATCCCGTGTCGGCGCCGATGCCGAACGGCTCCAGGCCGCTGAAGCGCATGTGCGTGCGGGGCGCCGGCACCTCCCGCGGGCCGGCCTCCTTCGCCGCCGCGGCGATCTTCGCGATGTGCGCCGGGGTGGTGCCGCAACAGCCGCCGACCAGGTTGACCAGGCCGTCGCGGGCGAACCCGCCGATCAGCCCAGCGGTCTCCTCGGGCGTCTGGTCGTAGCCGCCGAACGCGTTCGGCAGGCCGGCATTGGGGTGGCAGGCCACGTAGGTGCCGGCGATCCGCGAGAGCTCCTCGACGTGCGGGCGCATCTCTTCGGCGCCGAGCGAGCAGTTCACGCCGACGACCAGCGGCTTCGCGTGCTCGATCGAGCTCCAGAACGCCTCGACGGTCTGCCCCGACAGCGTCCGGCCGCTCAGGTCGACGATCGTCACCGAGATCCACAGCGGCAGCTGCGGCGCGACCTCGCGCGCGGCGGCGATCGCGGCCTTGCAGTTCAGCGTGTCGAAGATCGTCTCGATCAGCAGCAGGTCGACGCCACCTTCGGCGAGCCCGGCGATCTGCTCGGCGTAGGACGCCTTGACCTGCTCGAACGTGACCGCCCGGTACGCCGGGTCATCGACCTTCGGCGACAGGCTGAGGGTGACGTTGAGCGGGCCGATCGACCCGGCGACGAACTTGCCGCCCGCTTCGTCGGCGGCTTGGCGGGCCAGCTGCGCGCCGCGGACGTTCATCTCGTGGACGTAGGCCTGCAGGCCGTAGTCGGCCTGGCCGATGCTGGTCGCGGTGAACGTGTTGGTCGTGGTGATGTCCGCGCCCGCGGCCAGGTACTGGCGGTGGACGTCGAGGATGACGTCCGGGCGGGTGAGGTTCAGCAGGTCGGGGTCGCCGGTGACGTCGTGGAAGTGGTCGCCGAAGCGGTCGCCGCGGTAGTCGGCCGGGGTCAGCCCGGCGCCCTGCAACATGGTGCCCCAGGCGCCGTCCAGGACCGCCACGCGCTGGTCGAGCAGCTCACGCAAGCGTGCTTCGGACTCGGATGGGGTGTTCACCGGCAGCCTCCCTCGATCGGGAGGCGCCCTTGGTTGGTCATTCCCGGCCGAGCGTGGCGGAC
The DNA here is from genome assembly GCF_026017845.1 of Amycolatopsis mediterranei. Taxonomy (NCBI): domain Bacteria; kingdom Bacillati; phylum Actinomycetota; class Actinomycetes; order Pseudonocardiales; family Pseudonocardiaceae; genus Amycolatopsis; species Amycolatopsis mediterranei. The sequence continues at coordinate 6,026,864 of NZ_CP100416.1, forward strand.
CCGGTGGTCCGTTGCAGCGCCTCTCGGCCTGTGGTCCACGGTATCGGAACCGGGCCCGCGCACGCCATCCCGCCCCGACGGCGCGTCCACGGACTGGGACATCGTATGTCCACAATGGAATGTACCGGTCACGCTGCCTCCGCGTCGCGATCGCTGCCGGATCCGCTCCCGCCTGCTTACCCGGGCCACCTCCACCATCGCTCAAGCGAGGCTCGATGTTACTCTCCGCGGTCGTCATCCTCACTTTTCGTGCTGCCGGGGCGGCTTGAAAACTGAAACACGTTCTAATACGCTCCGCGGGTGGACTACGGAATCGTGCTGTTCACCAGCGACCGGGGGATCACCCCGGCGGCCGCGGCGCGCGCCGCGGAAGCCGCGGGGTTCTCGACCTTCTACGTCCCCGAACACACCCACATCCCGGTGAAGCGCGAGTCACCACACCCGCGCACCGGGGACGCGTCGCTGCCCGACGACCGCTACAGCCGGACGCTCGACCCGTGGGTCGCGCTGGCGACGGCGGCCGCGGTCACCGAGCGGATCCGGCTCGCCACCGCGGTGGCCCTGCCGGTCGAGAGCGACCCGATCAACCTCGCCAAGACGATCGCCAGCCTCGACCACCTCTCCGGCGGCCGCGTCACCCTCGGCGCCGGCTTCGGCTGGAACGTCGACGAGCTGACCGACCACGGCGTGCCCGGGAACCGCCGCCGCACCGCGCTGCGCGAGTACCTCGAGGCGATGAGTGCACTGTGGACGCAGGACGAAGCCTCCTACGATGGCGAGTTCGTCTCCTTCGGACCGAGCTGGGCGTGGCCGAAGCCGGTCCAGGCGCACATCCCGGTGCTGCTCGGCGCGGGCCCGACCGAGAAGACGTTCCGCTGGATCGCCCGCCACGCGGACGGCTGGCTCACCACCCCGGCCGACACCGACCTGGACGGGCACGTGGCGCTGCTCAAGGAGATCTGGCATGCCGAAGGGCGGGAAGGCGCGCCGCAGATCTGCGCGCTCGGCGAGCGGCCCGACCCCGAACGCCTGGCGCACCTGGATTCCCTGGGTGTGACCGAGACGATCTTCGGCCTCCCCGACCGCTCGCCGGACGAGGTCGAAGCCTGGATCGGGCGGCTGGCCGGGAAACTCACCCTCGCCCCCGCGCACTGAACCGGCGGGACACGGACGAATCCGTGCCCCGCCGGTGATCGACCCCCCGGGGTCAGCTCTTGGCCGCGACGCCCTGACGGGCCCGCAGGTCGAGTTCGATCTGCTCCAGGCTGCGGCCCTTGGTCTCCGGGACCAGCCACTTGGTGAGCACGAACAGCACCACGTTCACCCCGGCGAACAGGAACATCGAGCCGCCGATGCCGAGGGACTTCGGGTCGGAGATGAGCGGGAACACCGCGCTCACGATCCCGGTCGCCGCCCACAGGACCACACTGCTGACGCCCATGCCCGTGGCCCGGTACTTCAGCGGGAACACCTCGGACATCATCACCCAGACGACCGCGCCCCAGCCGAGCTCGTAGCCGACCAGGTAGAGCACCATCATCACCAGCATCAGCAGGCCGCGCGTGCCGGTGTCGTGGACGTTCAGCACCACCAGGCCGGCCGCCACCAGCGTCACCACCATGATGACGTTGCCGATGAGCAGCAGGGGCTTGCGGCCCCAGCGGTCCACCACGAACACGACCCACGCGGTGAACAGGAACTTCGTGACGCCCAGCAGCACGCCGGACAGCAGCGCCGCCTGCGTGGCGAAGCCGAGGCCGATGAGCATCGTCGGGAAGTACGCGTTGATCGCGTTGACGCCGCTGAACTGCTGGCCGACCGCGAGCAGCAGCGCCACGACGATCATCGGCCGCACGAAGCCGGAGAACAGGTCGCGGATGCGAGGCTTCTCCTCGGTGTCCAGCTGGATGACCTCGTGGATGGTCGAGATCTCCTCGTCGAGGTTCACGGTGTTGCCGTGCGCGCTCGCCAGGACCTGCCGGGCCTCGTCCTCCCGGCCGTTCTTGACCAGCCACCGCGGCGTCTCGGGCAGGAACGCCAGCCCGGCGAGCAGGATCACCGCGGGCACGATCGCGCCGGCGAACATCCAGCGCCAGGCCGAGTGCGGGCCGAGCAAGTAGCTCACCAGGAACGCGATCAGGATGCCCAGCACGATGAAGATCTGGTTGAGCGCGCCCATCGCGCCCCGCAACCGCGCCGGGGCCAGTTCGGACAGGTAGGTCGGGACGGTCGAGGACGAAAGTCCGATGCCCAGCCCGATGACCAGCCGCGAAACCACCAGCAGCAGGAACGTCGGCGAGAAGCTCGCCGCCAGCGTGCCCACGATGACGATGCCCGCGGCGACCATGATCGTGCGGCGCCGGCCGAGGGCTTCGTTGGTGCGGCTGGACAACAGCGCGCCGACGATCGCACCGACCGACAGGCTGGCGGTGATCACGCCCTTGTCCCAGCTGGTCAGCGCCCACAGTTTCCCGATGAACGGGAGCACCCCGGAGATCACGCCGAGGTCGTAACCGAAGAGGATGCCGCCGAGCGCGCCGAAGAAGTACAACGTTGTTCGGCCGATCTGCCGCGCCGATGCTGTCTGCGTACTTGACTGATCGGTCATTGCCGGGTCGCCTCTTTCTTGAGTGCAGTCGAGCGTAGGTCCAGTCCAGCCAGCGGCCACCACACTCACACGCCGGAAAATGGCGGGCAAGAAGATCCGCGATAACAATTCAGACACCTGATCGTCATTCACGTATGTGATTCCGACAAAACCGGCACCCGTTCGGCGCGAAGCCGGGTTCCGCTCCACCTCGGATCCACTGTGGACAGTGCGGATCGCCGAAATCGTCGAACGCTTTACAACGCTCCGAACGCTGGTTTACCGTCCCTCTGGAAGCGCTCCCAGAGTGTGGAGGCAGAGGTGCACAACGTCGTGCCAGAAACTCGTTCCCCCGTCGGGTTCCGCTCAGCGAGACGGCTGCTCGCCGGCGCGCTCGTCGTGCTCGTGCCCGCCGCCGTCGCGGTCGTCGCGGGCGCACCGGCTTCCCCGGCCGCACCGGCGGCCGCCACGACGACGTGGCGCAACGCGGAGATCGCCGGCGGCGGATTCGTCCCCGGGATCGTCTTCAACCAGACCGAACCGGGGCTCGTCTACGCCCGCACCGACATCGGCGGGGCGTACCGGTGGAACACCGCCACCGGCCGCTGGCTCCCGCTGCTCGACTCGGTCGGCTGGACCGACTGGGGCCACAACGGCGTCGTCAGCCTGGCCACCGATCCGGTCGACCCGAACCGGGTCTACGTCGCCGCCGGGATGTACACCAACAGCTGGGACCCGAACCCCGGCGCGATCCTGCGGTCGGCCGACCGCGGCGCCACCTGGCAGGCGGCCGCGCTGCCGTTCAAGCTCGGCGGCAACATGCCCGGCCGCGGCATGGGCGAGCGGCTCGCCATCGACCCGAACCGCAACAGCGTCCTCTACCTCGGCGCGCCGAGCGGAAACGGGCTGTGGCGCAGCACGGACTCCGGCGTCACCTGGGCTAAGGTCACCGCCTTCCCCAACCCGGGCAACTACGCGCCCGACCCGAACGACACCACGGGCTACTCCAGCGACAACGAGGGCGTCACCTGGGTGACGTTCGACCCGTCGACCGGCACCCGCGGCGCCACCACGCAGACGATCTACGTCGGCGTCGCGGACAAGCAGAACACCGTCTACCGCAGCACCGACGGCGGCACGACGTGGGCGCGGCTGGCCGGCCAGCCCACCGGGTTCCTGGCGCACAAGGGTGTCGTCGACCCGGCCGGCGGCTACCTCTACCTCGCGACCAGCGACACCGGCGGCCCCTACGACGGCGCGAAGGGCGACGTCTGGAAGTACGCCATCAAGACCGGGACGTGGACGCGGATCAGCCCGATCCCGTCGGACAGCTCCGACGACTACTTCGGCTACAGCGGGTTGACGATCGACCGGCAGCACCCGAACACGCTGATGGTCGCCACCCAGGTGTCGTGGTGGCCGGACGTGATCTTCTTCCGCAGCACCGACGGCGGCGCCACCTGGACCCGGATCTGGGACTTCTCCAGCTACCCCGACCGGTCGCTGCGCTACACGCAGGACGTCTCCTCGGTGCCGTGGCTGACCTTCGGCGTCCAAGCCGCTCCCCCGGTGCCCTCGCCGAAGCTCGGCTGGATGACCGAGTCGGTGGAGATCGACCCCTTCGACTCGAACCACCTGCTCTACGGCACGGGCGCGACCGTCTACGGCACGTCCGACCTCACGAAGTGGGACAGCGGCGGGAAGATCACGATCAAACCGGTCGTCGGCGGCCTCGAAGAGACCGCGGTGCTGGACCTGATCAGCCCGCCGTCGGGCGCGCCCCTGCTGTCCGGCCTCGGTGACATCGGCGGGTTCCGGCACGACAGCCTCGACGCGGTCCCGGCCACCATGTACACGCAGCCTGTGTTCACCACGACCACCAGCCTGGATTACGCCGAGCTGTCGCCGGCGACGATCGTGCGCGTGGGCACGCTGGACCGGTCCGCGCGGCCGAACGACAACCGGATCGCCTTCTCCACCGACGGCGGGAAGAACTGGTTCCAGGGCGCGGAGCCGGGCGGGAACGCCGGCGGCGGCACGGTGGCCGCGGCCGCCGACGGCAGCCGGTTCGTCTGGAGCCCGGACGGCGCGAACGTCAGCTACTCCGCCGGCTTCGGCTCGTCGTGGACGGCGTCGACGGGCATCCCGGCCGGCGCGGTGGTCGAGTCCGACCGGGTCGACCCGAAGCGGTTCTACGGGTTCGCGGCGGGCAAGTTCTACGTCAGCACCGACGGCGGCGCGAAGTTCACCGCGACCGCGGCCACCGGGCTGCCGGCCGGGTCGGCGCACTTCAAGGCGATGCCGGGGGTGGCCGGGGACGTCTGGCTGGCCGGCGGCTCCGGCACTGTGTACGGCCTGTGGCACTCCACTGATTCCGGTGCGTCCTTCACGAAACTGGCGAACGTCGCCGAAGCCGACAACATCGGGTTCGGCAAGGCCGCTCCCGGGCGGACGTATGCCGCGTTGTACACGATCGCCGAGATCGATGGCGTGCGCGGGATCTTCCGCTCGGACGACGCGGGAGCTTCGTGGACGCGGATCAACGACGACCGGCACCAGTACGGCAACATCGGGGCGGCGCTGACCGGCGATCCGCGCGTGTACGGCCGGGTGTACGTGGGGACGAACGGCCGCGGCGTGATCGTGGGCGAATCCGGGGGCAGCGAGCCACCGCCGCCGACGAGCACCACGCCGACCACCACGACCACGACTCCGACGACCACCACCACGCCCACGACGACCACCACGCCGGTGCCGTCGGGGTCCTGCACGGCGGCCTACACGGTCACCAACCAGTGGCAGGGCGGGTTCCAGGCCTCGGTGAAGGTGGGCAACACCGGCACCGCCGCGGTGAGCGGGTGGACGGTGACGTGGACCTACGCCGACGGGCAGCGGGTGACCCAGGCGTGGAACGCGCAGGTCACCCAGAACGGCGCGGCGGTGACGGCGCTGGACGCGGGCTGGAACAAGACCATCCCCGGGGGCGGCAGCGCGGAGTTCGGGTTCACCGGGAGTTCGGGGATGGTGAACTCCCGGCCGAGCTCGATCTCGCTCAACGGGCGGGCCTGCACGACGTCCTGAGCCGGTTCCTCGCCGGACTCGTCCCGGGCCGCGGCGATCCCGGACGAGTCCGGCGCGACCTCGCGTCCACGGGCGGGAAGGGGGTTTCAACCCACCCCCAGGCGGTTGAAACCCCCTCCCCGCGCCCCCAGTCCGGGGTCTCGCCCGAGCAGCCGCAGCCTGCTCGGGCGGCCTTCCCCGGTGAGGTCCACTCTTCCCGTTGCCGACGGCCGCCGCCATTCCTGCCCCCAGGAGACTTTTTCGTCCCGGCACACCCGCGCTGAGCAGCGCAAACCCGGACCGGCGGATGCGAAAATACCCAGCCGGGCGGGCAAAAGTTACCCGGCGGACAGTGGGCGGGGGTGCGGCCGCTCAGGCGCTCTCCAGCACGATCTTCCCGATGTGGGTCCGGGACTCCAGGTGCGCGAACGCCCCGGCCACCTCGTCGAAGGCGAACCGGCGGTCGATCACCGGCTTGAGGCCGGTCCGCTCGATCGCGGTGTTCATCGCCTGGAACGTCTCGCGGGAGGCGTTCGTGAGGCCACGCAGCGTCAGCTGCTTGACCAGCACCAGGATCGGGTCGGCGGCGCCTTCGTGGGTCAGGACGCCGGCGACGCTGACGTGCCCACCGTACCGCGCGGCGAGCATCGACTGGCCGATCGTGCCGCCGCCACCGACGTCGACGACGTGGTCGACACCGCCGCCGGTCAGGCCGGCCACCGCGGCTCCCCACTCCGGGGTGGTCGCGTGGTTGAGCGTCTCGGCGGCGCCGAGCGCCCGCAGCCGCTCGAGCTTCTCGTCCGAGCCGGACGTCGAGACGACGTGGGCGCCGCCGAGCGCGGCGAACTGCAGGGCGAACGTGGACAGGCCGCCGCTGCCGAGGGTGAGCACGGTCTGCCCCGGCGTCAGCCGGCCTTCCTCGACGACGGCACGCCAGGCCGTGACGCCGGCGCTGGGCAGCGTGGCGGCTTCGGCGTAGCCGAGGTGCGCGGGGATCGCGACCAGGGCGTCCTCGGCGAAGACCGCGTACTCCGCGAGCACGCCGTCGAGCGTGCCGCCCAGGTCGTCCACGGTCTTCTCCGGCGTGCCGGGACCGGCCAGCCAGTCCGGGAAGTAGGTGGCCGCCACCCGGTCACCGGTGGTCCAGGCGCGCACCCCGTCGCCGACCGCGACCACCTCGCCCGCGCCGTCGGACAGCGGGATCACGTCCGGCTTCACCGGCTTCGGGTAGAACCCCTTGAGGATCATCAGGTCGCGGGCGTTGACCGCCCACCCGCGCAGCCGGACCAGGACCTGGCCGGGACCGGGCTCGGGAACGTCCCGCTCGGCCAGGACGAGTTCGGCGCCGGGGCGGGGCAGGGAAAAGAACTTCACAGCGGCTCCAAGGGGTCGGGGGCACTCCTCAACGCGGCCAGTGTGTCGAAGCCGCGAGCTCGCCGTCGACGGTCGCCAGCAATTCCGGGGTGAGCCCGGCGAGCGACGTGGCGAAGTGGCGGACACCGCAGGCGGCCATGAACTCCCGCTGCCGCGCGTGGGCGGGGCTCGACGGGAACCCGACGAAGCCGGCGCCGTGCGCGCGGGCGTCCTCGGCGACCCGGCTGACGTCGTCGACGAAGACGATCTCGTCGAAGGCGACGCCGAGCACGGTCCGCGTGATGTGCTCGACGCCCGGGCGGTGCTCGTTGATGCTCACGTACGGCACCTCGGGATCCAGGAGGTCCGCGAAGTCACCGAGGTGGTGGTCGAAGGTGTGCTCGCGGGTCCGGCCGCCGTAGCAGACCAGCCGCACGGGGAGCTTCGCCAGCGCCTCCAGGCCGTCCCGCGCGCCCGCGGCCACCCGGATCGGGTGCTCGGCCAGGTAGTCCTGCCGCGCGGCCCACAGCTGCTTCAGCGTCAGCTCGGCCGGCTGGTCCAGACCGCAGAGGCGGGTGATCTTTTCGGCGACGACGAGGTCGCGCAGCCCGATGACGTCCCGCTCGGCCGCGGCGTCGTACCGCCCGCCGTGCTCGGTGACGAACCGGGCGATCATGGCCAGGTAGGTGTCGTCGATGAGTACGCCGTCGCAGTCGAGCGCGACCACGCGCAGCTTTTCGAAGCCGCTCACCGCTGCGCGAACACTTCCCGCACGGCCGCGATGGCGTTGAGCGCGGCCGGGAAGCCGCAGTAGAACGCCAGGTGCAGCACGGTCTCCACGACTTCCTGCTCGGTCCCGCCGACGTTGAGCAGCCCGTGGACGTGCACCTTCAGCTGCGGCAGCGCGGTGCCCAGGGCGACGCAGGCCGCAATCGTGACGATCTCGCGGTGGCGCAGGCTCAGGTGCGGCCGGCTGTAGATCTCGCCGAAGGTGAATTCGACGATGGAGACGGCCAGGTCCGGAGCGATGTCCCGCAGTCCCGCGGCGACCTGCTCCCCCGCCTCGCCGTCGACGGCCCGCATCGCCGCCAGGCCGCGCTCGTAGCGGTCCTCGATGCCCGCCCACGGCACTTCGGCGACCTCCTCGGCCGGCGCCGGCTCCTCGTCGGGCAGGCCGTCGAAGGCCGCCTTCAGCGCCGTCAGGGCGTTGAGCGTGGCCGGGAACCCGGCGAAGGAGCTGACGTGGATCACCGCCTCGATCAGCTGACGGCGGGTGCAGCCGACGTTCAGCGCGGCCTTGGCGTGGAACTGCAGCTGCGAACCGGCGTAGCCGAGGGCGGTGAGCGCGGCGACGGTCGCCAGCTGCCGCTCCGGCAGCGCCAGGCCGGGCCGGTGGTAGACGTCGCCGTAGATGAACCCGACGCACTGCTCGCCGAACTCGGCCTCCCCGATGCTCTCGAACAGGTCCAGCACGGCCGGCCGGTCGGCCCCGCCGAGCTGCTGGATGAGTTTCAGGCCCTGGGCGAAGGACGCGGAGCGGTCCTGCTGTTGCAGGTCGGACATCGTGGGGTGGTTTCCTTCCGGATCGGGGTTCGGCCTTCAGCCGAGGTAGGCCCGGGTGGCCTGGCCTGCCTTGCGGCGTTCGAGGGTGCCGACGCGCCCCTGCGCGATCATCGAGTACTCGATGCCGGCGGTGGCCACGGTGCGCCCCTGCTGGCGCACCGACGTCGTGGCGCGGAACTTGAGGTTGGTCTCCCGGTCGAGGTCGGATTCGACGATCAGCGACTCGACCGTGGCCGGGAGCGGGAACAGGAAGTCCTGGAAGGACAGGTCGATCCGCTTCCACACCCCGGCGTACGCCGCCGGGGTGAGCCCGGGGCGGATCGCGGTCTCGAACTGCGCGATGCAGATCTGCCGCATCGCCTCGATGATCACGATGCCCTGCACGTGCTCGCCGGTGTGGTGGTCGAGGACCAGCTCGTTGTCGCGGTGGATCCGCAGCTCGGCCCGGCAGTGCGCGGGTGCCGGGCTGTGCACGCCGGCGAGCAGGACGTTCTCCGGCCGGCTCTTGTGGACGACGACGGGCGGTTCGGACGGCCGCCGGACCGCGGCCGGGTCCGCGAGGCACACGGTCCCTTCGCTCTTCTCGCACGCGGTTTCGAGCAGCTCGCCGTCGGTCGCGTCGATGCCCTGGCCGAAGTGGACGATCCAGTGGCAGCCCGGCGCCACCGGACCGCCGGAGCCGAGCATGGCCAGCAGGCCCGACAGCGTGAACACCCGGTCCTCGCGGGCAAACTGCGCGAAGCGGTCGGCGACCACGACGACGTCCCGCCGGGTGTGCCCCTCGAACGCCCAGGCCGCGCACGGGGTCTTCGGGCACGAGACGTCGTGCGGTGCCACCTCGGGCGCCTCCGTCCGGGTCGAGTCTGGTGTCACGGGCGCGCCGAAGCGTGGGCGTCCAGGAGGGCCTCGGTGAGGTTGCGGGCGGTCGTGGCCGCCCGCCAGCGCGGGCCGGCCAGCTCGGTGACCATCAGCTTCAGCATGGCGCGCACCATGTCCGGCTGCTTGCCCACGCCCGCGTCCAGCAGCGGTCCGACCTGCGCGGCGGCCCCTTCGAGGTCGTCGAGCCGCAGGTGTGCGCGGCCCGTGTCGATCCGGATCATCGGATCCATGGCTTCCCAGCGGTTTTCCGTCGACAGCTGCTCGAAAGCCTCGCGGGCGGTGGTGAACTCGCGCAGCGCGGCCGAGGCCTGCCCGACCGAAAGCAGCGCGTTGCCGGCCATGTAGTGCCGCCGGTCCTTCGTGATGTTGAAGAATTTGTCCTCGCCACCGGCCCCCAGGTCCGGGTCTTCGATGGCCGTCCAGCGCGCGATCGCGTCCAGCACCTTCCGCTCCGCCTGCACCGAGGACCAGCCGCGCGCCTCGGCGAGGATGAGCGGGGCGTCGGTGAGCCGCCCGCCCACGTGGTAGTTGAGCCCGTCGGCGGCGAGCTTCGCGGATTCGATGCCGTTGCCGGCCCAGAACGCCACGCGGGCCTGGGACGTGCGCACCCAGCGCCGGGCGAGGAAGTCGTCGGCGTACTGGGTGTAGAGCCACGCGGCGGAATTGAGTTCGCGCGAGCTCCGGTACCGGCCGAGGTCGCCCGCGATCCAGGCCATCATCGCGTTCGACTTCGCCCCGATGAGCAGGAGGTCCTGCGTCTGCTTCGGCCGCTGACGGCCCTTCAGCAGGGACGCGGTCCGGTCGGCGATCACCGCGAGCTGGCCGAGGATCGAGTCGGGCGCGATCCGGGTGTAGGCGCCGCCGAGGAAGTCGAGGTCCGACCACAGGTCGTCGAGCTGGACATCGTCCACGTTGGTCGTCGTGAGCAGGAGGGCGTCGCCGAGGGCGCCGGCGCCGAACTCCTCTTCCGCCTGGGCCGGGGTGCGGGCCGGCGGCACCTCGGGCTGGGCGACCGTGACGACCGCGGGCTCGGCGTCGGCGTGGTACTCGGCGAGGTCCTTGGCCGGCAGCTGCTCGAGATCACGCAGCCCCAGCAGGCATTTCCAGCCGGTGCCGTAGACCTGGGCCAGTACCCGCAGCGCCGCGACGGTGGGCCGGACGCCGCGATCCGGCCACTGCTCGTACTCCCAGATCCGCGTGCCGCGCATGCCCGCGCGGGGGTCGCCGGTGACGGCGTTGTACTGGTGCGCCGCGACGTCGAGCGAAAGCTCCGACGCCAGCCGCCACGCGGCGCGCGGCGGGATCCGGCATTCGACGATCAGGTTCTTCGCCACCTGGGCCGGGATCGCCTCCTCGGGAAAGCCCAACGCCGTCAGCCGGTCCCGCAGTTGTGCACGATAGGGCTTGCTCCCTGGTTTGGCCTGTCGACTCATCGTTCATCCAACGATTTCCGGAGTTCGGGGGCTCCCCACGACGACCCTACCGCAGCGTGTCCGCGGCGGCCCAGGTCGTCACGAAGGCGGAAAACGTGTGATTTGCGAGAAATTGAGGACGCAACAAGGAAGTTGAGTGCGCAACAAGGGTTTCCGGCCGGACGCACTTTTGCGAGCCTGACTGAGAGCGCTCCCATTTTCCCCGGTTCGGCGCCCGTCCGTGATCTTGGGACGATTTTCCGGAATCCACCCCAACGGCGGCGTCCGGACCCGCGGACCGGTGGCGCAGGGCGACCGGGACATGTCCCGCGCCCCAACGAGTTCGGCCGTTCAGGAGCGTTCAGTGGCGAGGCCGGGCGCACCGGCTGCGGAAAACGGACCACCGGATCGGCCCGCGTCCGGGTCCCTCTTTACAAGCGCGACACACCGGGGTTACCTTTCCCGCGGCTGGAAGCGCTCCCATGCCAGGTCGCCTCGCCAGAACGCGGCCACCACCCAGGGGCGCCGTGGTGCAGGCCACGGCGCCCCTGTCCGCGTCCGGAGGAGGAGCCACCCCATGAACAGGTTCGCCGGCGCCTTGGCCGCGCTCTGCCTCGCCGCGGCGGGCACCACCGCGATCGTCGTGGCCGGTCCGGCCACCGCCGCGCCCGCGTGCTCGGTCGCCTACCGCGTCAACCAGTGGCAGAGCGGGTACACCGCCGACATCACGGTGACCAACGGCGCCACCGCGGCCTCCTCCTGGACGCTCACCTGGCACTACGCGGGGAACCAGTCCGTGACGTCCGCGTGGAACGCCACCGTCCGCCAGAGCGGGACCGCGGTCACCGCGCAGAGCCTGTCCTACAACGGCGCGCTGCCCGCCGGCGGCTCGGTCTCCTTCGGCCTCCAGGGCACCTACAGCGGGACGAACGACACGCCCACGGACTTCGCGCTCAACGGCGTCTCGTGCGGCGACCCCGCTCCCCCGACCACGACCACGCCGACCACCTCCACGACGCCGACGACGCCCACCACCACCCCGACCACGACGACGTCCGGGCCGCCGCCCGCCGGCTGTGCGGGTGCCGCGATCTGCGACGACTTCGAACAGCAGACCGGCAGCACCCCGGGCGGCCGCTGGACCGTCGGCGCGGCCAACTGCTCGGGCACCGGCACGGTCGCCGTCGACACCTCGGTCGCGCACTCGGGCGGCCGCTCGGTCAAGGTCACCGGCCAGGGCGGCTACTGCAACCACGCCTTCCTCGGCACCAGCCTCACCGGTGTCGGCTCGTCCCACCTCTTCGGCCGGTTCTGGGTCCGGCACACGACGGCGCTGCCCACCGGGCACGTCGCCTTCATGGCCCTGCGCGACACCGCCGACAACGGCCGGGACCTGCGGGCCGGCGGGCAGAACCGGGCGCTGCAGTGGAACCGCGAGTCCGACGACGCGACGCTGCCCGCGCAGAGCCCGGCCGGGGTGGCCCAGAGCGTCCCGCTGGCCACCGGCACCTGGTCCTGCTTCGAGTTCGAGGTCGACGGCGGCGCGGGCCAGCTGCGGACGTGGCTGAACTCCACCGCGGTACCCGGGCTCGTCGTCGACGGCGTCCCGACCCCCGACATCGACCAGCAGTGGCTCAACCGGGCCTGGCACCCGGCCCTGATCGACCTGCGGCTCGGCTGGGAGAGCTACGCCGGCGACGCCGACACGCTGTGGTTCGACGACGTCGCCGTCGGCACTTCGCGGATCGGCTGCTGAGCAGGGCTACCGGCCGAGGACCTTCTCGATCTCGGCCAGCTCCTCGTCGGTGAAATCGAGGTTCGCGGTGGCCGCGACGGTGTTCTCCAGCTGGGCGACGCTGCTCGCGCCGATCAGCGCGGAGGTGACGCGGCCGCGGCGCAGGACCCAGGCGATGGCCAGCTGGGCCAGCGTCTGCCCGCGCCGCTCGGCGATGTCGTTCAGCGCGCGGACGGTCGCCAGGGTGTCTTCGGTCAGCCGGTCGCTGGTCAGGAACGGGCTGGCGCCGGCCGCACGGGAGTCGGCCGGGATGCCCTCGAGGTAGCGGTCGGTCAGCAGGCCCTGGCTCAGCGGCGAGTACGCGATCGAGCCGACGCCGTGCTCGTCCAGGGTGTCGAGCAGGCCGTCTTCGACCCAGCGGTCCAGCATCGAATACCGCGGCTGGTGGATCAGCAGCGGCGTGCCCAGCTCCCGCAACGCGGCGAGCGCGGCTTCGGTCTGCTCGGGCGAGTAGTTCGAGATCCCCGCGTACAGCGCCTTCCCCGAGCGGACCGCGGTGTCGAGCGCACCCATCGTCTCCTCGATCGGCGTCTCCGGGTCCGGCCGGTGCGAATAGAAGATGTCGAAGTAGTCCAGCCCGGTGCGGGCCAGACTCTGGTCGAGGCTCGCCAGGAGGTTCTTGCGGGAGCCCCACTCGCCGTACGGGCCGTCCCACATCAGGTAGCCCGCCTTGGACGACACCAGGATCTCGTCGCGGTACGGGCGGAAGTCGGCGGCGAAGTGCCGCCCGAAGCCGGCCTCGGCCGAGCCGGGCGGCGGGCCGTAGTTGTTGGCCAGGTCGAAGTGCGTCACGCCGAGGTCGAACGCCCGGCGCAGCACGGCGCGCTGGACGTCGAGGGGCTTGTCGTCCCCGAAGTTGTGCCACAGGCCGAGCGACACGGCGGGCAGCTTCAGCCCGCTGCGCCCGGCCCGCCGGTAGGGCATGTCCGCGTATCGGTCTTCAGCCGCGGCGAAAGGCGACATGGTGCTCCTTGTCGAAGAGGTTCCCCCGCAGTCTAGCCGCGGGTGATCACCGCGCCGGCGAACGACGCCGCGGGCGGCAGGTCCGGCAGCAGGGTCGCCTGGTAGGCGTGGTAGACGTCCGGCTTGCCGGCCCACACCGTCGCGGCGGGACGGTTGTCCGGGTCGAGTTCGTGGTGCCACGAACCGAGTTCGCGGTCGACGAAGCAGGCTTCGGCGTGCGCGCACCATTCCTCGAAGCGGGCGAGGTAGGCCGGGTCACCGGTTTCCCGGTGCAGCGTCCACGCCGCGGCCATCGCCTCGGTGACCACCCAGTGCAGCCGGGTGCGCACCACCGGCGTCCCGGCGAAGTCGGTCGTGTAGACGAACCCCGGCCGTCCGTCGACGGCCCAGCCGTACCGCACGCCCGCCTCGAACAGCGCGGCCGCGTCGGGCAGCAGCCACGGCGGCGCGGCGGCCCCGAGCGCCCGTCCGAGGTGGACGGCCAGCCGCGCCCATTCGAAGAGGTGCCCGATGGTCGCCCCGAACGGGCGGAACGGGTGGGCGGGTTCGCCGCGGTTGAACTCCAGCCGGACGCGCCAGTCCGGGTCGTAGTGCTCAGGGAGGAGCCAGCCGTGCGCGCGGGCTTCGCCGTGGACCAGGCGCTCCACAATGGACAGTGCACGCGCCGCCCACACCGCGTCGCCGGTGACGTCGGCGGCGGCCAGGAAGGCCTCCACGGTGTGCATGTTGGCGTTGGCGCCGCGGTAGTCCTCCAGGCGCGTCCAGCCGCGGTCCCAGACGTCGGCGACGAGCCCGGCCGAGGGCTCCCAGAACCGGTGTTCGACGACTTCGAGCGCCTCGGCCAGCAGCGGCCGGGCGCCTTCGGCACCGGCCGCGGCCGCGCTCGCGGCCGCCAGCACGACGAACGCGTGCTCGTAAGCCCGCTTTTCGGCCACCGCCGTCGAGGCGTACCAGCCGCCGTGCTCGGCGTCCCGAAGCAGCCCGGTGAGCGCCGCGACGCCGTGCGCGACCTGCTCGCCGGTGTCGGCGCCCCGCAGCGACGCGAGCGCGAAGACGTGCGTCATCCGGCAGGTGATCCAGGTCTCGACGGGCCGGTCGAGCACCGGCCGCCCGGCGTCGTCGAGCCAGGCGAACCCCCCGGCCGGGTGCACCGCGCCGCGGGCGAACCCGAGCAGCCGGGCGGGTTCGGCCCGCACCCAGGCGGGAACCGAAGACGGACTGTCCACTCTCTGCCTTTCTCCACCGGCCCGCCCCGTTCGAGGAGCCCCCGCCAACGTAGGCCAAGGTCCCCGCCCCGGCCATCGCGGGCTGTTCCGGAAGTGACCCCCACCGCGTATCCTGACCTTGGAAGCGCTCCCAGTCTTCGACGCACGCAACCCAATGAAGGGACTGACGTGACCAGGAGACGAAGTACCATCCTCGCCGCCGTCACCGTGCTGCTGGCGAGCCTGACCGCCATCCTGCTGAACACCGGCACGGCCGAGGCGCACGGCGCCATGATGAAGCCGGGCAGCCGGACCTTCCTGTGCTGGCAGGACGGGCTCAGCTCGACCGGCGAGATCAAGCCCATCAACCCGGCCTGCGCGGCCGCCGTGGGCGTCAGCGGTGCCAATTCGCTGTACAACTGGTTCGCCGTGCTGCGGTCCGACGGCGCCGGGCGCACGCGGGGGTTCATCCCCGACGGGAAGCTGTGCTCCGGCGGGAACCCGAACTACGCGGGCTTCGACGGCGTCGGCGCGTGGCCGCTGACCCACCTCACCTCCGGGGCCCAGTTCGACTTCTCCTACAACGCGTGGGCCGCGCACCCGGGCTGGTTCTACACGTACGTGACGAAGGACGGGTGGAACCCGAACCAGCCGCTCACCTGGGACTCGCTGGAGGACCAGCCGTTCCTGACGGTGGACCACCCACCGGTGACCGGGCAGGTCGGCACGGTGGACGGCCAGTACAAGTGGAGCGGTGCGCTGCCGTCGAACAAGTCGGGCCGGCACATCATCTACTCGGTGTGGAAGCGCTCGGACAGCGCCGAGACGTTCTACGGCTGCTCGGACGTCACCTTCGACGGCGGGCACGGCGAGGTCACCGGTGTGAAGGACCCGGGCACCGGCACGACGACCACGCCCACGACCCCGACGACACCCACCACCCCGACGACACCGACGACTCCCACCACACCCACGACGCCCACCACGCCGACCACCCCGACGACCCCGGCGGGCTCGTGCATGGCGATGTACGAAATCACCAACACCTGGAGCGGCGGTTACCAGGCCACGGTGACGGTGATGAACCACGGCACCAGGCCGTTCACGAGCTGGCAGGCCGGGTGGACCCTGCCCGCGGGCCAGACGATCGCCAGCGTGTGGAACGGCACGCTGAGCCAGTCCGGTTCGGCGGTCACGGTCCGCAACGCCAACTGGAACGGCTCCGTCGCGGCCGACGGCACGACCACCTTCGGGCTGGTCGTCAACACCACCGGAGGCAGCGCGGCGCCGTCGCCGACGTGCCAGGGCACCTGAACCGTCCTGAGTGGACAGAAGTGGACAGACCGGTGAAGGCCGCTTCGGGGAACGCGAAGATCCCCGAAGCGGCCTTCACCCGTTCGCCGGGCCGGTGCTGCCGCGGGTGATCAGCCGCGGCCGGGAGGTGTGGACGTCGCCGGGGCGCGCCCCGGCCAGCACGTCGTGCAGGACGGAGGCCGCGAGCGCGCCGAGTTCGGCCAGCGGGCGCCGGATCGCGGTGAGGGCGGGGCGGACCAGCCGGCAGAGCGGGGTGTCGTCCCACGACACCACCGAGAGGTCCTTCGGCACCGCCAGGCCGAGTTCGCGCGCGGCCGCGAGCGCGGCCACCGCCAGGTCGTCGGTGTCGCACAGCAGCGCGGTGGGCCGGGGGCGCGCGGCCAGCACCCGGCGGACCGCGTCGGCCGACGGTTCGGGGTGGACGGTGCCCGGGTACGGGAGGCCGGTCGCGGCGGTGGTGAACGCCCGCCGCCGCGCCGCGGGGTCGGCGAACACCGCCGCGCCCGCGATCCGGACCACGTGCCGGTGCCCGAGTGCCGCGAGGTACGCCAGCGCTTCGGCGGCGCCGGCGACGTCGTCCACGAGCACCGAGGGCACGCCCGGCACGCCGCCCGGCCCGCCGAGCACGACCGCCGGCAGGCCGATCCGCACCAGCTCGGCCGCGCAGCCCGGCGCGGTGAGCAGCACGCCGTCGACCTTCCGCTCGGCACGCCAGCGGCGGTAGACGGCCAGCGCGGCGTCGCGGCCGGGGGCGGCCTGCACCAGAAGCTCGCCCTCGAACCCGTCGAGCAGGGCCGGGACGAACGCCTCCAGGGGCCGGTCGAGCACCAGGCCGAGCGCCCCGGACCGGCCGCCGGACAGCGCCCGCGCGGTGCTGCTGGGGGCCCACCCGAGCTCCCGGGCGATCTCGGTGATCCGCCGCCGGGTGGCCTCCGAGACACCGGGGCGGCCGTTGAGGGCGTAGGAGACCGCGCCCTTGGAGACCCCGGCCTCCTTCGCGATGTCGGTGATCGTCGGACGCTTCATCGCAGCCTTTCCGGGCACCACGGGTCCGGGCACCACGGGCCTGGGCACCCCGGGCTCGGGCACCACGAGTCTGGAACCGGCAGGGGCCGGAGCCCGCGTTCCGTGTTTGCGCGGACACCCGCCGTCGCGCACCTTGACACCCGCCGCACCGGGAAACAAGACTCGCCCCGGGAGCGCTCCCAGCCAACGGGGGCCCGGAGCGTGCCGCGGATGGGGAGTGCGCGCGCATGAGGCAGATCCGAAGACAACCGGCCTTCGCCGCCGTCGTCGTCCTGCTCTTCCTGATCGGGGGATGCGGACCGGCCACGCCGGAGCGGATCACGCTCACGGTGTCGACGTTCGGCCAGTTCGGCTACGAGGACCTCATCCCCGGTTACGAGTTCACCCACCCCGGGCTCACCATCCGCCAGGTCCGGACCGAGCAGGGCGGTCCGTACCACCAGGACCTGCTGGACAAGCTGCAGAAGGGCCAGGAGCTCGCCGACATCCAGGCCGTCGAGGAGGGCCACCTCGCCGACGTGCTCGCCCACGCGGACAAGTTCGCCGACCTGGCCGAGATCGGCCCGCCCGACGTGAAACCCGGCCGGTGGCTGGAGTGGAAGTACGAGGCCGGCCGCAGCAAGGACGGCAAGCTCGTCGGCTACGGCACGGACATCGGCCCGCTGGCCATGTGCTACCGCAAGGACCTGCTCGAAGCGGCCAACCTGCCCACCGACCCGGGCTCGGTGAAGACGATGTTCGCGACCTGGGACAGCTTCTTCAAGGCCGGTGAGAAGTACGTCCAGCACTCGCACGGCAAGCCGTGGTTCGACTCCTCGGCGCAGATCTTCAACGCCAAGGTCAACCAGCTGCCGGTCGGCTACCTCGACCGCGAAAACCGCCCGACGCTGGAGACGAACACCGCGTTGCGGGACGCCTGGAACCAGGTCACCGCCGCGGTGAAGCAGGGGCAGTCGGCCGGGCTCACCGCCTTCGAAGACGACGGCAACAACGGCCTGCGCACCGGCGCCTTCGCCACGAAGGTCTGTCCGTCGTGGATGCTCGGCATCATCGAACAGCAGGCCGGGGTCGGCAACGCGGGCAAGTGGGCGCTCACCGACGCCTTCCCGGACGGCGGCGGCAACTGGGGTGGTTCCTACCTCACCGTGCCGGCCTCGAGCCCGCACCAGAAGGAGGCCGCCACGCTCGCCGCCTGGCTGACCGCGCCGGAGCAGCAGCTGCACGCGTTCCGGGTGAGCGGCAACTTCCCCAGCCAGGTCGAGGCCTTCACCTCCCCGGACCTGCTCAGCGAGATGAACGGTTACTTCGGCGGGGCGCTGAGCGGCCAGGTCTTCGTCGCCCAGGCCCGCAAGGTCGGGAAACCGCAGTACAAGGGGCCGGGCGACGGCAAGATCCAGGAAACGGTGATCGCGCCGGCGCTCAAGTCGGTCGAGCAGGGCGCCGACCCCGCCGCCGTCTGGCAGCAGGTGCTGATCGGGGTGCACCGGCTCGTTCCCTGACCGGGAACCCGCTCGTCGGGGCCGGCAGGATCGGGCAGGGTCACTCCCCTGCCCGCACACGGGCGCAGCGCCGCGCACGGGCGCTCGGTGGGCCGGGCGATCGCTTCGCCGGAAAACAAGGGTTCGCACGCGTTCCACACCCGGATGGGGGTTCGTCACCGAACCAGGGCCGAAGGACTTCGATGGGGTGCCGGCCGGGACCGGCTGAGTTTTCCGCAAGGACCTCGGCTGAACCGCCGGAGGTGCGCGCTGCGGGATCCGGCCCGGGGACACACCGGGCCGGATCCCGCTGTCCCGCGCGGGCGCCACACGGGGGCGGGGGGGGCCCAGGGGGGGGGCCGGGCGGGGCCCGGGCCCGCCCCCCGGGGGGGGGGCGGGGCCGGGGGGGGCGGGGCGGCCGCCGCCCGCCCCCCCGGGCGGGCCGGACCCCCGCGCGCCGCGCCCGCGGCGCCGCCGCCCCGGGGGGGGGGGGGGGCCGCCCGGGGGGGCCCCGGCGGGGCCCCCCCACCACC